>CAYSXV010000025.1:0-15531 GCA_964435215.1 uncultured Candidatus Peribacteria bacterium | reverse complement strand
TGGATTTTGATAAATTTTATAATACAATCTACAAGAATCCACAATATTTGAATGACAATATGAACAAAGTTTTATGATGTTTTTGGAATATGTGAGTTACAAGAGAATGAAGCTGAATATGAGATATTGAAGCATATAAATCAGTATATAATCTAATAAAATCATTTGATTTACAACAAGAAAAATTTTAATTATTTTAATACCGGTATGAATAATCTATCACAAATCATTAAAACAGCTGACAATATAAAAACCATAACTATTCAATGAGCAACAAATATTGCGAAAGCCGCAATAGATATTTTATGAAAAGAAATTAAAAAAAATAAATTCTGATCTATTTCAGATTTCGATAAATTTTTCAATCAAGCTACTACTCTACTTCAAAAAGCTAGAGAAACAGAACCAATGCTTTTTAACTGATTAAAATATTGTAAATCAGAATATAAAAAACTTTTAAAACAAAAATTAAGTTTAAATAAAATTCAAGAAAAACTGTCTAAAGCATGTAATTATTATTTAAATGAAATCATTGAAGAAGAAAAAATAAGACCATTGATTTGATCTAAACTTATAAAAAAATGATACAATATTATGACACATTGCCATAGTTGATCTGTGATAAAAATACTCACAACAGCTGATAAACAGTGAAAAAATATACATGTATATAATACCGAAACAAGACCACTATATCAGTGAAGAAAAACATCAAATGATCTCATAAAAGCATGAGTAAAAGATACAATGATAACAGATGATGCAGCACCTTTTTTTGTTGATAATCTTTATGAATCGCACAAAGATATAGATATGGTAATAATATGATCTGACGCAATAAAACTAAATTGAAATGTTTATAATAAAATAGGTAGTTTTGCTATAGCAATGGCAGCTCGACATTCAAATATACCAGTTTATATAGTATGATCTTTATTAAAAATAGATACAGAAAATAAAGTTACAATAGAAATCAGAGACGGTAAGGAACTACGACCAGAAGCTCCGAAAGGATTGGAAATCATCAACTATGCTTTTGATATGGTACCAGCAAAATTCATTACCTGAATAATTACAGAATTTTGAATTATTAAACCCAAAGATCTAAAAAAAGCAATTACAAAAAATTATCCATGGATGTCAAAACAATAGAAAATTTGACAAAAAAATGAAACTAAGTAAAATTACATATATAATTTTAATTAAATAAATATATAAATAAAATGACTATTCAAGAACTTATAGAAACCCTTAATCCTCATCAAAAAGCATATATTAATATGGAATTAAAAGATCCCCAAAATGGTGATTATATGCTGGCCTGTTTTCATCTTATACCAGGTGGAAAATTAAATATTTTACAAGCAGCGTGTGAGGTTTCGGCAGAATCAAGTACCGGTACAAACTTTTTAGTACAGACAGAAACTGCTTATTCTAAACTATTAAATGCTTTGGTTTATAAATTAGATTTAGAAAAAAATCTTGTATGGATAGCATACCCACGAAGATTATTTGATAGATGATGAAATGTTCAGAATATTTTGACATATATTGCATGAAATATTTTTTGAATGAAAGAAATTAATGCGCTTAAGCTTCTAGATATATGGTTTCCACCAGCAATGTTGGAACAATACGATTGACCTAGTTATACATTGGACGACATGAGAAAATATCTAAACGTTTATGACAGACCTATACTATGAACAATAGTAAAACCAAAAATGGGTTTAACATCTGCTGAATATGCAGAAGTTGCTTATGATTTTTGGGTATGATGATGAGATTTTGTAAAAAATGATGAACCACAAGCAGATCAAGATTTTTGTCCATACGATAAAATGGTAGATCATATAAAAGAAGCTATGGCAAAAGCAGTCAAAAAAACTGGACAAAAAAAAGTACATTCATTTAATGTTTCAGCTCCAGACTATGATACAATGATATCAAGATGTGAAATGATAGTAAATTCAGGAATGGAAAAATGATCTTATGCTCTCTTGATAGATTGAACAACAGCTTGATGGATGGCCGTACAGACATTGAGAAGAAAATATCCTGACGTCTTTATTCACTTTCATAGAGCTTGACACGGTGCATTTACAAGACCAGAAAATCCTATATGATATTCAGTTTTGGTACTTTCCAAATTTGCAAGATTAGCCGGTGCTTCATGAATCCATACTGGTACAGCATGAGTAGGTAAAATGGCATGAACACCTGAAGAAGATGTAACAGCTGCTCATAATATTTTTTGACTTGTAGCTCCTGGTCATATATTTAATCAATCACGATGAAAAATACCAGAAAATGATGAAGATCGAATAAAAGAAGTTCAAGAAGATCATCATCAACATCTTACATTAGAAGATGATTCTCGAAGATGAATCAAAAAATGTTGTCCTATAATATCATGATGACTCAATCCTACACTACTAAAGCCATTTATAGATGTTATGTGAAATGTAGATTTTATAACAACAATGTGAGCTGGTTGTCATGCTCATCCATGAGGAACAAAAAAATGAGCTACTGCGCTTGTACAGTCATGTGAGGCTTATAAACAATGAATAGATATCCACGAATATGCAAAAGATCACGAAGAATTAGCTCAAGCTATTGAATTTTTTGAAAAGAAAAAAGATAAAGAAGTAAATGCTGCTCAAAAATCTGAAATGATTTAATTTTTAAATTTTTAATAAAATTTATGTCTGAAGTATTCCACGCAAAAACAAAATTAATCGACATTCAAGATGGTGAAGATTTAATTGTAGTCCTAAATGAGCAAGAAGCTCGAGAATATGGTATAAATGCAATGGATAAAGTATCTATTTTCTACAAGTGACAAGAAATAGTATTAAACGTAGATTTAACCAATCATTTGGTAAAACCAGGTCAAATATGATTTTTTGAAGACGTTTATAAAAAATATAAAATCTGAAATGACCATATGGTTTGAATTTCATTTACAAAAAATAGTTCTTTATCTTTAGATTCACTCAAAAAGGCTTTGCAATGAATCAAATTAGACTACAAAGAAATATTAGCTATAATGAAAGACATCTCCACAAACCGTTTCACAGAGACACTTACAACATATTTTTCATCAATAGGATTCTTTTATAAATCTACTGATGAAGAAATGTATATGATGGCAAAAGCTATGGCAGAAACATGAGAAATGTTAAAATTCAAATGAATAGTAGCTGATAAACATTGTATGTGATGAATACCGGGTAATGAAACTACAATGATTATGATTCCATTGTTAAGTTCATTGTGAATTAAAATGCCAAAAACATTTTCAAAATCAATCACAACACCAGCTGCTACATGAGAATGTGTAAATGTTCTTATGAATATATCATTTAGTAAAAAAGAAATAGAGAATCTTGTGAAAAAAGAAAATTGTTGTTTAGTACGAGGAGGATGATTAGATCTTGCTCCAGCAGATGAACAGCTTATAAAAGTAGCATATCCACTTAGTATGCAATCATATTCAAGAACAGTAGTAAGTATAATGGCAAAAAAATACGCAATGTGAATCAACCACTCACTTGTTGATATTCCTATATGACCAACAGCTAAAGTACCAGATATGAAAACTGCAAACTGGTTAAAGAAAAAATATGAATATGTAGGTAAAAGACTATGAATGAAAGTCCATGTAGAAATCACAAAAGCAAATCAACCTATATGAGCATGAGTATGACCAGCACTTCAAGTAAGAGAAGTTCTTAGAGTACTTCAACAGCATGAGCTTAGACCTATAGATTTACAAAACAAAGCAGTATATTTATGTTCAAAAGTAATAGAGCTTATCTGAATGGCAAAATGAAAAAAAGCATATGAACTAGCTTATCAACAATTAAAGTCTGGTAAAGCTTGGAAAAAAATGCAACAAATCATCAAAGCTCAATGATGAAAAAATCCAAATATAAAATCTGAAGAACTTAAGTTATGAAAATTTAAAAAAGAAGTAAAAGCAGAAAAAGACTGAAAAATAACAGCTATAGATTTACACCTGATAAATTCTACTACTAGAACATTATGATCACCTATAGATGAACAAGCATGACTATATCTACATAAAAAAATCTGAGATAAAGTAAAAAAAACTGATATTATTTATGTAATGTATGCAAATGAAGAAGATAAAATTAAAATGGCATTAGATAATCTAAAATGAAAAAAAATGTATGAAATAAAATAGTTTTCAATCAAAAAAATCCCGCCAAAATTTTAATTGCGGGATTTTTTTCTTATTAAATTATTTTTACAATAAAATCTCCTAGCAATATTCATATATTAAGTCAAAGCTGGAATACACACATCGACTAAGCAAACCATGTCGCACAACTCGCGTCTTGTGCGACTTGATTTTTTTATCCAATGTTTTTGAATCAAGTCAAAAATATTGGTCCTGGATTTTGGGGCTGGAAAAGCCCCATAAAGAACGTTTAAAATTTCTTATCATCAATTAATTTCCAATTTCCTAACTGCCCTATTATACATAAATAATATCACTCCAAACATAGCTATTAATCGACAAATTTGGATAGGAAAATATGTCCAGAAAAAATTCATATCTCATGTTGAAAAAAACTTTGCTGGTGCATACAGATAATATTTGAAAGGGAAAAATTCTGCTATTACTCTCAACCAATGAGGATATATATCCAATGGGAAAAATAATCATCCAAATATAAAATATAACTTGTTTATAAGTAATCTTACAAAAGTACTATCCTCAAGAATAAATGCAAACATAGCTATCATGAGTGACATCAAAGACAACAGTCATATTCAAACCAAAAATGATACTATAAACAAAACAAAATTAGTTATTCCAAACCATGGAAATGCTCACAAAAATAAGAATAAAACAATTCAACAAAACACTCAAACAACAAGAATATTAATCAAATTTTTGAAAAAAGTTTGAGAAAAATATAATCATACAAAATGAATAGGTTTATTGAGATACATTATTATTGCTCAACTTTTTACATCATCTATAAGAGTCTGATCCTTCCAGTTTGTCATTACTATTTCTGTAATGAAAACATACCAAGCATAAAGTCATATTGATATACCAGCTATATTATCGACTCCCTTTGCATTGGCTCCAAAAATTGCAAGATTAGTTAACACAAATATCAGGAACAATAAATGTATATTACCCAATATAAGCATATAAGAATAATAAAATATCTCCTTAACAAAATAAAATCAGATTTTTATATATTTAAGCATCACATTTAAAAATAAATAAATTTATTACATTTGTACTACGAGATTCCCACTACTATATCTTCTAAGTCATCTTTTAAATATCCATATTCAGATCAAAAACATCAGTACGCTAGATATTACCAATATAATTCGATTCCAAATACTAGCTCTTCATATAATCATTTGATAAGGTAAATATACTCAAGGATAAAGTCATATCATAGATATAAGTATAAAAGTTAACTTATCTGATTTAAATATAGTAGGTGGATATGAACCAAAAACCAAGAAAAAACTCTGAAAAAGATCTCTTACTTTTGATCATTTTTGAAGCCAAAAAGATACTGATCATATCATAATAAATAATCAAGCAGCAAATATTAAAGCAATAAGTACTATAATAAACCACTTTGATACAAAAACATACCAAGCTCATTCAAAGAAATATAGTGCATATATAATCATAGAGACCAATGCAAATAAAACATCTCATAGATTATGAACCTTTATTTTTGATAAGACAATAAATTTTAAAGTATTTATCGGAAAAGATAAATAATAATCTAGTTTTCATTCTTCTATAATATTTGGCAAATCTCATATATTTGAAAATACTCAGTTAACTATTGCATATTGAAATGCTATAATCGAATGTATCAAAAGGAAATTTCAGAAAGTTAATCATGTACCAGTAAAATATCCTAGGAATATAACAAATATCGCTAAAAAGATAAAATCGTTTATCACCATAGTGATAATCCCTAGAAAAAAGTTCAATCTATATTCTAACTGTTCTTTAAATGCAAATTTTAAAATATTTAAGCTTTTTTTCATTATAATTGACTTTTTATATAAAATAACTATATGTATTAAAAATATAAATAAAATTAGGAGGAATAAATCATGACAGACAACGAATACAACAATCTAAAGTACAAAATCACTACACGAGACAATGAAAATAAAATTCTTTCTATTTCATTAGGAATTATTTTAGCTTGTTTAACTGGCAGTTTAGGAGAAGAATTAGAAATTAAAGGAGTTTTTTTGATAGCAATGGGCACATTTTTATTAGTTCTTTTTTTGATGGTTAAGTTCATGAATCCATGGCATAAAAAAAGACCAAAACAATTAAACGAACTTTACAAAACTAATACATCCTATCAACAAGCTTTTAAAGTTCTTAAACTCGACGAATTGTCCAAAGATTAACAATCACTTAACCCAAGATTCTGTCTGTTTTCAGTCAGAGTTTTTTTAAAAGATCAATTACATCTATTTATAAAACTGTTCAATAATTTCTTCCAAAGGTACATTCTGTATTTCCAAATCCTCTATCTCTTTTTTTTCATACAACTCTTTGATTGCACTTTCTACAAATTTTGGTTCGTTTGGTACTTCTATATCATTCCAGTCTAAGCTTCACTTCTCCTTATAACTTATAAATTTTTTATTAGCATATGTTTTCATAAGATCTTCAATCTGACCATCATACAATATTTCTCATCTATTTATTACGACTGCTCTATCACATAAATTTTCTACATCTTTAAGATCATGTGAAGTAAGGAAAATAGTAATATTTTCTTCTTTGTGGATTTCATTCAATATCTCATATAAAACTTTTTTTGCTATAATATCCAACCCTACAGTAGGCTCATCAAGAAATATTGCTTTAGGAGAGTGAAGCAAAGATGCTACGATTTCTCATTTCATTCTCTGACCTAAACTAAGCTTTCTAACTGGTTGATTTATAAACTCTTGGATTCCAAATCTTGTTACAAATCTATCTAATCTTTTTTCAAAAACATCTTGAGGAATATCATAAATTATTCTGAAAAAATTAAAGCTATCCATCAAAGGCAAATGATAAAGAAGCTGACTCCTCTGACCAAAAACTGAAGAAGTAAATTTTGATATTTCTTTTCTTTGTTTTCTAGGATCCATACCTCGGACTTTTATTTCTCATTTATCATAATGAAGTATACCAAGAATCGCTTTGATAGTTGTAGATTTTCAAGCTCCATTTGGTCAGATAAAAGCAACCTTTTCTCATTGATTAATTTCAAAATTAATTGATTTTAAAGCATGAAAATTTTCATATTTCGGAGCAAATATATTTTTAAACCAAGATCAGACTTTGATTCTTTTTTTAAAAATTTTTTCTACATTTTTTACAATAAGCATACGCATTTTATTATAATTTAAACAAATAAATCTTAGTTATTTATATAAACTTTTCAATTTATAATTTCCCAAACAAAATAAAACCCCCCTAGTTATTACACATAGAGAGGTTTATCCTATTAAAAGTACTTTATATTTTAGTTTGCTAATTTAGCATCCTACATCTTTAATTAAGGTTATCCTCTCTATTGTTAATCAATAATTTTTTCTCCAATCACAAAACATTCACGCATTCACCGGTGTTTCGACAACAAGAATTGATGTGTGGTTGAATTTAAAATTATTCATAATTACTAGAAAGGGGGTAAGAATGTTTCACCGTTTCAATGTCACAATATAACAATGAAACAATTTAACACTAGTAAATACGACATACTAGACATTTTGTGACAAAAAACTTCATTGACTTTAAAACAAACTTAAATAAATTCTGATTAATTTTATAGTTTAAATTTTTACAATGACCAAAAAAATACTTCTATCACTATCTCTACTTTCGCTTATTTTTCTGGCTTGATGTCGAGATGAAGATCCATGCGAAGATTCGCCAGATAGCAAACATTGTTATCAAGCAGAAGCATTAAGTTGATGAGATATTTCACAATGTAATAAAATCTCTTGAAAAGAATTTAAAGAATATTGATCTAATCCTCCAAGAGATAAATGTTATATGATGGTAGCAGCAAAGCTATGAGATTACAATATATGCAACAAAATAAAATGATGAGAAATGTCATATACGAAAGCCGATTGTATATTTGAAGTAATCAATGAAAATAATGATCCTAAATGATGTGACCGCCTAAAGTGAAAAGATAGATATCAAGAATGTAATGATACTTTTCGTTCGGCCAATGCTCTTACAATGAAAGATCAGACAATAGATGATTTAACAGATCAAATAAAAAATGATCCAGATAATGATGAATTAAAAACAAAACTACAAAAAGAAATGGAAGCAAAGAAAGCCCTATTCCCATTCCTATCAGCAGCAGAAAGAGCAAGTTATATAAAAGATCAAAGAGAAAAAGTCATGGATGGTATAGATGATACAGACGTACAATCTATGGTTGCTAAAGAATATACTGAATTCAAAAAAGCAAATCCAACAGCTGATGTAATTACTCTTTTAGATAAAATGAAAGGCATTGCAGAGAAACAAAAACTTATGAAAGAAATAGATGAAGATGCAAATACTCTTGTAGATGCAGTAAAAAATCAAATGACAGACCTCGCTCAACAATGACAAGATGCAGTTACAGACGCCATGAAAGAAAAAGCTGCTGATTGGATAAAAGAAAATTGATGAGACAAGCTAAAACGAAGTTTAAAAAATCTTGAATGGATGAAAGACAAATATGACAAAGCCTCAGAAGAATATTGAGCAATACAAGAAAAATATAACAAATTAAAAGAAACATATGACAAAGTAAATGCTGTGTATGGCAAAATGGATAGTTTTGATACATTAGTTGCTCAATGAAAAATAACAGCAGATAAAGCAAAAGTTTTAAAATGAGCTGTTCTTCTACAAAATTGATTAACTGCAGTCACTGAATATGTACCAGTATTTGGAAGTACAGTTTCAAAGATTACAGATGCAACATTTGAAGCTACAATGAAATTTGCTCAGAAAAGAGCTGAAAGAGCTACGGCTCTAGATAAATGTATCAATGATCCAGAACATTGTGACACAGACAGTATAAGTTGATATTAAAAAACTTGAAAATATACAAAACAATCTATATTAATAAATCTGATTTAAATTTATAATTAAATAAAATGACCAAGAAATTCTATATTACTACAGCAATAGCCTATCCTAATGCAAGACCACATATGTGACATGCTTTAGAAATTGTACAAGCTGATGCTCTAGCTAGAATGTATAGGATTATAGGCAAAGATGTTGTCTTCCAAACATGAACAGATGAACACTGAATAAAAAATCGAAGAACCGCTCAAAATGAATGAAAAGAAATTATGGATTTTTTAAATATCAATGTTTGAGTATTCCAAGAACTATACAAAAAACTATCAATTTCTTATGATAATTTCATAAGGACTTCAGATACTAAATTACATTATCCATGAGCACAAAAATTACGAAATAAATTAGTAGAAAAATGAGATATTTACAAACAGAAATACAAATGACTATATTGTGCTGGATGTGAAAAATTTATAACAGAAAAAGAACTGGTTGATAAAAAATGTCCTGATCACCCAACTTTGGATATTGAAATTATTGAAGAAGAAAACTATTTTTTCAGATTATCAAAATATAAGGAAGAAACGATAAAACTTATATCAGATAAAACTTATGAAATTTATCCAGAAACTAGGAAAAATGAAATATTGGAACGATTAAAAAACGCTCAAGATATCAGTTTCTCTCGTCCTAAAGAAACACTACCACGAGGTATACCAGTACCAAATGATCCAGAACACGTAATGTATGTACGATGCGACGCATTATCAAATTATATAACTGGCCAATGATATGAAAATAATGAAAAAAAGTTTCAAGAAACACGACCAGCAGATATACATTTAATATGAAAAGATATCTTAAGATTTCATGCTGCATTCTGGCCGGCAATGCTTTTATCAGCAGATATTTCATTACCAAAAAAATTATTAGTACATTGATTCTTAACTTTAAATTGAGCAAGAATGAGTAAATCAACGGGTAATGTAGTAGATCCTTTAGAAGTTTTAGAGACTACGGAAAGAGACTGATTTTGCTTTCAATTACTCTATGATGTCGCTTTAAATAATGATTGAGATTTTTCTATTGAAAGATTAAACAATATTTATGAAAGTATGCTTATATGATGACGATGAAATCTTGTAAATAGAGTTACTAGCTTATGTTTAAAATATAATATCAAAGCATGAAAAACAAGTAAAACAAAATTAGAAAACTTCAAAGACGATAATCATTTAATAAATTTATTTGAATTATGATTTGACTGACATTTATTAGAAAAAAATTATTTAGAAAAAGCTGATATTCAATGATATCTACAAGATCGATATAGATTAGTTCAAAAAGCCAATGAATTCATAACCAAAGCTGAACCTTGGAAAAAATATAAAGATGAAGCTACAAAAGATGAAGCTATTTCAGATTTACAGTTTCTTTTATACATAGTCAAGAATCTAGCTTTACTGAGTTCTCCTATACTTATCAATTGATTCAAAAAAATTCAAGGAATATTCTGAAACGAAGAATTAAATAAAATAGATACAGCTAAAAACATAGAAGATAAACAACTATTCAAAGAAATATTCGATTTAGATAGTTTTTCTGTAAATCTAAATCCAGAAATAATATATCAAAAAAAAGAATAATTTATATAAATTAATTAATATGAAATTTCTTATCCAAGTAGTAAACCACGCCAGCGTACATATAGTAGAAAAAAATATTACAAACAAGATAGATAAATGACTTCTTATCTATGTATGAGTAAGTAGAGAAGATGTAAACGATTATTCACAGAAAATAGATAAATTTGTAAATAAAATATGATCAACAAAATTTTTTCATAATTTAGAAACTCACAAAATAGACCAATCTATCAATGATATTCATGGGCAGATTTTATTAATATCTAATTTCACGCTTTATTGATCAAATAAAAAAGGTACAAAATTGGATTTCACAGATAGTGCTTGATACGAAGATGCAAATAGAATCTACGATGACCTTATAGAAAAAATAAAACAATACTGAATACAAATAAAAACATGAGAGTTTGGAGCTATGATGCTTGTAGATAGTCAAAACGATTGACCAATAAATATAATTCTAGAATATTAATTATAATACTCCATATAAAATTAAGTTTTCTATACCTACATTATTTTTAATCATTTTTTTTACTTTGAGCCATCTTTGAGCCTGATCAAACATATCATTTTCAACACAATAGGCAATCCATCAATCAATAAATCAATCTATATAACCATTATTATTTAAATTTTTAAGTATATCTTGAGCATAAAATATTGATTTTTTTGAACTTAAAATATCTACAAGTTTTATAAAATCCTGTTTTAATCAATCATTTTTTTGAAATATATCATCAAGTTTCACTACAACTCATGGTCTTCACATAGCCATATGACAAACAAATTTAGAAAACTCTTCATCTCATTGAAAATATCATTTTTCAGACATAAATTGAATCATTTCATCATTACTCAATTCTTGAAATTTTATCAATATCGCTCTTGATATTATAGTATCTAATAATTGTGATTGATGTGAGGTAGTAGCAAAAATTATTCTTCAAGCCAATGGCTCTTCACATGTTTTTAAAAAGGCATTTGCAGCCTCAGGAACCATTCTTTCTATGTTTTCCAAAAGAACAGTTTTAAAGGGTCATATTTTGGATTGTTGAAGTCGTAAATTTATATCTCTGACTCACAAATCTTCATATATTTCATTATCATTAATATTCAAAAAACGTTTATCATTTTCTTTGGGTGTTCTAACTTTTAGATTATGTAAACCTATATTATCTGTCAAATCTTTAATATACAAAAAATCTTGCATAAAAAATTGTCCCAAATATTGTTTTATAAGATCAATTATACAAGTAGTTTTACCTATATTTTTTGGTCAAGATATAATAAAAAAAGGTATGGACCTTTTTTCTTCTTTTACAAAATTATCTAAATATTTCACTAAAGTATTTGTACTTTCTTTATTTCAAATAATCATAATACAATTTAATGCTATAAACACAAGCATTGTATTTTTTGACAATCATTTTTCAAATACTTTTATATACAATAAATCCTGACTTATATATAATTATCGTTCTATTTGAAATTCAAAAGCAAATAGATAGACTACAATACAGTTTATTTTTTTATATAAGAAAAGATGAGAATAGCACTTATAACAATTATGATTTTAAGCTGAATCGTGTTTATATGATCTGTTTTGATGATGTCTCCAAAATGAGGTTTAGGACTATGAATTGGATGACTTTCTTGATCAAACGAATATTGAAGCAAAAAATCAATAGAATGAAAACTAAAACAAGTAGCAGTAGTATCTTGAGTAATATTTGCTCTGATAGCCTTAGTTTTACCGTATACTAAATAATATGTTTTACTTTAAAGAAAAAAAATCTATAAAGAGAACCTTAAGATATTTTTTCTCTATATCGTTGATATTATGGTTATTAATAAGCATTTACATATTATATCAATATATACGATCATCATCTAAAGAAGTTATCACAAAATGATGAACATTTGTAGAATGAATATTTAATACTACTTCTTATTTGCCATATTTAAAAAATGACCGACAAAGTCTTTTTTATCAGTGATTTCTTTTTAGTAGTTGTTTGGATTACGATATAGACAAAAATTGAAATATAGAATTTGAAAATAAACTATGTGATATCAAAACAAATGATTATAAAACATACTACATATCATTATCATGAGATTATAAATGGTCAGATTGAGTACCTATTATGTTAGAAGACATATTTTTTACATATAACGAAATTATCAAAAACAATATTTGGAATGTAAAACCACTAAACACATATAAAGATATAATAGTATTAAACGAAACAGATAAAATAAAAGTTATTTTCCCACAAAGCTCTATAGATAATACACTATTCTTTACAAACTATATATTACCAAAACACGCTCTTATAGACGATAGTATAGAAAACTATCAACAAAATTTTTCTATAGAACCTGTTTTTTCAAATTGTTGAAAAATAATGCCACAAGCATCTGATCCTTATAGCTTGATATTCGATTTATGAAAATGTGATGATACTAAATTATGATTCTATCAAGTAAAGAATCTAGAATCTTTCGAGAAATTTTCAAACAATATAAGTCAATGAAAATCTTCGATAGTAGATGCATATGTTAATCCACAACAAATAGATGTTTATATAACAAAAAATCTTCTTAGTACAAAATTAATGGCTATATTTTTCAATACAAAATCAGAAAAATCTCGTGTAAGACTTAGAAGAGCCTTATGATGACTTATAATAAGTAATTTTTTTAATTGAGATTATATGAATTACATAAAAAAAGATAATTGAGATTTGTTTAATTATTTCTTAAGTAAGTGAGAAAATATAAAAAGCTTTATAAACCGTATATCTCTATGATCTGCTATCACTAAAGAAGATTTATTAGATATAGGTACAAAACAATTACCAGATAAAATATCAATCAATTGAACAAATAATAGATCCACATTTTATATAGAAAATTTAAGTTGAAATATCAATTTAAATATAAACATAGATAAAGCATACGATAAAATAAGCATTAATTACAATACAGGATCAGAAACATCTCCAGAAAAATATTCAGCAAAAGAAAAACTTATAGAGATTTCACTACGTCCAAATAAATTATCAAATTGATTAAATAAAATAAACTTCTATTGAACTCTAAAATGAAAAAAACAGACAATACTAAGTTTAGATATATACAACTTAATAAGCAATCAAGTCTGATCATGAGAAATATGACTTGAGCCAAAATTAACTGTAATTTATTTCAAAGAACCAAATTCTATATTTGTTGTAAATAGATTAAAAGAAATATTCAAAAAATTTGATATTATAGAAAACTTTGTATTTGAATGATTTGATGATTCAAACCAATTAGAATGAAAATTAACAGTTGGAAACTATGATATAGTAATAAGTAACATAGATGTATGACTCAAAAATGATATCATAAAATTACTTAGTATAGATAAACCAAATATCAATCCATCTCAATATACAAATAGTAAAATGGTATGATTTTTAAAAGATTACTTCAAGTGAAATACAGAAAATACTATATGACAAATAAATGAAATATATGCTCAGGATATGCCATTTATAATACTTTGAAATACTTTCACAAAATTACAATTAAAACCAGATATATCAAAACAATTATTCCAGACATGATACGATAGTATTTATGAATATAACCGAAGGAAAAGGATATATAAAAATTTAAATATCACATCAAATGTTAAAATAGATTGAAATAGATTACGAAATATATCCAATTTTAGAAATTTTATATGAAAAAATTTAAGTAAATAAAAATGGATGTATTAAACATAATACAATTAGCAATTATACTAGCAGTATCTATAGGATTGCATGAATATGCTCATGCATATATTTCTTATAAACTTTGAGATCCTACGCCCAAACTACAAGGAAGATTGACTCCCAATCCTCTAAAACATATAGATCCAATATGATTTCTAATGATTTTTTTAGTGAATTTTTGACGAGGAAAACCAGTACAAGTAAATCCGATGTATTATAAAAATCCATTTAAATGAGAGCTTATAGTAGCTCTTTGATGACCAGCTACAAATCTAGTTTTAGCTATAATATGAATATTTATAATTCTGATTTATTCTAAAATATTATGATTACCTATAACGTCTATATTTCAATCAAACATAGACATAATAAATTTATTTTGGATAAAATTTAGCATATTAAATATAGCATTGGCTATTTTCAACCTTATTCCCATACCACCATTAGACTGATTTAGGATAATAAAATTTTTTTTGAAAGAAAATTCTCAAAATTTAGAAAGATATTGAATCTTTTTACTTATATTTGTATTATTTTTTATATGACCATTTATATCACAAGCAACACAATTTATATTTAATATATTATTTACTATTTTCTGAAACATCTTTTATTAGCGGATTAAAAACACAAAAATCATTTAAATGTTTTTAAATTTTTAAACTTAAAAGCTAATGTTAGATAAATTACAATCAATTATAAAGAAATATGAGACTCTAAGGAATCAAATGATGGACGAAAATATAGTCTCTGATCAACAAAAAGTAGTAGCAATTTCAAAAGAAATGTCCTGATTAGAAAAGGCCTATAATCTTTCTATACAATACAAAGACTATAATAATCAATTACAAGAAGCTGAAAATATAATCAAAAACGAATCTGATTCAGATATTTTAGATATGTGAAGACAACAATTACAAGAAGCAAAATTAAAATTGGAAGAATTAGACCAAAAAATAAAGGTAGCTCTCTTACCAAAAGATCC
>CAYSXV010000024.1:7796-15662 GCA_964435215.1 uncultured Candidatus Peribacteria bacterium | reverse complement strand
TGCAGATATAAATCATATCTGAGGATCAGATAAAAATGCAGTAGACCATGATGGTATCTTAAGACGTGTATTGTAAGCTATAAAATCAGGATAATATGAATCTACAATTTCTAAAGTTTCAATATGTCATTGATAAACTCTTATAAATGCAAACGATCAAAAGAATCATCAATTTGGCCTCTTTTCATTTGTATTTTGTAACAATACAAGATAATTAAATGGTTTATCCTTACCTAGTAATGTAAATATTTCTTGTTTATAATTCCATGCTTTTGAAACAAAATTCATCAAGTAATCATAGTTTGAAAATCATAATTTACGTAAGTAACCTCTATGTGTTTTTATATATAACCATATTTCATCTATATCATCTGCTCTGGTGATAAGTACATTATCTCACTTAACATAGTCTTGTACTACTTCATCGAGTTTTATAATAAAATTGGAAACTTCCTTATCAAAATTCCAAAAATAAAAAGCAATCTGATTAAGATCTTCTTTAAAAACATCTATTTTATCTTTTGAAAAAACTATTTTTGTAATATTGGAATAGAATGAAAATATAGAAAAACATATAACAAGAAATGCTATATAAATCACACTAACAAATTTAAATCAACTTAAAAATGGCTTATCTTGTTGCTTTTTTATACCAAAACCACGCATTAAAATTTTACTAATAAATGAATATTATCAGACTCAATATATCATTTAAAAAATAAGATTCAAGTCAGATTATTTTTATATTATTTTATTTAATAAAAAAAGACGCCTTTCGACGTCTTAATATTTTATAATGTTCTTAAATTATCAGAAACTTTATCTATATCAAATTTTTCATATTTTTGCATCAATAAGTCTGCTTGTACTTTATTCATAATATCTTGTACAACTCATACTATGATAATCACTCATGATCATGTAACCACAACTGGTAACGAACCTATACTTTGTACTATATCTTGTATAAATGGAAGATAATTTATAAGATAACTGTAAGATCATATCAATGCAAGTCATATACCTCACCATAAACATAGATGCATAAGTATACCATTTATATATTTTGCAGTTTCCTTTCATGGTCTAATACCAGGTACAAATCATCATCTTTTCTGGATATTATCAGATATTTTATCTGGACTAAATGTAATCATAGTATAGAAGAACGTGAACGCTACTATCAAAATAAAGTAAAACACTATAGCCCAAATTCATGGTTGCTGAGAATATATATTTAAGTTCATTTCTATCCGATTAGCCATTGATACCAATTTTGTATTCATTGGTTGAAACTGGACTATCATTTTTGATAATAAATATGGGAAAGATACAAATGCTATAGAGAAGATAATAGGAATCATTCATACTGGATTCATAGGTATTGGTAGACTAGATGTCTGCTCTACCTTTCATCTCCTAGCATAAATAACTGGTATTTCTTTTATAGATTTCAATATAAATATAGATAATAGTATAAGTACAAGTACTATAACTAACATAAATATAATTACTCATATAATACTACTAGATCAACTTACATCACTGTAAACTTGTTGTGTCATTCACGCAACTATAGATGAAAATATAAGTAAAGAAACTCAGTTTGAGATTCATTTTTCTGTTATAAGTTCTCACAATCGCATAAGCAATACTGCTCATACAGTCATTACAAAAGCAGACAACAAAACGTTTGGTAAAGTAGTCTGTATTACTGTAGTTCACAACATATAATTTATAAAATATACCATTCATATTCATTGTAAAAATGCTAATGGCACAGATAGATATCTTGTATATTGAGCTATTTTAGCTTGTCACGCTTCACCTTGTTCAGTAAGTTCTTCAAGTTGAGGTATAACAGATCACATAAGCTGCATAATGATAGATGAATTGATATATGGCGCCAATCATATTGCTATAATAGAAAAACTATCTAAAGCTCATCATAAAAGCATTACAAAATAACCGAGTCATCAACTATCTGGAGCTATTGTCCTTTCCATCAAAGCAGAAATATCTACAAAAGGTACTGGTAAAAAAACCAATAACCTATATATAGCCAAAATAATTAAGGTGAAATATATTTTATCCATAATGTACTTATTTTTAAGTACAGAACTAACTGTTTTTGTAAATTTATCCCACATTGTAGTCTTTTTTTAATAAAAGAAAATCAGCCTAAGCTGACTTTTTATCCAATATTTTTCATCAAGCTTTTTCAATCTTTTCGATAGCTGTTTTAGAAAAAGATTCTATTCATTCAAAATCCAAAGATTTTGTAAATTCTCAACTTCAAAGTACTTTTACCATCAATGATATTTTTTTTATATATCACAAATCTTTCAATAACTGCTTATTAACAGTTCATTTTGAAATTCTTTTATCGTCTTGTAAATCAGAAACATTCAAAACAACATATTCATCGACCAATTTATAATATCTCTTAAATCATCTACCTTTAGGTCGTCTCATAAGAAGAGATGTCTGTCCTCATTCAAAACCAGGAGTTTTAGAATATCATGATCTAGCTTTCTGTCATTTATGTCATTTTCATGAATAATTTCATTTACCAGAACCATTTCATCTTCATAATCTCTTTGATTTATCCTGTAATCCAGTACTTCTTTTTAAATTATGTAACTTCATTTTTTACAATGTTTGTGAATAAAAGCTTTATTATTTATTGGATTTTGTTGGTTTAGTATCAGTTTTTTTAGTTGCTGTTTTAGGCTCAGGTTTTTTAGCGGTAACTGTTTTTTCAACTTTCACATCTGATTCTTTTGATATTTCAGGTTTTAATGTTTCTGTAGTATCCATCATTTTTACAACTTCTTTTTTAACTGCAGCATCTTCGATTGGTAATTGTTTATCAGCTTTTTTATCATGCAAAGTATTAAAATGATCTGCGTGTTTATATTTTGATAAAGCCATTATTGTAGCAATAGCATTATTTAATTTATTATTTGATCATATGATTTTAGATAATACATTTCCATATCATGCAAGTTCCAAAACAGATCTTACAGAAGATCATGCTTTCAAACCAGTACCAGCAGAAGCAGGTAAAAGTTTAACAAAACAAGCCTTATAGTTTAACACTATAGGATAAGGCACAGTATCAGCTTTTGTAATAGGAACTAAAAACATATTTTTATATGCTTCATTGGAAGCTTTTTTCACAGCAGAAGTTACATCATTACCTTTAGATAAACCTATTCAGATTTTTCATTTTTTATTTCAAACCAAAACAGTAGCTCTAAACGACATTCTTCTTCATCAAGTTGTAACTCTAGTAACTCTTCTTACTTCCAATAAAATTTCTTCAAATTCTTTTTGTGTCTTATTTTTTCCTCAAGTCTCTGGTCTCATTAAAAATAATTATATAATATAAAGTTTATCTGCTATTGGCAGGTATTATAGTTTTATTCAACCCTTTCTCATTCATTCTGCAAATGCTTTTACTCTTCCATGATAAAGATATCAATTTCTATCAAAAGATATTTCCATCAATCATATTTTTACTAATTTTTCTGCTAATGTCATACCAGCACTTTCTGCTCTTTGAGTTTTTGTATCTCCTTTAGCTCCTTTATCAGTAATACAAGATAATACTTTTCAATCAAGAGCAATAACTTGCGCTTTTATAAACATATTTGATTTATTGATAACAACTCTAGGATTATCAGTAAATTTTCTTATCTTCAAATTTATTCTATGTTTTCTTCTAGAATATTTAGCAGCTTTTTGCTTAAATTTTTTTCCTAAATTTCTCATCTAAACTAAATTACAAAAATAAACTATTTTTTAGCTGATTTTCCAGCCTTTAATTTAATAACTTCATCAATATATCTTATTCATTTTCATTTATATGGTTCTGGTGTTTTGAGAAATCTAATATTAGCAGCTACTTGTCAAAGATGTTCTTTATTTATACATTTCAGAGTCATAACATAATTTCATTTTGCATCTTGTTCTACGCTAATTTTAATATCAGCAGGTACAACAAAATTAACTTTATGCGCTAAACCAAGAGAGAATGTCAATTTCTGTCATTCTAATTTTACTGAGTATCAAACTCACATCAAAAGAAGTTTTTTTTCATATCAATTTGTAACTCACTCAACCATATTATGAATCAAGGTTCTAGTTAATCATCGTATATTTCTTTTATTTTCATCTGATACATTTACAATAATCTGATTTTCTTCTTGTTTTAGATCTACACAATCAAGAAAATTATATGATAATTCTCATTGTGGTCATTTTATCTTTATAATATTTTTTTCTATTGTAACCTGCACTCAATCTCAGATAATAACAGGTTTTTTTCAAATCTTTGACATAATACTAATGTTAAATCATTAAAGCGTTTAAACGTTCTACCTCGAAATATCGAGATTTTTCGTTTAATATATTTCAGCAATCAACTCTCATCAAAGTTGCTTTTTCTTAGCCAAATGTGCAGGCATAAGTCATTGACTAGTAGATATTATACCTATTCATTTACCACCAGCAACCAATTTAATATCTTTATAACTGATATACCAAGGTCTAGACGGTTTTGAGTAGAATTTTATTTCAGGTATATCATTAACTGGATTTTCTACCGGTTTCAGAAAAACCTTTATAAAAGCTTTTTTCTCTTCTCTTATAATTTCGAAATCTTTTACAAAACCATACTGTTTTAACAATTCCAAAATTTTTATTTTGAAATTTGAAAAAACTACTCACTGTACGACTGTTTTACGAGCCATATAAGCGTTTTTGATTCTAATAAGAAGATCATGAATTGGTGCATTAACATAAGTCATAACTTGTTTTTTAATAATAAATTAAACCAAAAAAATTACCAACTAGCTTTTCTAAGTCACATAATCATTCATTCCCTAGCGTATTTTCTAAGACAAACTCTACATATACCAAAATCTCTTATAAAAGACTTTGATCTACCACACAACCTACATCTATTGTAATATTTTGTAGGTTTTTCTAATGGTTTTCATTTTATAAATCTCTGTTCATACATTCTCCACTGTTTTGCTTTCAAAGATGCCTTTGCCATCAATAAATATTATAATTTAAATACGAATCATAAACTTTCCAACAATGCTTTTGATTGTTCAGTATTTTTACCAGTTGTCACTATAGTTATCTGCATTCACATAGGTATAGTTACATCATCCAAATTTAATTCTGGGAATATGTTATAATTTGGAAGTCATATATTTAATACTCAACTTGGATCAAAACTTTTTGATGATACTCAAGTAAAATCTCTAACTCTTGGTAATACCAATTTTACAAATCTGTTCAAAAAATCTTTAGCTCTATTTTTTCTAAGTGTAACTTGAAGCATTACGTGTAGTCATTCTCTAAGTTTAAAATTTGAAATAGCTTTTTTTGATTTTATTACACGTGATTTTTGTCATGTAATTTTTTTCAAATTCTTTTCAAATTCTTCAAAATCTTTTTGTCACTTTCTAGTAACTAAAGATCATATTCCACAAGCAACAATTACTTTTTCAATTCTAGGAATAGCATTAATATTTTTGATATTAAGTTTCTCTTTTAATTGAGTTAACGCCTCATTTTTTTCTTTAGTCGTCTTTGGCATAATTTTTTTAAACAGTATAAAACTAGTCTAACAAAGAATTAAATTTTTTAGATTTTCTAACATTTTTTCATTTAGAATTTTTTTCTATCTTTATTTTAGTTCATTTTTTTTCTGATTCTACATAATACATAATATTTGAAATATGTATTGGTAATGTTTTTTTTATAAATCATTTACCTTTGGTCGCTCTTTTTACTTCGTTTACTCATTTAAGATAAACAGAATCTCAATCTATAGTTTCTATAGTAGAAATTTTTCATTTATTTTTTCATGATATTACGATTACAGGATCTGATTTCTTTAATTTTTTCATCTTTTTTGAATGCTAATATAAATTATAAATTGATTAAAGCACTTCTTCAGCCATATTTGTAATATTTTTATATCACAAATCTTTCAATTCTCTAGCTACAGGTCCAAAAACTCTCTTTCATATAGGACTAAGTTCTCACTTTGCATCTTTTGTCAAAAGCACAATAGCGTTGTCACCAAATCTTATATAAGATCAATCTGATCTTCTAGTTTCTTTTCTTGTTCTAACTATTATAGCTCGGACAACTTGTCATTTTTTTACTGATCAAGTAGGTGTCGCCTCTTGAATAGCCACAACAACCTTATCTCAGATTTTTGCTTTTTTTGCCATAGAAGACTTGATTATCCTTATTATCTTAGCTTTCTTTGCTCAGCTATTATCAGCCACTACAACGACAGACTCATTTTGTAACATTATAAAAACCTAAAATATAAAAACTATAAAACCTTAATTAATTTCCATTTTTTCAATTTACTCATCGGTGTAGTCTCTCTTATCAAAACTTTATCTCATAATTTCGATTCATTCTTTTCGTCATGAGCATAATATTTTTTTTTCACGACAAATCTTTTTTTATACAAAGGATGAGTTTTAACAGATCTAACCAAAACTACACGAGTAGTACTTACCTTATCACTCATTACTTCTCAAGTAAGCTCCTTGATGTTTTTATTTCATATTATCGTCATATTTTTCCTTTATTTTAGATTTTAAAACAGTATTTACTCTAGCTATTTTTTTGCGAGTATCACCGATTTCGTTTGTTGTTTTTAGTCAACGTATAGAATTTTTCATTTTCAAAGCATATAATTCTGATTTCATTTTTTTTCTCATTGATACGAGTTCTTTTGGTCATTTATCAGACAACTCTTTCATAAACAATCACTTACCTTTCATTTTCTAATAATGTGAATAAAATAAAATACTATCTAATCTCTCATTTTAAAATAACCCTAGTTTTTATAGGTAATTTTTTTCATGCAGACGTCAAAACTTTCATAGCTTGATCAGCAGGCAATCAAGTCAATTCTAGAATTATTCTTCATTTTCTAACAGCTGCAGCATATATATCCACATCTCACTTTCAGGTACCCATCGGCATTTCCAATCACTTTTTTGTAAGAGGAACATCAGGGAATACTCTAAACCAAAGTTGTCACACTTTTTTAATGTGTCTGATAACAACCTTTCTGGCTGCTTCTAACTGTTTATTTGTAAGATATCCACTCGTAGTTGCCTTGAGTCAATATTCTCAAAAAGATATATAACTTCATCTTACACTCTTACCTTTCAAGGGTTTTACATGTCTTTTTCTAAATTTCCATCTTTTGGGAGTTAATAACATTTTGCTTAGTTCATATTATTAAAAGTTGACTGGTTTTTTTGATTTCTTTTTATTTCAATATAATGTTCATTTTTCTATCCATACTTTTACTCACAAAACTCAATATTTAGTCATAGCTTGCATATAATGGTAATCTATATCAGATCTAAATGTCTGCAAAGACACTCTTCAATCAATAAATTTTTCTGTTCTTGCTATATCTGATCCATTTAATCTTCATCATATCTGTATTTTAGCTCACAATGCTCATTTTTCAAGTATTTTTGCCAAAGTATTTTTAGCTACTTTTCTGTAAGGCATTCTAGCTTCTAGTTGTGTAGATATAAATTCAGCCATTATCCTTGCAGATAATTCTGGCAATCTAACTTCCTTTATATTTATTTTGAATTCCTTTCAAAAAAGTTTCTTCAAAGTTTCTTCAGCTTTTTTTATTTTTTCTCATTGTTTTCACATTATCACACCTACTTTTGAAGCAAATATTATAATCTCTCATTCTCTAGCAGTTTTACGTATAACAACTTTTGATATACCGACTCTTGGAAATGTTTTATCTATAAAATTTCTAAGTTTTATATCTTCTACAAAAAAATC
>CAYSXV010000024.1:0-7696 GCA_964435215.1 uncultured Candidatus Peribacteria bacterium | reverse complement strand
TAAAACGACTTTCACAAAAGCTCTATGTTTTATTATATAATTTACTCTCGATCTAGATGCAAATTTTATTCTTTTAATTTTTGGTCATCTTCAAACATCTATAGTTTTGATAGACAAATCTTCTGCTTTTAATCATGCATTTACTGCATTACTCATAGCAGATTTGATAACCTTATACAATATTTTAGCAGTTCTTTTTGGAATAAATTGCAAAGCTTCCAATGCTTCTTGTGCTTTTTTTCATTTTACCAACTTTGCCATCAAAGACAATTTCTTATCAGAGGTCAAAGCATATTTCAAAGTAGCAGCAGCTGTATTGCTCATAATCGAATATATAAATAATAAATTAATTTTAAATTCTGACTTTAGGATTTATCAATTAGAACGGATGTCATCTAAATGTTCTAGTAGGTACAAATTCGCCAAGTCTATGTCATATCATATCTTCTGTTACATAAACACTTACAAATTGCTTTCAGTTATGTACAGCAAAAGTAAATCAAACCATAGGTGGTACTATATGACACGCTCTATCCCATATTTTAACTACTTTTTTTTCTCATCAATCTGTCATCTTAGTAACCTTATTCAAAATCTTTTCGTTCACATAAAACCCTTTTTTAAGAGATCTTGCCATTTATTTAGCAGTCTTAAACAAATAAAATTTGTATCTTAATACACATTCGAAATAATTATTTTTTTGTTCTCTTAGAAACAATAAAGTTTGTAGATCGTTTCTTTTGTTTTCTAGTCTTAATTCATGAACCAACCAATTTTCAAGTAAATGATTTTGGTCATTTCTTTGATCAGATTGGAGAGTGTCATTCTCATCATCAATGTGGATGATCAACTGGATTCATATTTTTTCAAAGTATATGTGGTTTTTTTCAAAGCCATCTCTGTCTTCATGCTTTTCATATAACAACATTTTTATGTTGTTCATTTCATATTTCTCATATAGTAGCTCGACAATTTTCATTAAACTTTCTCACTTCTCATGAAGGCAATTTTACAAAAACCAATTTTTGTAAATCATCTTTTCAAACAATACTTGCCATTGTTCAAGCAGATTTTATAAGCTTTCATTTACTAAATGGAGTAATTTCCAAACAAAATACATTCATACCTTCAGGAATATCTTTTAATTGTTTTCTACTTCATGCTTGTATAGGAGCATTAGTTCAGCTCAATACAGTGTCTCAAACTTTTATATTTTTCCATGCCAAAACATATCTTTTTTCTCAATCAGCATAAGATATCAACGCTATTCTAGCGCTTCTATATGGATCATATTCTACACTTACAATCTTTGCAGGTACGTCAACTTTATCATAACCTTTGAAATCGACTATTCTATAAAGTCTTTTGTGACCTCCTCACATAAATCTAGATGTAATCCTTCATCTGTTGTTTCTTCATCCAGTTTTACCCAAGAAAACCGTTAATGATTTTTCTGGTTTAGTTTTTGTAATATCACTAAAATCATATCATACCATAAAACGTCTAGATGGAGTATAGGGTTTGTACTTCTTTATTGGCATTTAATCATTTCATATATTTAAAACTTTACGCTCAAATCTCTATCTTGTCTTTTTTATTCAACGTAATAACTGCTTTTTTATAAGACTTTCTAACTAATTTTTTCTGACCTCTTCATTTAAATGTTACATTTACAACATTGATTTTTAATGGAGTCACCTTATATAAATAGATGATTGCCTCCTTAATGTCGTTCTTATTAGCATCTTTATGAATCTTAAAATAATATTTATTCACAGATTCCTGTTGCTTATAAGTTTTTTCTGTAATCATAGGAGCAAGAATAATGTCATAAGGAGAAAACTTTTTAATAGCTTTCGTAGATAGACTCTTTTTTGCTCTTTGTTGTAATATTTCTTTAAATGTCATTTATATATTATATCTGATAAATTATTTATTTATTTTTTCCAAAGCTGATTGTAAAAATAATATTTTATTGTAGTGCATCAAATCGTAAGGATTGATGTAGTCTACTAATATGTATTTTACATTAGCGATATTTTTAAAAGACTTTTCTGCTATTATATCTCTCTTATCCATAACAAAAAGAACTTTATTCTTTTCTATTCAGATGTTTTTCAAAACAGATATAGCTGTCTTTGTCTTCATTTCTTTTACATCAAACGCATCCAATCATATGAGTTCATTATCTTTTGCTTTCAATGCAATCAATCAATTTATAGCTAATCTTCTAGCTTTTTTATTCATAGATTTTGAATAATTTCTATTTGATCTAGGACCAAACGCAATTCATCATCATCTTCTAATAGGAGATCTTTTTTCTCATGCCCTAGCATTTCAAGTTCATTTTTGTTTAAACAACTTCTTATTTGATCAAGCAACTTCTCATCTAGTTTTAGTATGAGCTATACTAGCACGAGCATTTGATACTTGATATAAATAGTGTTCATGTAACAAATTTGAATTTACAGGAGAATCAGAAAAAATACTCTCATTTAATTGTACTTTTGAGACAACCTTTCATTCTTTGTTATATATATCTACAGAGTATACCATTTTCATAAATGCAAAATCATAAAATATTATTCTATAACAAACTTCAATAAACCATTGTAGCAACCAGGCAAAGATCATTTAACGATAATTAAATTTTCTTTATCAGAATCTACAAAATCAAGTATTTGAATATTTTTCAATGTTATTTTTTCATCTCACATATGTCACGCATGAGGATGTCATTTCAAAGTTCTTCTAGGTTTTCTATTTCACATAGAACCTACATGTCTATGAAATTTTGAACCATGTGTTTTTGGTCAACCATCCAAGTGGAATCTTTTTACAGCTCACTGATATCATTTTCATTTTGAATATCATATAACACTAACTGTTTTAACATCTTTTAATAAATCCTGATTTATAATTTTTCAAGCTTCATGTGATTGAACAAATCAATCATCAACATCAAATTCAGTTACTGTAGTATAGTCAAACTTTTTTCATTTTTCTTTTTTAGTCTCTTTTTTTTCTACACCAATAACTGCTGAAATATATCAGTCTTTCTCTTCATTTTTATATCTTATAATTTCTTGAGGCACAATCTTAACTATTGTAGCTGGAGTATGTTTATCCTCAATCCACAATCTTGTCATTTCTTTTTTTTGTACTACAAGACCTCACTTAGTATTTTTCATCAGCAAAATTCATTAATTAAAATACTTTAACATCAACCAAAACTCAAACAGGAATAGACAAATTTTGTAGGTATTCTATTGTTTTTGATCATGTTTCTACAACATCTATAAGTCTAGAATAAGTCATTCTTTCAAATTGTTCTCTAGCATCTTTATACTTAAAATTGGATTTCAATACAGTGTAAAGTTTCCTTTTTTTAGGCAATGGTATAGGTCATTTTACTGTTGCTCATGATTTTATAAGCAATGAAACTACCTTTCCCATAGAAGATTCCAACATTTTGACATCATAACTCTTTAATTTTATTCTCAATTTAGGAGCTTGATCTTTCTTTGTAATTGACATAGAAAACAATTATTTAAAATAAATATACATTTTTGCCTCAGCAAAAATCATAAAAAACTGTCCCGGATTGCTCCGGGGCAAGTCTATATATTATTCATTAATTTTTGTGATAACTCATGCTCCAACTGTTCTTCCTCATTCTCTAATAGCAAATCTCAATCAGTCTTCCATAGCTACTGGATATATAAGTTCTACATCTATTTTTGCATTATCTCAAGGCATAATCATTTCTGTACCAGCCTTTAGAGTAACTGTTCATGTTACATCAGTTGTTCTCAAAAAGAATTGTGGTCTGTAACCTCCCATAAATGGAGTGTGTCTTCATCCTTCTTCTTTTTTCAAAACATATACTTCAGCTTCAAATTTTTTGTGAGCTTTTACTGTACCTGGTTTACATAATACTTGTCCTCTTTCGATCATTTCTTTATCTATACCTCTCAAAAGCAATCATACATTCATACCAGCGTCTGCTTGATCAAAAGATTTGTGAAACATTTCTACTCAAGTAACAATTGTTTTTTTTGCTTCCATACCAAGACCAAGTATTTCTACTTCATCATTCATTTTTACAATACCTCTTTCTATTCTTCATGTAGAAACAGTTCATCTTCCTTTTATAGAGAAAACATCTTCTACTGGCATCAAGAAAGGTTTATCAGTATCTCTGATTGGCATAGGAACAAATGTATCTATAGCATTTAACAATTCTCGAATAGGTTTAGCTACTCATTCTGCGTCTGTTGGATTTTCCAAAGCTTTTAATGCAGATCATCTTATAATAGGAGTGTTTTTACCATCATAACCTTGTTTTGTCAAAAGATCTCTAATTTCTTCTTCAACTAGATCAAGCATATCCATATCTTCAACCATGTCGCATTTATTCAAAAATACAACTACAGATGGAACATTAACTTGTTTAGCCAAAAGAATATGTTCTCTTGTTTGAGGCATAGGTCAATCTGTACCAGCAACTACTAGAATTGCTCAATCCATTTGTGCAGCTCATACGATCATATTTTTTACATAATCAGCATGTCCTGGACAATCTATATGTGCATAGTGTCTAGCTTCAGTTTCGTATTCTACATGTCTTGTATTGATAGTAATACCTCTAGCTTTTTCTTCTGGAGCGTTATCAATTGCATCATAAGCCATAAATTTAGCTCATCATTTTGTAGCACATACTGCTGTAATAGCCGCTGTCAATGTCGTTTTTCAGTGGTCTACGTGTCCTATAGTACCAACGTTAACATGTGGTTTATTAGCCATTTTAATAATAATTATAGATTAAAAAAGAAAAGTTCTGTATAATAAAATAATTCAGAAACAAAATCAAGTAACATACTAAATACGAATCTCAAAACAAATTTCAATAGATTTTTTTTAAAAAATATCTATCTCGGATAAACGATAGTCATTAACTGATGTTAAGCTACACATTTATTTACCGAAACTTGCTCTACAAGTAATTAACCTTTTAATCAAAGATCATTGTACCCATAGATATAACGTTGATCTTCTTATACCCATACTATCCAAGTAGACTTTATAGTCAGACTTAGACGACAACGCTTATAAGATTCTCATTCAACAAATTAACATTTAGTTTTAGATTTAATTTAGTTTCGGGGATGCGGGACTCGAACTCGCGACCCCTTGGTCCCAAACCAAGTACTCTAGCCATCTGAGCTAATCCCCGATAATTTCCACTTTAATTTAGTGGTGGGCATAGGTGGACTCGAACCACCGACCTCGTCCTTATCAGAGACGCGCTCTAACCAGCTGAGCTATATGCCCACATACCTACCAAATTTTTAATTTTAATTTCAATTTAATGGTGCCAAGAGGCAGAATTGAACTGCCGACACAAGGCTTTTCAGGCCTCTGCTCTACCACTGAGCTACCTTGGCTTGTAGCATATTTTTTTATACAAAAAAATAAGAAACGTAATGGGTTATATAATTATATGTGTATAGATTTCAAGTCAAAATGCTTATAAAAAATCTGATTTTATTATTTTGTTTTAAATATAAAAATTTTATCTTGTTTTTTTTTATAGAAAACTTATTTTAAAAGTCACATTTAAACTAAATAGTAAAGATGACAGAAACCAATCCAAAATCATTAGATGTTAAACGACAAAAAAAATGGAAAGAAAGTGGAATCTATAAAGTCGTGGAAGATAACAATAAAGAAAAGTTTTATATTCTCGATATGTTTCCATATCCTTCTGGAGCATGATTACATGTATGACATCCAAAATGATTCATGGCAAGCGACGCAATTGCAAGGAAAAAAATGCTTCAATGATATAACGTATTGCATCCTATGTGATTTGACACATTTTGATTGTGAACAGAATTGTATGCTATCAAAATGAAGATGAAACCACAGATAGTAGCAGAAAAAAACATAGAAACATATATAAAACAACTTGAAATGTTTGGTTGTACATATGATCGAGATAGAGTCGTAAATACAGCAGATTCTAAATTTTTCAAACGAACACAATCAATATTTTTGAAAATGTATAATCATTATTATGATGAAAAATTACAAAAAGCTATGCCTATTACAGATCCAAATAAACAAGAACGTTTGGCGTATGTAGATTATAAACCCATAAATCGATGTCCATCTTGTATGACTTGACTCGCAAATGAAGATCTTGATGATGGGAAATGTGAAAGATGTTGATCAGTAGTGGAACAAAAACCTATGAAACAACGAGTGCTAAGGATAACAGCATATGCACAAAGATTAATTGATTGACTAGACAAAGTAAATCGAGAAGAATCTATGAAAGATCTCGAAAGAAATCGAATATGAAAATCTGAAGGAACTCAGTTTAAGATGAACATAGCTAGTACTAGTCATCGCGAGGAATGAAATAACGTTGTGATCCCTAAGATTGCTTCGCCTTCGGCTCGCAATGACAATTGATTGTTTTTTGAAGTTTATACGACTCGTATCGATACAGTATTTGGGATGTCGTTTGTTGTGATGGCACCAGAACATCCACTAGTAGATCAGATTACAACTGATGAATTTAAAAAAGACGTAGAAGAATATAAGGAAACAGCTAAACACAAAACACAACTTGAAAGGACAGAATTGCAAAAAGATAAGAACTGACAATTTACATGAGCTTATGTAATAAACCCATTTAATAATTGTAAAGCACCTATCTATATAGCTGATTATGTACTAGCAAATTATGGTACATGAGTAGTGATGGCTGTACCTGCACATGATGAAAGAGATTTTGAATTTGCAAAAAAATATAATATCCCCATCACACAAAGTATAGCACCATTATTTGGTAATACTACCCCTGCGGCTTTATTTAGGGAAGATAAAAAAACAGTTCACAGACACATCACATATTCAATCATATATAATCCCAAAACTGAAAAATATCTCATCTTGGATTTACTTACATGAGAGACATGACAATCATTTGTAGTATGATGAATAGAAGAATGAGAAGATACTATCCAGTGATCCATACGTGAAATATATGAAGAGACATGATATAAAAATATAAAATATGTAAAACAGATTACATGAGAAATACATGCAAAGTTTTTTGCTATACACAAAGATGAAAATAGATATGCGATAGCAACGACACATTTATTTGAGCTCATAGATGAACAACAAGATGAAATAGCCCAGCATGAAAAAACTAGACACAATATATTGTGGCTTACAAAAGAAGAAGTAAGCGTAGTATTCCATAATCAAAAATTTGCACGAAATATTTTCCTAAATTGAGAATCTGCATTTACAGAAAAATGAGTATTGGTAAACTCTTGAGAATTTACATGACTGACTAGTGAAAATGCAATTATACAAATGCAAACACGATTATGAAAAAATAAATTATGATGAAAAAAAATAAATTATAAAATGCAGGATCGAGTTTTTTCTCGTCAAAGATATCGATGAGAACCATTTCCAATCGTGCGAACAAAAGATTGAAAAACTATCGCTCTAGAGGAATCTGATTTGCCGCTTACATTGCCTGACGTAGAAAACTACGAACCAACAGGAACAGAACAGTGACCACTTGCAGCAATCGATGATCGAGTAAATGTAACACTTCCAGATGGAACTCAAGTAAAACGCGAAACCAATACAATGCCAGGTCGAGCAG
>CAYSXV010000023.1:0-15756 GCA_964435215.1 uncultured Candidatus Peribacteria bacterium | reverse complement strand
ATGGTCTACTGCATTCTTGTCTGATCCTCAGATAGGATTTATATCAGCAAATAAATTTTGATTTAGTGACGTGGATGGCAAAAATATAAAAGACCTTTATGAGAAGATGTTTAACGAAACATATGATATGGCAAAAGTAGAAAAGACAATGACTCCTGAATTATATGATAAACTTTTACATAAGAACATAAAATGAGTGATTTTTGTTAGGTTAGACCTGATTCAAAAATTGATTCCGTGAATCAAACAAAAAATATGGGAGCGACAGTTTCTCAATGCTTCAGTCGATCTTATAAGGAAAGAAGTGCGTGGTAATAAGAAGGAAATATATATAAAAGAAGTAAAAGACTTTTTTGACCAGAATAAATCAAGTTTAGTAAAAAATTTTGTTAATCAATTTCAGGATATTTTAGACCAAAATTTATTCTCGATATATCTTTCCAATGTATCTACATGACTAAATACTTTTATAAAAACCAATAATATACAGACAGTTTTTTCTACTGGTAATATCTATGCGTGGGATACTAATAATTCTTTTAATAAGGTAGATGGATTTATAACAAAAAAAATACAGATAAAAAATAATATCTGAGATGTCTTACTTGAAAAATATTGAGACGTTATAGATATAAAAAATTTACCAGCAGGTACATATGATATGAATATTAAATATTCATTTGATATACCACAAGAATATTTTGATTTTATAGCAAGCTTAGAAAAAAAATACTGAATCGTTTTAACTGATAGAGAAAAGTCTATATTAGCATTACAACCAGCACGTTATGAACCAGATCCAACGGAAAAATGGTGGGAAACAAAAGCTACTCTATATTTCCCTTTGAATATGGATATACTAGATGTTAAATGAGAAATCTTCAATAATAAATATTTTGTTGCTCCATTTGCAAATGGTTTATTTTATCAAATGAGGATAAATGACAATCATACAAGTAAGAGTTTGACAGTTAAGTTTCAGAAAAATTTATAATTTAATTTCTCAAATAGTTTTTTCAAAAACTTCTTTTAAGTCATCGAAACTTAATGTTTTTAGTACTTCGTCTTTTGTCATCCATGTAGCCATTCTAAGTTCTTTAGTATGTTCTATACTTTCTAGCTTTGATCAATCGGCCCGAAATACTTCATAAGATCAGTTTTTTCATGCTCTTTCTTTTTTGTTTGATCAAAAAATAAATTCATGTTTAACAGATGTTGAAATTAATTTATATTTTTCTGATTCTATATTTAATTCTTCTTTGATTTCACGTTGTGCAGTATCTATAGTATTTTTATCTTCAGCTTCTTGTGCTCAACTAACAAAACTTATATTTCAAGTTTCTGTATTTTTTACAACCAAATATTTTAGATTTTCTAATTCTTTTTTACAGAAAATAGTGATAGCTCAATAAATAGTTTCTTGCCTGTCGTTATTAGTTATATTTTCCATTGTTATAATATTAAATAAATATTATTACTTAATTTTTTATAAAGCTAATATATACAAGATTTTAAAAATTACAATTGTTAATAATCCCAATTATAAAAAAAGACGGAAGTAAAAACTATCCGCCTTTTGTGTTGTGATTTTTGAAATTTATTCGTTTGGTAATTGGTTTTTCATTATGTATTTGATGTATTCCTCGCCTCTCATTGTTTTACCATTTTTGCGATAACCCAGGTGTTTGAGAGAGAAGTGACGTGGTGATGTGATGCCGCATGCTGCACCCAGAGTAAATAAACTTTGACACATTGTCAGTACATAGTTTGCAACTCTGTATTTTTTTTCTTCAACTACCAGATTTTTTTCTTTTTCCGGATCGGTTGTAGCTACACCTGCAGGGCATGCATTACTGTCACACGTTTCAGCCATTATACATCCCATAGCTATCATCATGCCTCGTCCTGTGTTTACACAGTCTGCACCTAAACATAATGCTATTGCTACTTGGTCTGCTGTTACCAGTTTCCCCGATGCAAAGACAGTTACTTTATCGCGTAAACCATGTTTTTTCAATAGTTCTACAACAATAGGTAGAGCCTCAAAGAGAGGTAATGCTAATGTATCAGCCATTTCTTGATGAGTAGCTCCACTTCCGCCTTCACTTCCATCAACTGTAATAAAGTTTGGATACATACCTGTCAGTGAAAACTGCTTGAACATAGCGTCAATCTCTTCCACCTGTCCAACAACGATTTTTATGCCGATAGGTTTTCCGTAGCTACGCTTTTTTAAAAGTTTAATGAATTGGATAAGCGATTGTGTGTCGTGAAATTCAGGATTCCGATTAGGTGATTCTATATCTACTCCTGGTTGTACACCTCTTAGTTTTGCAACCTCTTTGGTATTTTTTTCTTTGGGTAAAAATCCACCTTTTACTTTTGCTCCTTGAGCATGTTTGATTTCACATGCCACTACATTTTTATAGCTCATGTTTTTGGTGAAATTATCCATAGAAAAGCTACCATCTTGGTTACGAGATCCAAATAATCCTGGTCCTAATTGGTAGATTACATCTCCACCTCCTTCGAGATGCTGTGGAGTGAGGCCGCCTTCTCCTGTGTTGATCCATGTTTCGCTAATGGCAGCACCCAATGAAAGGGTTTTGATTGCATTCTTTCCCAGAGCTCCCCATGACATACCAGTTGCGCCAAATGGTCTTTTTACTGTCCAATGATTTATTATATGATTATCGTCATTTTTACCGACAATAATATAATCATCTTTTGTAAATCCCCAAGCGTACAGGTTTTTTTGAACCCTTTTTTCATCTCTCCAGAAGAGTTTGTGTCCTATAAGATTATAAACATAGCTGCCTACTTGTTTCATGTTTACTGACAGTTCACTCTTGTTTAATGGAAATGGAGTAGGTCGTAAAAAGAATCCGTCAGCATTGAAATCTCTTTTACTTCCAAATGGAATGATAGTACTTGCGTACTTGCTCATCTTTACGATAGTTACAAAGATAAACCTAGAAAATGGTTTCCCTTCTATATCGTTATTGAACCAATACTGACGTAATTCTGGTCCAATCATTTCTAAGATGTATCGGATTTTCCCCATCAACGGATAACCTCGCAACAATGCGTGTTGGCGTTGATTTACATTCTTTCTATAAAGATAAATCATCCATATAGTTAGTAATGTGATAGTAAGTAGCATAATAAAAAATGCTACCGCTCCGATAAGAGTCATAATTTCAATAAAATTTTCCATACTTATTTTTGTTTTATTGGGTTTATATTTTTATTTTTTGTAGATATACTATATATATTTACTATATAAAGTCAATGTATGTTTAATATCATAAAAATTACAATTGTTAATACTTTGACATATAAATAAATTTTTTGGTGAAAAAATCTCTAAAAATCTCTTGCATTTATTTTTTCAATATTTATGACGTTGCTACAACATATTGTATATATGGAATTAACCCAACACAACATATAGTGTTACTCAACATATCTTATTTTCCCTATTAAAGTCTCGTTTTTATCGATAATGATAATTTTTTATCACATAGGAATTTAAAAAATTCCTATTCCGCTCTTGCGGGATAAAAACGATGTTAAACTTCTTTTAACTTATTAAAAAATATAGTAAAGAAGTTTCGGCATCTTATTTTAGCACACTAATTTATACAGTAATGATAGAATATATCAGAAAAAGAAATAATGATATTATGCAATTTGATCCTAGTCGTATACGAAATGCTATCAGTAAGGCTTACCTTGCAAACTGAATCGTAGATGAATCAGAGATACAGATTATAGTAAATGATATAGTAGATCAACTTGTTGATGTTGGTCAGACTTTATTAGAAGATGAATTTATAAATGTAGAACAGATACAAGATATTGTAGAGCAGACATTGATGAAATTTGGTAAATTTGATATAGCAAAATCATATATAGTTTATAGACAAGAACGTAGTAAACTTAGAGAACAAGAAGAAACAGAAGAAATCAAAAAACTCAATTCTAAAAAATTTTATGTAACTAAAAATAATAGTAAGACACAAATTTTTAGTATAGCTAAAATCAAAAAACTTTATGAGAGGATAGCTTGAGAATATTTGGAAACTTGTCCATTTGATGATATACGACATGAATTAAAAAAATATTTAATGGACTGAATCAAAACATCTGAACTTATAAATTTACTTAGCAAATCTGCTATTAACCTTATATCTCTACAAAATACTAATCGACAATATATAGCTGGTAGATTAACCGCTGTTGATCTATGGAAACAAGCTGCTAGAAATAGAAAACTAGATATAAATAAAATTTATTCACCATCTTCATACTTAGATTTATTTGAAGATTATATATCTAAATGATTTTATTATAGAAAATTTTGGGAATATTATAATAAAGAAGATATACTAAAAGCTTGAGGATATATAAAGAAAGATACTGATATGACTTATAATTATACTAGTATTTTAATGATGAAAAAAAGATATCTTCTCAATCCAAATAAAATAATCCGAGAACTTCCCCAAGAAATGTATATGTCTGTAGCTCTTTTCCTTGCTATTCCTGAGGATGATCAAGAAAGGTTGGAAACAGCAATACAAATTTATCAAAATATTTCTACACAGAAAATTTCTCTTCCTACTCCTACTCTTATGAATGCTAGGACAAATTTTCATCAATTATCTAGTTGTTTTAAATTAAATTTAGATGATGATTTGAGAAGTATATATCATAACATAGAAAATATGGCTCAGATTTCAAAGTTTTGATGAGGGATATGAGCTTATCTATGAAATATAAGAGCTAAATGATCTACAATAAGATGAGTAAAATGAGCTTCTGGATGAAGTATTCCATGGATTAAAGTAATTAACGATACTGCTGTAGCTGTTAATCAATTGGGAGCGAGAGCTTGAGCTATCTCTGTAACTACTGATATATGGCACAAGGATGTATTGGATTTCCTTGATCTACAGACTGAAACTGGAGATATTAGACGTAAGTCTTTTGATATATTTCCAGCTGTTTCTATACCAGACTTGTTTATGAAAAGACTTGAAAATAATGCAGATTGGACATTGTTTGATCCCAAAGAAATAGAAGATATAACATGAAAAAAACTTCAAGATTATTTCGGAAATGAATTTGAAAAATTTTATGAAGAAATGGAATGTGATGATAGGATAGTTCTTAAGCAGAAATTTTCTAGTAAAGAAATATTTAAAAAACTTCTTAAAACTGTCGTAGAAACTGGTATGCCTTATTCATTTTTCCGTGATACTGTAAATAAAACCAATCCAAATTCTCACGCAGGTAAAATATATTCTAGTCAACTATGTACTGAGATAGCGCAAAATACGTCTCCATCAAAATTTATTGAAGAAGTAGATGAAGATTGAAATATATGTATAAAATATAAAGCATGAGATACCGTTGTCTGTAACCTAGCTTCTATCAATGTAGCAAAAGTGTTTACAGATGAAGAAATTACAAAAGTTGTGCCTATTGCTATGAGGATATTGGATAATGTTATAGATTTAAATTTTTATCCTATCAAGGAAGCTGAAATCACAGCAAAAAAATATAGGAGTGTTGGACTAGGTTTTTTATGATTATCTGAACATCTAGCAACCAATAAAATGATGTATGATAGCGTTTTTGCTAGGGAGTATGTAGATAAATTATTTGAAAAATATTCTTATCATACTTTGCTTGCTTCAAATATTCTCGCAAAGAAAAAATGATCTTATAGTCTATTTACAGGTAGTGACTGGTCAAAATGAATATTATTTGGTAAAGATTCAGAGTGGTTTGCTAATCATGCTAGTCTCAAAAAAGAATGGAAAATATTGATGGATAGTATAAAACAATATTGAGTCAGATTCTGATATCATCTTTCTCCTGCTCCAAATACTTCTACTTCTTTGGTAGTAGGTACGACAGCATGATTATTACCGATATATAAAAAATATTTTGTCGAAACAAATAGCATTGCTCCATCTGTAAATGTGGCTCCAAACCTAAATAAAGATAATATGCGATATTATAAAGAATATACAAATATGAAAATGCCTGATGTTATAGATATGATATCAATTATACAAAAATGGGTTGATCAAGCGATATCATTTGAATGGATGATTAATCCTGCTGATACTAGTCCTGCTGATCTGTATGGATATTATCTCAAGGCTCGGAAACAATGAATAAAGACTATTTATTATGTTAGAAGTATGAGTTTAGAAGTAAAAGAGTGTGTGAGCTGTAGTGGCTAGTAGCTAGTTCATCTCAAATACTTGTCATCTCGAATATAGTCGAGAGATCTTTTAAGGGATTTCTCCACTCATTATATTCGGTCGAAATGACAGTTGAAATAGAAGGACAAAAGAAATGTTTTATAAACTAATTAAAAATATTATGGAAAATTTAATAAAATCTTTGAATCGACGTTATGCAACAAAGCAATTCGATATAACAAAAAAAATAACTCAGTCTGATTTAGATATTTTGTTTGAAGTATTGAGATTGTCTCCTTCTTCATTTGGCTTACAACCTTGGAAATTTATACATGTAAAGACGCCATCAATCAGAGAACAATTACAAGCGAATTCTCGATGACAACCACAAATTACTGAAGCATCAGACCTATTAGTTATTGCGACAAAAACAAATCTCCAAGCAAGCGACGTGGAAGAGTATGGAGAAAGTATGATGCAAACAAGAAAGACAAACGAACCAATAAGCGAAGGTGATATGGCCAAAGCATTGGAATATAAAGCAATGATGATAAACACTATATCATCAAGAACACCAGAACAATTGAAATGATGGAATCAAAAACAGGCATATATAGCTATGTGATTTTTGTTATATGCATGTGCTCAGATGTGAATAGACTCTTGTCCTATGGAATGATTTGACCCAGAAAAATATAATGAAATATTATGATTGAATGAACTATGATTGACGGCAACAGTAGTTATACCTGTGTGATATAGATCTAGTAATGATAAATATGTTGATTTAAAAAAAGTAAGATTTTCTAAAGAGAAATTGATTATTAAAAAATAGTTTTATGAATTAATATTATTTTTATGAAAATGTGAATTTATAAACATTATAAGTGAAATAATTATAGAGTAATAGCTTTGTGAAGACACTCTGATACTTTAGAAGATTATGTAGTCTATCAATGACTTTATAATAGCCAAGAGTTTGGAGATAAACCTATACGAGTAAAATCTGTAGAGGAATTTGAAAAAAATGTGGATGTTGATTGAAAGATAACTAAGAGATTTGAATATATCTGAGAATAAAAAAAAGCGTGTCAGGATTACCTGCGGCACGCCAAGAAAAATTAGGTTAATAACTTGATGTTGTGGATGTTTCTTCTTTTAATCTATGCAAGATTTAGGAGTAATTCTCACGACTAGGAATATATAATAACTATATAATAAAAAACAAATATATTTTATATTTAAAAACTAAAAAAATGGAAAACTTAACAATATTGAAACTTGAAGATAAAATTGAGGTTTTATCTTTTGATATTTATGAACCATCAACAGATTCTATTATTAAAAAGAATCTAAATGATTTTGCTGGTAAACGACTTGTTTTATTTTTCTATCCTGCAGATTTTACATTTGTATGTCCTACAGAATTAAAAGATTTAAATAAATCTTATCAAGATATCAAAGATACTAATGCTGAAATCCTTGTAGTAAGCACTGATACTGTTTTTTCTCATAAGAGATGGATAGAAACAGAAAAATTATTAGAAAATTTCAAAATACAAATGATAAGTGATAGAAAATGAGACTTGAGTAGATTGTTTGGAGTATTAAATCCTGATAGTTGAAATAGCGCAAGATGAACATTTATTATCTCTCCTGATGGAATATTGAAAGCTATTGAAATAGTTACAGAACCTATATGAAGAAGTACACTTGAACTTGTAAGAAAAATTAGAGCTCTTGAATTTGTAAGATCTAATCCTGGTCAAGCTTGTCCTGCTACATGGAATGTATGATGACAGACATTGAAACCGTCAATTAAGATTGCTGGTCATGTATGAGAAGAAATTGAATAAGTAGAAAATTTTGTCATCTCGAGCTTGTCGAGACTTGTCCTTAAGAATGAAGGATATCCCTTAAAGAGATTCCTCCGCTACGGTCGAAATGACAGTTGAAAAGTCGAAATGACAGAGTATATTTTATATTCTAAAATAAAAATCATGGAAAAATTACAGCCGTTTCTAAGTAAATATAAGCAGACTATTGTTTATTTTTATCCAAAAGATAATACTCCTGGATGTACTATTGAGGCTCATGATTTTTCTACATATAAATATTTGTTTAATAAAAATAGAATAGGAGTAGTGTGAGTTAGTAAAGATTCAGAAAAATCTCACTGCAATTTTATAGAAAAACAAAACTTAAGTATAGATTTGATATCTGATGAAGATCTAAGTTTACAAAAACAATTCGATGTATGGTGAGAAAAAAATATGTATTGAAAAATAGTTCATTGAACTATTAGATCTACATTTTTGTTGGATGGAACTTGAAAAATATTGAAAGAACGACGCAATGTAAAAGCCACTGGTCATGTACAAAAAATTATAGAAGAATTAGATTTGAAATAAATATTTATATTGTAAATTTTATTAAATGTCATTTGTTCCTAATCAACTTTTTAATCCTGAAGGTAATGATGATACTCAGGTAAGAACTATCATAAAATGAAATACAACCTGACTATTTAATCTCAATAATACCAAATATTGACGAGCAAAATCACTATATACTATTATGATATGAAATTTTTGGGTACCAGAAAAGGTATCATGACTAGGCGAAGATAGTGTATGTTATCAAAATGATTTAAGTGATGAAGAACGTAGAGCATACGATGGTATTCTTTCTTTCTTAATTTTTCTTGATAGTATACAGACAGTAAATCTTCCAAATTTTTCTGATTATATAACAGCTCCAGAAGTTAGTTTGATACTAGCTATCCAGACATATCAAGAAGCTATACATTCACAGAGTTATGCAACAATACTTGAATCTGTTGTAGATAGTAATAAGAGAGATCAGATTTATTATTTTTGGAGAGATAATGAAATATTGCTTGAAAGAAATAAGTTTATAGGTCAGATATATCAGGACTTTATTGATACTCCCAATGATGAGAATTTTTTTAGAGGATTAATCTGAAACTTTCTTCTTGAATGATTGTATTTCTATAATTGATTTGCATTTTTTGATACGCTTGCTGATCAACAAAAAATGAGAGCCACAGATAGAATGATAAACTATATACGTAGAGATGAACTTACTCATGTAACTATGTTTACAAATATTCTTCATGAAATAAAAAAAGAATTTCCAGAAATGTGGAATGAAAAAATGATTTACGATATGTTTAGTGATGCTGTGGAACAAGAAATTAAACGATCTCAATTTATATTATGAAATAAAATTATTTGAATAAATGATAAATCAACTGAGGTTTATACAAAACGACTTGCAAATAATAGGCTTGCTATGATATGACTTGACCCCCTATTCCCTGATACTGCAAAAGATAATCCTTATAAACATCTTGAGAGACTACAAGATAATAATATGGAAAAATGAAATTTTTTTGAATCTACTATAACAAATTATACTCAGTCTAGTAGTATGAAGGGTACTCGAGATTTCTAAAAAAAACAATCCTCCGAAAACGAAGAATTGTCTTTATCTTGTTAAATATTCTATTAATAGATTATATTATAGATGAATTTTTCGAAAAAGTTTTTTTGTAGGTATTCTTTCTTGTATTTTGTAATGTAGAAATTTACAAAACATCCACAATCCAGAGAAACCTTATATCCAAATTCTTTTAATTTCTTTTTTACGATTTTATATTGAGTTTCATATTCATAATTTTTATCTTTATCCTCACCGAAGTAGTTATAAAAGATAAATCTTGTGCCTTGAGGAGTATCGTTGTCAAATAAAATTACGAATTTTGGAAACTTTTCTCTTTTGGGGATATTCTCTTCACAAATTTTTTCAAGAGATTTTCGGAGTTCTACTATTTCTTGCATAAATGCAATTAATGGTGTAAGCCCTGGTTCTTCAATCGTGGTAATTCTTATGTTTTTTTTACCTTTAATTGTTACCAGTCCTGTATCTCCTGTCTTGGTCATAGATACAACTTTACCAAGATTTGGTATTTCTTTTTTTATCCACATTCCGCTTACAGATCCGTAGCTCTGACTGTATCTGAAAAATTCTGTAACGATTTGTTTTTGATTTTCTGTTAACATAATTATTTTTTTTAGTTAGTTTTTGTTTATTATGATATAATATATATTATATCATATAAGTCAAGTATAGTTTTAAACTATAAAAATTTTCTTATTTCTTCAATTAATTTTTTATGTGTTGGTGTAAGTTTCCTAACTCATGACTCTAGATATTCTAATATTTCTAGAGTTTCTTTTGTATATTTTTTTTGAAATTGTAAATTTACAGCACTCATATCTCTTACATTATCTAGACGGTCAGATAATTTGATTACTAATCCGTAAGATGACATTTTTGCCATTTTATTTTTTAAATATTCTGTTTTGCCTATTTTTTTGATCTCTTTTTCATCAGAAGTTAACTCATCTACCAAAGCAGCAACATAATATCCAAATGTTTCAGCAATTTCTTGTAAACTTGTATTTGGACAATCTTCTACCGTATCGTGTAATAGCGCAGCTGTCATGAGAAGTTCTATGTTTTTTGATTTTTTATAAGTCTCTATGTTTTTTGCTACAGAGATAGGATGTCGATAATAGGGTATATTGTTTCATTTTCTTTTTTGTCATTTATGCTTTTCTAAAGCAAACTCAAGGGCCAGCTCAAAAATGTTTGGTTTGACGTCCATTGTTTATTTATAGAATAAATATTATCTACTTATATATAATTATATTTTATTCTAAGTGAAATCTTTTTTAAAATAAAAAAAATTCCGTCCATAAAAATGGAGGAATCTTTCGATAGTTAAACTATCTTTTTTTCTTTCGAAAATTTAGACTAAACTTGATTGATGGTTTTGTTTCTTTTTCATAAATAACGTTTAATCTGTTGTTTGCATAAATCACAGAACTTCTTACGCTACTTACAATGTGGTGAAACTTCCGATGCAATTCGGTGAATTTATGGTCACGGAATTTACTTACACTCAAAGCATCCTGGTATATTAGGAGTTCTTCAACTGATATTACGAGTTTTTCGAAAGGAATAATGTCTCCTTCAAAAAAAACGCTTCCGTTGATATCTATTGAAAATACCTTATTCCTGGTCTTTTCAAATGACATATACAAGTTTACTTTTTTTGCAAGAGCTCTTACCTTGCGGTCATCTTTGTGTAAGTCGCAGAATACCTTGAATTTCATGTAATTTTTTTGGATTACAATCAGGTCTTTGATTGGTTTTGGACTTACCGTATGATGAACCAACATCTTTTTTGCAATAGGTCTCAGGCCTTTGAGGATGTATTTAAACCTACCTAGAGCCTCTTTGTAGTTAGCATCCAACTTCCTTTCATAGTGATGATGCTCTTTTGTTCCTTTCGTTGGAATTTGTTTTTTTGCCATGTGCGTTAAAAATTTTAGTTTGACGTTTTGTTTTAGGATTTTATCTTTAAATATTTACTTTTAAATGTCAAGTCTAATTTTGGCTTAGTATCTTTTGTTTCCGATTTTCTAAGATATTATTTAGATAAACTATGTTGTGAAAACTAAGTAAAATTCAACCAAGCATTTCTTTTTCTTTTATGAGATGATGTAGATAAGCTTTGGTATAATTTTTACATGCAAAACATGAACAATTTTCTGTAAGTGGAGTAAAATCAGATTTATATTTTGCATTTTTTATTGTCATATTTCATTCATCAGAAAAAGCCATTCCATGTCTTCCTAGTCTTGTCGCTAATACGCAGTCGAACATATCGAATCAATGTTCTATAGCGTGAGAAATATCTTCAGGTGTACCTACCCCCATAAGATATCTTGGTTTGTTATTTGGTAATTTTGGTCATGTAAACTCCACTACTTCACGTATCAATTCTTTGGATTCTCATACACTTACTCATCAGACTGCTATTCAATCCTTTGCATATTGTGAAAGAAAATCAATTGATTGTTGTCTGAGGTCTAGGTGTATTCATCATTGAACTATAGGGAAAAGGACTCAACGGACTTCGTTATATTTTTTTTCTAGATGTTCAAATGCTCTTTTTGCCCAGCGATGTGTCATATGCATTTGCTCTTCTATTGTTTTTTTATCACAATCTGTAGGAGAACAAACATCTAGAACCATCATGATATCACTTCATAGATTACATTGTATATCTACCACACTTTCTGGTGTGAAAAAATGTTTTGATCAATCGTATGGTGAATTGAATTTAACTCATTCTTCTGTAAGTTTTATTTTTACTTCATGAGAAAATTCTTTATCTTCATCATTGGATTGATATTCACCTCTACTATTTTTATTTAATCATAAACTAAAAACTTGGAATCATCAACTATCTGTGAGTATTAGTCAGTTTCGATTTTCAAATTTATGTAATCATCAAGCATCTCTTATTAACTCATCTCCAGGACGTAAATAAAGATGAAATGTATTTGCTAGGATTAAATTTATGATTGGTAAATCTCAGATATATTTGGGATCTTGTAGCATATCCAAAATTAAACCCTTTATTGTTGCCTTTGTTCATACGGGCATAAAAATAGGAGTAGTAAGCTTTATTCAGTTTAGCTCTATTTCACCTACTCTTGCATTTCAGACTTGTTTGAGTATTTTAAAATTAAGTTTAGACAAAATATTTAATTTATAATTTAAAATTCAGAATTGAAAATTGCTGTGTGATAATATAATTAAAAACTTATTTTAAACAATAAAATTTTAAATTTCTTTAATTAAAATGATAGAAAAAATAAAATCTGAATTATTTAAAAAATATAAAAATGATGATATAAAGTGAATATTCTTTTCTTTGTTTGATGAAAAAAATAATTTATTATTTTCAAATGGGGTATTGAAAACTGATAAAAATATGGATAAACTTGTAGATACATTGTATTATGGGTTGATGGACAAAATATCTTGAGTAAAGACTGTCGTTGTAGATATAGTTTTATCGTATGATAAAGAGACTGATTTGCAAAAATTATTATGATATGATGTAAAACAATATTGATTTTGTCTTATATCTGTAAATGATAAAAAAACATGAGCTGTATTGCCAGATACTAAATGAATAATAGATGCAAAACAGGCTTTATGATATATAAAACAAAAAAATTGAATTTCTTGAAATTTAGAAATATATTCTTTTAAAACTGATAGGTTGGTAATAGTAAATTAATCTATTATTCAAAAATGAAATTTATTCTGGATTTTAATTTTGGTAGAGTGCTATATCGTGGTGGTCTAATTTTTATTGTTACTCCAGCTATTTCTGGATAAGATAATATTATTTTTTGTGCTTGTTCTTTATCTATAGATACTATACTATTTTTGATATCTTCCAATATTCAATTTATATCTTTTGTAAAATCATATCATTGTATTATGTCTATTTTAGTAGGTATAATCAGTGTATTTCATTCTTTTTTTGTAGTATCAAAAAATACTAAACTATTTTTATCTATTGTTACTAGTTTTGATTTTTCTGATGGCCTTTGTAAAATATATTCACTGAATCATTTAATTAAATCATCTCGTTGTATATAATAGAAACTTAAATTACTTATTATATATCATTGTATAATCGGAGATTGTTCTCATGTTTTGTTTTTTATATATAGTTGTTGAGTAGTATTGGAAATTGTATCATTGAATCATATTAAAATTCCATTATTTATTTTGAAATTTTGAGATACTATTTCTTTTTTATTTTGATTTATATAATCAGATAATTTAGATGATAATATATTTATATCTTTATCTGTTATTGTTCATTGCGAACTGATAAATCATCAAGTAATATCTTCTGATATTTCTGCATATACTTTGTTAAGATATAAACTTTGATTTAAGTTTTTAATATACAGTTTTGTTCATGCTTGTATATTTCATCTAGATCACATAAATATTCAGTTGTCGTCTTTTTCCATCGCTTTGATTTTTACTGTTGTTTGTGATGGTTGTTTCTCAGATCAAGCTGGTATTTCATTCCAGACCGTTGTCTGAAAAAGACGTCAATCATCTGTAACTAGTCTTGTATTTGGAACAAATGAATATTTTTTTTCAGTTTTATTTATAATTCTAGCTTCTCATCTAGATGGGTTTTGTAAATATTTTATATTAGCTGTACTTATAGATAATTCGTATTTGTGTTGTATAGATCAAGAAAAAATTGGTATACTCAAAAATCTAGGATCTTTTGTATAAGTGCTGTCTGTATTAGAATAATAACGAAAATTATATATTATACTTTCTGATTGTTGAGAAGATTTGATATATATGTTTCAACTTGGTAATATAAGACTATATAGCACATAAAAAATTGCTAATATAAATGCCAATTCAAATCAAAACACCACGTAGAATATATAATTTTTTCTATTATAAGCCAATAAATGAAACCTTTTGAAATTGAAAAAAAATAAATATATTATATTAAAGACTCTTAATATTTTGCTTTTTTCCTGATGAATAACGCTCAATCATAAACTTTGAAAAAAATATTTTGATTTATCATTTTTGGTTATGAAATATACATCTATATTTCTTTCTTGAATTATCTCTTTTAACTGTTTTCATCGTCGTTCATTATCAAAAAAAGAATGTTCAGGATCTATATAGATATTCACTGATTTATTTGTGGGTAATTTTTCTAATGTTTTGAATATTTTATATAAACTATCGTTTTTTTGAAAAAAAACTTTCATGGAGATGTAATGTTAAAACGTGTAAACGTAAAAACGTAAAAACGTTAAATTAAATGTAAATTGTTAAATTTAATCTCTTTTCCGTTTCTGTCGTGAATATATCAGCATCATAATTGCAATAAATGATATGTATTGTTTTATATCAAAAGTTATCGATTGTATAGAAATAGTTCAGTATTTAGGATAATTTTGGAATGTCATTATTACTATATTTGTAAGTATTATTAGTATTATAAATCCAATAATTCATAGTCAAAATTGTTGTTTTTTTCTTCTGATTATTCAAGTTATGAATATAGATATCAGAGCTCATATAGAAATAAATAGTCACGCTGGATAAACTCCATTAAATTTATTTAATTCACTTTCTATGTTTAGTGGCTTTATACACATCCACTCATGACAAGATTTTCCTATAAAATTATCTCACAATAAAAGAAATATTCCTATCGGTATTATGCTTAATCAAATTGAATAGAATAATATATCTATCCATATTTTTTTATTCTCGTTTCTTTTTATTTTTTTGAAAAATATTTTAAACGCTATCATAATTCATATCATTATTCAAACGAAATGAAATTTGTATCAATATGGACTGATAAGCATCAAAAATTCATTAATATTTCTTGGTATAATAGATGTTGTAAGCGCAAAATCTACGTATACTCATATTAAATACATTAATATGGTCAACACAGGTAGCCAATAAAAAAACTTCCAAAAATCTTGATGATATTTTTTTATCAAATAATATGATATACCCAAAAATATTATAAATCATATTACAATACCAAAACCGGTCATATATATCTTAGCTC
>CAYSXV010000022.1:11881-16316 GCA_964435215.1 uncultured Candidatus Peribacteria bacterium | reverse complement strand
TGATTTGAATAAATATGTACATCTCAAAATGTATGTACAAATTCACCTGCTTGTAGTCATGTCACTTGTGCTACCATAAGTAATAATAATGCATAAGAAGCTATATTAAATGGTACTCATAGAAATGAATCTGCACTTCTTTGATATAATCATAGATTGAGTTTATTATCTTCTGTAACAGAAAATTGAAATGTCGTATGACAAAATGGTGGTACTTCACTCTTATTTCACTCTGATGCCATAGCATAGATAAAATCTGGGTTCCAAGCTGAAACCACATAAGATTTTCTAAATGGTTTATCTTTGAGTCATTGAATAACTCGTCAAAGCTGGTCTATTTCACGTCCATCAGATGCTGGTCGTCTTCTCCACATTCTACCGTATATAGTAATAAGTTCTCATCGATTTTTTACAAAATCACTATCCTTGTCCTCTGCTTTTAATTTTGCTATAAAATCTGGTTGAGATAAATCTGCGCTAGGATCGTTTTCTAGGCAATGTTTATGATATCTTTTCCAAGCTCGTTCGTCCCAGATATGTACATCATTATCTACTAGATATTTCACGTTAGAATCTCATTTTAGAAACCAAATAAGTTCATGTAAAATTCATCTAAAAAAGACTTTCTTTGTAGTAAGTAATGGGAATCACTTAGATAAATCAAATCTAATCTGACGTCCAAATACTGAGCGTATAAATGGTGGTTGTTCTCAATCCTTTTCATATTGAGCTAGTACTTCTGGAGTAAAGAAAACCTTTTTGTCAGAACCATTTTCCATAATATCCTTGAGTAGATCAAGGTATTGGTATTCGGGATGTTTGGACATGAGAATAAATTAAAAAATAAATCCTAATCTGTTTAAAGTCTGTTTAATAATTTTTTTTATAAAAGCAATCTCAAAAAGTTTAGTCAGTTGAAAATTATATTGTAAAAAACAGGAAAAAAAGTAAAAGAATTTATCTATTGATAAATATTAATTATATACTAAATAATAATGGATAATCTTATAAAAAATCAAAATCAAATAAATAATATTCGTGAGTCATGAAAGTATCTCAATGATCTTTTGATGATGCTTTGAAATTTTAGTAAAGCTTGAATAGCTCTTATAGAGCTAGAAATTATAGCTGAAGAATTTATGAAAAAAAACTGAATAAAATGAGCATTTATGTGATATCAATGATTCCCTGCTAATTTATGTTTATCTGTAAATGATTGTTTGGTGCATGGGATACCAGATGATTATGTGCTTAAAAACTGAGATTTACTTAAAATAGATTCTGGAGTAATTTATAAATGATGATATTCTGATGCTGCTATAAGTATAGTTATATGATGAGAGATAGCCAATCCCCAAGCATGGAATCTTATACAAGCTACAAAAAAAGCACTTGATGAATGAGTCAAGAAAATAGCCAATTGAAAAAAAATATATGATTTTTCTAAAACAGTAAATGATACGATTAAAAAATGATGATTCAGTATAATCAAAAAACTTACCTGACACTGAGTAGGTAATAATGTACATGAAAGACCATACGTTTATAATCGGCCACACCCAGATACCACTAAAACAAGTTTTAAAAGTTGAATGGTAGTAGCTCTTGAACCTATAACTGCTATAACATCTGATGATTTTGTGGAATGAAATAATTGACGAAACTTATATACCCAAGATTGAGATCTATGAGCACAGCGGGAATATACTGTTGTAGTGACAGATAAATGATATGAAATTTTAGCCTGAATAACTGATTTTTTTTAATATAAAAAATCTACACCCCAATAAAGGATGCAGACTTTGTATAGTTTGAAGAGTTTATTTTTTCTCTTCGATGGTTTTTTTGAGTTTTTGAAACTCTTTTTTCATTTGCCGGTTGCTGGCAGAAAGATTATCAACAAGATCTTTCCACTCTTGGTTCTGATCGATAGATTCCTGATAGGCATCTTCGAGTTTCTGCATCGTGGGATTGATCTTTGACTCAAAGAATACCCTAACGTAAGCTTGTGAATTATTAAAAACCGGCACAATTTGGTAGTTGGTCACATTTACTTTGAACTGTTTCTGGAATGTAATCAACATACCCTCTACCCATTTTACCTGTTTCTCTTCAAGTATAGGCATACTACAATTTTTAGCAGCCTTAAACCCGGTTGGCATTGTTGTAAATCCTCCTGTTGTATCGACATTGGACCAATCATAGCCAATTATAATATCCAGATTTGTGGAGTCGAACTGTATAACTCCAACCGGTCTTGGCTCATCACCACAAAGACAGGCACAACTCTGCAAAGAAAGCGAGCTAACAATTGCAAGCCCAAAGAAAACAAGAATAAAAGAAACTTTTTTCATAAATATTGGTTTTTTTGTTTAGCTACTCTATTTACGGTTTTCGCTACCCCGTTTTTTGTTTTAGTAAAAATAATATAATTATTTACCAATAAATGTCAACTATATGTAGATGTTAATAAAAAAAATCTGCACCCTAATAAAAGATGCAGACTTTATGTGATTGAAAGATTGATTATTTCTTATCTTCCAGTTTCTTAAGTTCCTTTAGAATTTTTCGATTACTTTTCTTCAAGTCCTCTACCATGAGTTGCAGATTATCGTTTTTAGAATTTAATTCAGAGTAGGCTTTAATAAGCTTCTGATGCTCGATATCTATTACTGGTTGGAAAAATATCCTTAGATAAACAGAAGTCCCGGTTTGTATCTCCCCGTATACTAATGGATAATAATTTATAACTTGGACTTTGAATTTCTTCTGAAATTCTTTTAGAAGCGTTTCAATTTGTTTTGTTTCTCCTTGAGAACCATAATAAGAATCACTAACGTTTGTTGACCATATTCCGGTAGATATAGTAGTAAATCCACCCGTTGTATCAACAATAGACCAGTTATATCCTAGTATATTACCAGCATTATTGAGTCTAAGAACATAGGGGCCGGTTGATTTAGCAATAGTTGCTTCATATACTTCCTTTGCGGATGGACCACAACTTTGCAAGAAAGAGATACAGATTGTAAATAAAATAAGGATAGCTAATTTTTTCATAAATTTTAGTTTTGATTTTGGTTAATACTATACTTTAATTTTTTGTTTTGACAAAATTACTATATTTATTCTATAATAAAAGTCAACTATACTTATTTTATATTTTTAATAATATATGCCAATCATAAAGCATCAGCAGTATCGTTGTATTTGGGTAGATCTTTGAGTCAGTATAATTTCATAATAAATTTTTGTACCAATATCTTATCTGCCCTGCCGTTTCCAGTGATAGCTTTTTTGAGTTGGATAGGAGTAAATTCTTTTACTAGAATATTATTTTTTACAAAAAGCATTATCAAAGCTCATCTGATACCATAAACAAATTCAGCATTTGATTGATTAAATTTTGTAAAGAAAAGTTTTTCTATACTAACTGCTTTGATTTTGTATTTTTTGATTAGTTTTTCAAAATAATCATAAATTTCTTTTATTCTTATAAATTGATCTTCTCTAGTCGGCGCTTTTTGATCTTGCAAAAGTATCCCAGCATCTATGATTTCAAGATTTGGTTTGATGATAGCATATCACAATTTTCTAACTCAAGGGTCTATTCATAAAATCATACAAATATACAAAAAATTAAAATCAAACCTGACTGGCAGTAATCAGATTTTGTATAAGTTATTTATATTTTTTATCAAGATTAATTTTAGATTGAAAGTTTATATTTATCTTTTTTTCCATATTTTCCATCGAGGCTTTCTATCAACAATATTATCTTCTATAATCTCTTCTAATCTATCTATTTTCTTTCTATTTATTTTTACTCATTTAACTGTTTCATCTACTTTTCCTTCTGTTCTTTTTTCTTGTTTCATTACATCTCAAATTTCTTCTCAAACTTTAGCCTCTACTTCTTGAAGTTCTACTTCAGCAATATGTAGTTCTTTATGAAAATTTGTAATATATTGTTTGAGACGTCTATTAAATCTAGATTCTAATATAAGTCATGAAAGAGATATAAACAATGGTACTCACATAAATGCATATATCATAACAAATATTTTTCAAGTAATTGTCTGTGGTGCTATATCTCACAATCATATAGTCGCCATTGTTGTTGTAGTGAAGTATATTGAGTCTATAAAACTCAATCATTCTATTTTCCAAAATATAAACCCTCATAAAAGTATAATAAAAAATACAAGTAATATTTCTCGGAATAAAACATTTTTGAAGAATGATTTTCAAGCAGATCTATTTTTCATTTTTATTTTTTTGCTTATAAACTTGGGGTATATCTTATTTTAACTGAAATTTCAAAAAATGCAAATTTCCATATGGAAATTTATAAACAAATTTCTAACTGAAATTTACAAGCAAATTTCTAACTGAAATTTACAAGCAAATTTCTAACTGAAATTTACAAGCAAAT
>CAYSXV010000022.1:0-11781 GCA_964435215.1 uncultured Candidatus Peribacteria bacterium | reverse complement strand
ATTTACAAGCAAATTTCTAACTGAAATTTACAAGCAAATTTCTAACTGAAATTTATATCTAACGATATAATTCTCTCATCCAAAATTTTGATAAACGAGAAAGGGGTCGGATAAACCGCCCCTGTCTTTTTAATAATTGTTACTTTTTCTCCCTTCTTGGGGGAGTGAATTCCACCTCATAGCCTGCCGGGATTATGCTTTTGTAAATAATTTCCTTTGCTTCTTCGCCTTTTTTAAGGCTAAGATTCCCAAGATTATCTACAAGAACAACGATGTCTGCCGCTCTCCTTTTCCCAACCTTCAGTGGCCAGTGCAAAATGTGCTCGTAATCTTTTACCTGTGCTCTTGCTATGATAGCAGTAGCTCGGATACCATGGATTACTTTAACCTCGCCATTTTTCTTCTCTATAATGGCGGTATCAAACCGCTTTTTAGATACTGCATGAGGAGACATGATTGAACGTTTTGCATTAGCACTACCCGAAGCTGTTCTTGTAAAGGTAACAGCTGCCCCATTTGAATACGTTGTTTGATTCATGTTTTGTTTTGATTTTGTTTATTAGTATTTAATGATTTCCTTAAAAATGTCAATAGTAGTTACTAGCCTCTAGCAACCATCTTTATGAAAACATCACTAGGGACGTTTACTGATCATATAGCTTTCATCTTCTTTTTTCATTCTTTCTGTTTTTCTAGAAGTTTTCTTTTCCTGGTTATATCTCATCAGTAACATTTTGCAATCACATCTTTTCTGATAGCTGATATTGTTTCTCTAGCTATCATTTTAGTTCATATTCATGCTTGAATAGGAATCACAAAAAGATGTTTAGGTATCAAAACTTTTAATCTTTCTACAGCATCTTTTCATTTATAATAAGCATTATCTTTGTGTACAATCCAACTTAAAGCTTCTACTTTTTCATTATTTATAAAAATATCTAGTTTAACTAAATCAGCTTCTTGATAATTTTTAAATTCATAATTCATAGTCGCATAACCCTTGGTTGCTGATTTTAATCTATCATAAAAATCTATAATAATTTCTCACATTGGCAATTCATAATGTCGTACTACCCTAGTCTCATCTATATAATCCATTTTTCATATTTTTCATCTATACTCTTGGCAAAGTGACATTATATTTCATGCATATTCTTTTGGTCAAACTACCTCTACATTTGCAATGGGCTCTAGTATAGTATCGATTAGTCAATAATCTATCATATCTACTCCAGATCTAACAACAATCCGAGGATTTAATTCTTCTTTTATATTTTTATCAAGGTCAAGTGCTTGTATTTTTTCTTCAAGTAATGTTTGATCGTAAGCCGGATTATTTGAGTCAGATAAAATATACTTATAAAATCAGGATTTTATTAAATTCTGAATATTATTTCATGATCTGATTTGTGGTATTGTAAGTAGTTTTGATTTAACCAAATAAACAACTGTCGGTATAGTAAATATTGTTTCTAGATTGTATTCTCTAGATAATCTTTCTTTGATTATATCCATATGTAACATTCACAAAAATCCACAACGGAATCAGAATCACAATGCTTGAGAATCTTCCATTTCATATTCTATTGCACTATCATTTAGAGATAATTTTTCCAAGGAATCTTTTAATTTATCATAATCTTTATTATCTATAGGATAGACTCATGCATAAACGTATGGTTTAACTTTTTTGAAACCTGGTATGATAAAATCATCTAAATTATTTGAGCTATTGATTTCTTTACGATCGATTACCGTATCTCAAATTTGCGCGTCACGCACTGATTTTTCTCAAGTTACTATATAACCTATCTGACCTTCTTTGATTTCTTTATCTGCTACATATTCAGGAGAAAAATGACCTACCTCTGTCGGGTTAATATCTTTTTCAGTGTGTATAAGATGTATTGTTTTTCATGGCTTCATATGACCGTCAATAACTTTTACATAACATACTACTCATCTATAAGGATCATAAACAGAATCAAATATCAAAGCTCTTGCATCAGTATCTTTGTGAATAATATTTGTATTTTTTCGAAATTTTTTGGGATGTTGTTTTTTGAAAGTAAATGGGTCTTGAATCCTTTCTATTATAGCATCCAAAACTTCTTCTACTCAATCTCATGTTTTACCTGATACTAAGAGTATTTCAGATTTATCTATTCATATTACATTTTCTATTTCATGTGCTACTCTTTCTGGATTAGCGGCTGGTAGATCAATTTTATTTAAAATCGGAATAATAGTCAGATTTTGATCTATTGCTTGATATAATACTGATAATGTCTGGGCTTGTATTCATTGACTTGCATCGATAAGCAAAATTGCTCATTCTACCGCAGCAAGTGAACGAGATACTTCATATTGAAAATCTACATGTCCTGGAGTATCTATAAGATTAAATTCATATCATTTCCATTGCATCCTTGCGGGAGTAAGCTTGATAGTGATTCATCTTTCTTGTTCTATATCCATACGATCAAGCATTTGATTATGATCAATTTTTCTTACTGTTCATGTAATTTCTAGCATCCTATCAGCTAATGTAGATTTACCATGATCTATATGAGCAATGATGCAAAAATTTCTTATCTTCTCTATCATATCTTTGTTGTAATTAAATTTATAAGTCTGTATAAAATATGGATTCTGACTCTTAATTCAAGCAAGAGATTTTATAAAAAATTTAATATATCAAAAATCCTCTGCCACATAAGCAAGAGGATTACATCCGAATATTGTAATTGTGAATATCAAACTGAAAACAGTTTAATTAATTAGCCTTTATTGATTAGATTGAAAACATCAAATCATCAAGTAAGGCATAGTATTCTTGAATAATTATTTTTCCACCTTCAGCTTCGCGCCGTTGGAAGAATTCCCGATCGTATTTGGTCAATTCAGAGCCTCTTCCTGATAGATACAGTTCTATAGAAGCACTTGCTTTGAGTAATACGTCTTTCCTATCTTTAAATTTTATTACAAGCATAGGCTTATAAAGTTGATAGATAGAGTTTAAATTATCGGGGTTTGATAGATACTCCTTAGCTATCTCCATGATAGAGTTTCTAAAGTTTTGGAATGGTCTGGCAACTGCCGTATCGATTCCACCACTTTTGAAATAATAGTAGGCATAACTATCAGTTGTAAGTGATGTCTTTCCGTCCCATGCCGTGAAAGTTGCGTAAGCAACTGTTCTATATTCTTCCATATTCCAGGGAGAATGTGCTTGGAGGAAATTTTCTCTTGCAGACCAATTGAGTTCTTTTAACTGTGGCTGATAATAACCATCTAATAGGAAGGCATCAATTGTCTTGGAGACGATTTGATTTGTAATAACTCTTGAAAAATCTTTTTGGGCTTTTTCAACTACCCCATCCCAATTGTAAGGGATTGTGAATGCAAAGCACAACATAGAAACAAACAAGACACACGAGTTAAACAAGCTAATCTTTTTCATACATTTAATCTTTAATTTTTGTTTTTTTAATAATGATTAATAATTAGAATTTTATATATGTTTTTATTTTGTATTTACATTATATATATTTCTTATATAATGTCAAGCTATTATTATATATAAATTGTAGATAAATTTATTAATCATTATGAGATAAATGTTTATATACTTGCAATATTATAGTAAATTTATACTTAAGTTTATATAGGAAATTATTATTATAATATTATGTTTTATAAATAAACTTATTTTATGGCTATTAGAATAACTTATTTTGTTCATGGATCTACTACTGACAATGAAGAATGACTTTCTTCATGACGATATGATGTCGAACTTTCAGAGGTATGAATATGACAATCTTTAGAATTGAAATACCAAATCGATACGTCAGTTTTTGATGTTGTTTTTTGTTCTGATTTTAAAAGAGCTTTTGAATCAGCAAAATTAGCCTTTGAAGATAAGGTAACTATTATACAAGATAAAAGATTAAGAGAGTGTAACTATGGTGAATATAATCAAAAGGCTGCTGCTCTAGTAGAACCGATACAAGAAAGGAGTATTCATAAAAGATTTCCTGGATGAGAATCTTATGAAGATGTAAAAAAAAGGATAGAAGATTTTTTGAATTTCTTGAGAATAAATTATGATGATAAACATGTTGCTATTGTAGCTCATAAAGCACCTCAACTTGCATTGGATGTTATTATAAAATGAAAGACTCGAAAAGAAGCATTTGCTGGTGACTGGAGAAAAACAAAAGAATGGCAGCCTGGATGGGAATATGTTTTAGAATAATTATTTATCATATAATAAACTCATTATGTGCGAGACTAGAGGTCATGCAACTACTCAAATATATCCACAACAGAAAAAAGCAGATCTAAACCAATTATTTGTAAATGGTAAAGATTTTAAATTTGGTAATATTGATTGGAGTTCTAAAGAGATATCAAAAGATATAGAAAAAATAAAACTAAGAGCACAAAAAAAAATTAGAAAAATAATTGAAACATCACCATCCGAAATAACATTTACAATATAAATATCATTTTATGCTTTTAGAATAAATAATGCTATATTTTATAACTTGAAATAAAAATAAATTTATTGAAGTTCAGGCAGTAATAAAAAATATTAAACAGATGAATATTGATTTAGCGGAACTTCAAGAAATAGATCCACATAAAATTATTGAAGCGAAACTTATAGAAGCTCGTAAACATCATGATGGTGAATTTATAGTAGAAGATACCTCACTTTATATGGATTGTTTAAACTGATTACCATGACCATTGATTAAGTGGTTTGAAAAAAAACTTGGTAATGAATGAATTTTTGAAATAGCTAAAAAACATGATAACTACAAAGTAATTGCAAAAACTTTAATAGGATATTGAGATAGTAATTGAGAAATACAATTTTTTGAGGGTATTTTGGAATGAAAAATAATAAAACCTGAATTCGAAAGTGATTTTGGTTGGGCTCCAATATTTTGTCCTGAGTGATATGATTGTAGTTTTGCCGAACTCAGTATAAAAGAAAGAAATAATATGAGTATGAGATGACAAGCATTGGATAAATTAAAAGAATTTTTGGATAATAAAAAATAGAATGAAGAAAAAAATTATTGTGAATGATAAAATGCAGTCATGATATATTTATCATCTCACTGAAGAGATAGGAAAAAATTTCCGTGAAGATTTTCTACCACAACTGACTCCACAAGAAATGCTTGAAGCTTGAGTATTTTGAGGTAAATATATGACAGACTGTAAAGATGAATTTCCTAGAGAATGGTTTGAAAATGCAAAAATATCTCCTGATAAAAAAAATCCCAAGCTTAATTTTTTTTGAGTAAATGCTTCTATGGATTTGAAATATTGGAAAGAAAAATGACGAATTTATCCTGACGATCCCAGATGATGGTTTCAACGATATTGTAGATATTATATGTGAAGAAGAATAAATGATGAAGATAATAGACAGATCAAAAGATGGAGAGCTATAAAAAGACATTGGATGGCAGTAAAAAACAATTGTTATCCTATGGATTGGAATTGTAGGAAAAGACAGAGACAAGCGCTATTTCATCGAGCATATGATTCTAGAAAATTATAATTAGAAAAATAGCCAGCTAAAAAAGCCGACTATTTTATAATTTTTGAACATAATTATTCTTTCTCTTGTACTTTAGATTCTTTTATAAGAATTTTCAACTCATCAAGCCTTTTGTATAATGCACGTACTTCTTCTTGATATTGAGTCCTCGGATCTTTGAATGAGATTCCGTTTTCTTCACAGAATTTTTTCAGAAAGTCATAGAATCTTTTTTCATCTGCGGCCATCACAGTTACGTGGAAATAATTTGCATTTTCACGATCTGCATAACATTCGGAAATAAATGCTGGTTTTCCAATATTATTATCTTCAGCACCTAAACAGATGTTTAGAAATCCCTCTAATTTAAAGGATTTATTCAACTTGATAAATGTATCAACAAAGTCTCCTTCTCTGGATATTTGGAGCATAATTTGTAACTCTTTTCCAAAAAGTTTTATTTCCATAAGTTTTATTTTGATGGTTTATATATTTATTTTTTTACATATTCTAAGATAATAATTTTTAATATATTGTCAATACTAAATATTAGATATTATCCATTTTATAACTATTGAAATATTTTCCTTGCTGACTTTACCATCATATTTTTGTAATGCTCTCTTTATAGTATCGGCTTCGTAACCAAATCATTTAAGAGATGTAATGATGGATTTATATAACTTCTGATCGATATCTAATTTTTCTAAATCATCCATGTCGAAATTTCATTTGAGTTCAAGTAATATTTTCTTTGCAGATTTTGGTCAAATTCACGGTATAGATTGAAAATATTTCACGTCCAAAGTTTTGATCGCTTTTTGTAAATCAGCCTTGGGTAATTTCACTATTTGAAAAGCTGTTTTGGGTCAGATTCAAGATATTTTGAGAGTCTCTTCAAACATTTCTTTCTGTTCTGCAGTATCAAAACAATAATAGAAAACTGACTTTTTATTATCATCCAAATATGGATATAGAAAAAATTCTCATTTCTTTTGTGATCATAAGTAATTCACTTGAATGCCAAATAAGTCATTAACTAAGTATTTTTTATTTCATAAAGTTTTGATATCTCATTTGAAGTAATGTAACATAACTTTGATTATTTTAAATAGTAAATAAGAAATTATAAATTAATTAAGGAAAATTAATCAATTTGCAATTATAAGTTTGATATTGAAAAACACCGTTAGTTAAATATCTTGTGACAAATGTATTTTTTATTCTTAATACTAATTATTTATGATGAATCGACTAATGCAACCAGACAACCTGTCTCTTGTTAAATCAATAACCATGAACGTTGCTATGTTTGGAGCATTGGCACTAATATTATTTATGGCAATTCTTTGGGCGATACAGAAATTTTTCAATATTTATTTGTTTTTAAAAAAGAACGATCTAAAGGAATCAAAAATGAATTTTTATGCATATAAATTACTAATTTCAGCATGAGTAGTTTTTATATTACCACGATTACTTAATATTATTAATTTAGCATATAACTATACATTATGATATCTAGTTACTCTAATATTATGAAATGTTAATATAGAAAAATCTGTTTTAGTTAATATATTCGCTCGATTATTTTTAAGCATATCTCTTTTGGTGATATTTTTTATATCTATATGGCCATTTTATTCATGGAAAAAACTTTGAAAAATATGATGGTTATATTTAATTTTTGTATTTATAGTTATGTTTTTATCGCATCTTCTTGTATATTGTATATAATAATTATATTTTCTTTGGTTTTATATTGATGTTGATATTAATTAAAAAATCACTATTGTAATTTCGAAGTGCTTTTTTTGTTAAAAAAATAAAAGCAGAACTACCTATAGTTAGGTAATCCTGCCTCAATATATTAGCGTGTTCTACTACACGTATTATATTATATATAAAATATTCTTATTGTCAAGTATATAATTTATCTTCAATGTTTTGGCTTATTGCCTGCTTTTAATATATATTAATAGCTTTATGCAAAAAATGAAACAACAACTTTGGGAGAAATTTCAAGATGATATAGCAGAGTTAAACAAATCTTTACAAAAATTATTGGAACAGTGAGCAAAGACATGAAATGTAAAAGAAGCAGATATAATTGCGGAAATTGATGACATGGATTGAAGTGCAAAACTCCTAGAAAGATTCTATGATCTGTGTGATAAACTCTGAATAAAAATTATTACCATTGAAGAATTATTGGAACTGGAAGCAAAAGAATCAGTAAAAGAAAGTAAATTGTGAAAATTACAACTTTATGATAAGATATATACAGTAAATGATAGTCAGTATAAAGACTTTATAAAGCTGTATTTTAACGATATCTCAAAAATACCATTATTATCTGCTGAAGACGAAAGAGATGTAGCAAAAAGAATCAAAAAATGAGATGAAAATGCTAAAAGAAAGTTGATTGAATCAAATCTGAGACTAGTAATCAGTATTGCAAAAAGATTTTTTGGATCTAGACTGAGTTTTTCTGATCTTATACAAGAAGGTAATATATGACTTATTAAAGCAATTGAGAAATTTGATCCAGATAAAGAATTTAAATTTTCTACTTATGCTACACGATGGATTAAACAAAGTATTACAAAAGCAATAGCAGATATGAGTAAACACGTAAGGATACCTGTACATTTGATAGATGAAATAAATTCTTATAATAAAACATATCAATTGCTATTTCAAAAATTATGAAGAGAACCAACATCAAAAGAAATATGACAAAAACTATGATTCCCTATAAAAAAGATTAAAAAACTTGAAGAAGTTATATTTGGAAATGTATCACTAGATAGAGAGGTATGAGATGAATGAAGAGATACGTTAGCAGATTTGCTTGAAGATCCAAATACTCTGAGACCAGATCAATTTGCAGAAAAGAATGCACTTAGAAATAACTTAGATATGATACTACAGATGCTTGATGAAAGAGAAGCTAAAATAGTAAAAATGAGATATGGAATAGATTGACCTAGATATACTTTGGAACAAGTTTGAGAAGAATTTGATGTAACTAGAGAAAGAGTAAGACAAATAGAACAGAAAGTTATACAGAAATTAAAAGAACATGCTTGATTACAAAAAATACTTTGAATAGAAGATGATATAGCAAAAATGGAAGCCGAATGAAAGAAAAAGAAAAAGAGTAAAATTAAAATCAAATATAATGATAATGATGATGATGAAGAAGATAGTCGTTATTTGGATGATGATGATTCAGATGATGATGACCTTGAACCCAAAAAACTAAAAAAATGAAAGAAAGTTAAAGATGAAGACGACGATTGGAAAATTGATGATGATGAAGAATAATAAACAAACAATTATTTATAATTTATAAAAGAAAATAATGGCAACAGTAAACGCTGCAAAGCAGTATGATGCGTCACACATTAAAGTATTGGAATGATTGGAACCAGTAAGACAAAGACCGTGAATGTATATTTGATCTACTGACGCTAAGTGACTTTATCATATGATCCAAGAAATTTTGGATAATTCAGTTGATGAATCATTGGCTTGATTTTGTACAAGTATAAATATTATTTTGAATGAAAACTGATCTGTTACAGTATCTGATAATGGTAGATGAATACCTGTTGATAAACATCAAAAAACATGAAGATCAGCTTTAGAAACTGTATTTACAGTACTACATGCTTGATGAAAATTTGATAAAGAAACATATAAAGTTTCTTGATGACTTCACTGAGTATGAGCATCTGTAGTAAATGCATTATCTGAATGGTTAGAAGTACAAGTACATAAAGAAGGTAAAATATATCAACAAAAATATTCTAGATGAATACCACAGTGAGAACTAGAAATTGTGTGAGAGACAGATAAAAGTTGAACTACAGTTACATTTATGCCTGATGACCAAATTTTTGAAACACTAGAATTTTCTGAAAGTGTAGAAGTTTCTAGAATCAAACAAGCTGCTTATCTTACTCCTTGAGTTACATTTACTTTTATAAGTCAAAAATCTGGATTACGTCAGAGATTTTACTTTGAAGAATGAATAAAAACTCGATTAAATAATCTAGTATGAGAACAACAACGCTTATCATCAGCTCATTATATTAATAAAGAATGAGATAAATGTTGGGTAGAAATTTCATTTCAGTTTGTAAATACAACAAATGATCATACTTTATCATTTGTAAATAACATACCAACAAAAGATTGAGGTACTCACCTACTTTGATTTAAATCAGCATTACTTAGAATAATAAATGAAATATGAAAAGAAAAAGAAAAGATAGATAAAAAAATCTGAGAATATCAATATAGCGATGTTACTGATTGATTGTATGCTATAGTTACTGTAAAGATTCCAGAACCACAATTTGAATGACAGACAAAATGAAGACTATGAAATAGTTATGTTAGAGCAGCAGTAGAAGATGTTGTATATGATTATCTAAAAGATTTTTTCTCCAAAAATGAAGCAGAATTTGATAAAATATTTGAGAAGATAGATTTGGCCGCTAGAGCTAGATTAGCAGCAAAATTTGCCAGAGAAACTGTTCTTAGAAAAAATACATTAGTATGATGAGTTTTGCCAGGTAAGTTAGCAGACTGTGCTATCAAAAAAAGAGAATGAACTGAGCTTTACATAGTAGAGGGAGATTCTGCGTGATGAAGTGCAAAACAAGGTCGTGATAGTAAATTTCAAGCTATACTTCCACTTAGAGGTAAAATATTAAATACAGAACAAGCTGTAATACAAAAAATGATGGCAAATAACGAAGTAAAAGCTCTTATAACTGCAATATGATGTGGTATAAAAGATGGTTTCGATCTAGAATGACTAAGATATGATAAAATTATAATAATGACTGATGCCGATGTCGACTGAGCACATATTAGAACATTATTACTGACATTCTTCTTTAGATTTATGAGACCGCTTGTAGATAACTGACATGTATATGCTGCTTGTCCTCCTATCTATAGATTTTCAGAATGAAAAAAAGAAGTCTATGTCTATGATGAAAACAAGACACCAGCAGATATGTGAATGGATAATGAAAAAACAGAAATACAAAGATATAAAGGTCTTGGAGAAATGAATGCTGAACAACTACGAGAAACTACAATGGATCCTTCAAAGAGAACATTGAACCAAATTACTGTTGATGATGCAGAAGAAACAGATAGATTATTTAGAATATTGATGTGAGAAGAGGTACAACCAAGAAAACATTTTATCTTAACTCATGCTAAATCAGTAAAAGATCTTGATATCTAAAATATGAAATTATTTACATAATGAAAAGGAGATAGTCTGATTGACATTATCTCCTTTTTCACTATAAACTTTATATTAAAACAAAAATAACCAAAATAAATATAACTATTATGAACAAACAAATTGAAATTTACAAAGAAAGGGTAAAGAAGCTTATAGATCTTCTGAACCAAAAAGATCCTAATTGGATTTCTCATGTTGACTACAACAAGCTGCTCGATTTTGAATTGGGTGATGATTTCTTTGCTGTGTTTTTTATTAAAAACGATGATAAACTCACAGAGATTCAAAATAGTGTCATCATACCATGGGTAGATAGCATTATCAGCGAAAAAGAAACGAAAGACGAAGATGAATTTTTGGAAGCCACAGGAGATGCTGTAAATCAGACGCATCTACTTGGGACAAATATTGATTTCAAATATCTTTCTTTGTCAGCTGAAGAAATCATAGACCAGCAGAAATATCTTGATTATGCCTGGTGGATTAGCATCAAAAAAATCATCTATCCAACATTAAATAGCTTTAAAAAGCCAATGGATAAGAAAGAGTTGGAGCTAAAAAAATCACTTAATTAATCAACCAAAAGAAACTTTCTAAAAATTGCGTGATTTTTATTGCGCAATTTTTTTTATTACATAGAATTTTTAAAAAAAATCTATTCCCCTAAGACTTCGCTTAGGATAAAAGCTTAGCTGTATAAAAACAACGTTAAACTTCTTTATGAAGTTTCAGCGTCTTATTTTAATAAAAAATATCTTTCAAAATTTTTATAGCTAATTTCTGATCCATAAAATATGGCGATGTTGCTATAGTCACTAAACTTGCTTGTGAGATTAAATCTTTTATTATCTCAATAGTTTTTTTATAATCCTCTATTCACATTTGAGGATGTCGAAAATCTAGGTCGATATCTAGGATAAATTTACTGTCATTGCGAGCCATA
>CAYSXV010000021.1:0-16404 GCA_964435215.1 uncultured Candidatus Peribacteria bacterium | reverse complement strand
AAGATAGAAGCTCAAATACCAGCCTGAACTACAGTAAGAAATATCTACAATGACATCTATACATGAATACTCAACACACCAACAGAGATTCCAACAAACACTATTGCTTTATCAAGCGTAGTATATGCTGCGAGTTTTGGTTCGACATGAGAAGGTATAAACTTTGAAGATGCTGATTACATACCAACAAATGTAACCATCAGAATGCCAGCTCCTTGACAAAATAATTGAGAATTTATGTATATCTATTATTCTGAAGATAATTGAGCTACATGGATCTTTCATATAGGTACTATAGTAACGCTCATAAATTGAGAACCATATGTTGAGTTTGATACAACTCACTTTACTGATTTTGCTGTTACCCTTCCTGGTGGTGGGTGATGATGAGGATGAGGATCATTCACTTGATCTTTTGTAATCAACAATGACACTGCTTCTACAACTTCTACAAGCGTAACTTTGAATATGACTACTACTCCATCTGCAACACATATGAGATTCTCTGATGATTGAACTTCTCGATCTACTCGAGAAACTTATGCAACTACAAAAGCTTGGACTCTTCCTAGTACTTATGGAAACAAAACTGTTTATGTACAATTTGATGCTAATGGAGATACAACAAGCGATGCTCAAACTAGTGATAGCATTACATACGATAGTTGAACAACTTGTGTTTGATGAATTTGAGAAGCTTGTTTGAGTCTAGAAATCACAGCTATTACCTGAAGTTGTCGATATTGAGTCAATCTTAATTTATGAGACCATACCCAAACATATAATGCATTTACTATGACTGGTGCTTTTACTGGAAACAATTGAACATATCCTCTGAGACGATCTTGTAATGATACTGCTTGAAAAGCGCCTTGGAATATGCAGATATCTTCTACAAGTTTAACAGTCACTTGAGCTGCTTATTCTATTGCAAATACCGCTATAGAACTCAAAACTGCTGCACTTACAAAATATAGATGAAGTGCTTCATATACTGGATCTATATGAGCATTCTATGCTCGAGGTACAAACTTATCTACACCAAGAAAAGTTTTTGAAAAAACTTCTTCTGCTTGAACAGTCGGTGAAATATGAACTGATACTGTAGATCTAAGAGTACTTGTACCTACCAATCAAGAAGTATGAGCATACCAAGCTACTATCACTATTGCTTATCCTCAGATGTAATTGAAATTATATTATATATTTAATTTATTCAATATACTCGTGCAGGTGGTATATTTACAAATGCAAGACCTATTCTTTTTATAGCAAAATCAGCATAGAATTTTTTAAAAGTACTAGGTTGATATGTAAAACTTCTAAATATAGTGCCTTGTGAAATATATGTTTTCATATCACTATGAATACTTTTTGCTGGTACAAATGGCAGTCATGAAACTATTAAATCTATTTTTTGTATATTATATTTTTTTCTTATTAAATCTATATTTTTGACATCAGTTTTTTCTATAATTATTTTATCTGCAAATTTATTCTGTAAAAGTTTTACATAAGTATCTTCTATTTCTATTACAATAATTTTTGTTCCAGCTATAGCATTTTTTAGTATATGTTCAGTAAATATTCCTGTTCATGCTCATAGTTCTATAACTGTATTTATATTTTCCCAATTTATTCATTTTAACATCTGCCTTGCTAAGAATCTAGAACTAGGCGTTATAGATGCATTTCTTTTTCCATTTTTTAGCATCTGTAAAAAAAATAATATTCTCTCATACATTTTTTATATCTATAATACAATAAAGGTTTAATAAACAATTCTTTTTTATATGATAAGTTTATATATTTCAATAAATAGTCGATTTTTTATTTATCTATAAATATCCCGATTAAGCTCATATAAAGTAACTATTTATATTTATTATATACAGATATAAAATTAAATTATTTAAATATAAAATCATATAATGTTTATTAGTAAATTCCATACAAAACAATATACTATTTAAGAATTTAAAATTCAAAATTTAAAATTTCATATTTCTTTAATGCAAGACAAATTATTTTCATTTAAACAAAAATCAACTGACTTTATAGTAGAAGAGGAGTTACCTTTTTTATTGTCATGAAAATGAGATGCTTTTTTCGTATTTTTTGAAAAGAGAAATATCAATACTATGGATGTTGTTGGTCATCTTTGCCATATTTTTAATATATCTAGACTCACATTGGGAATCGCTGGATTAAAAGACAAAAAAGCTATTGCCAGGCAGTGGATATGTATTTACAGAAGTGCTTTGAAACAAATAGGTTGAGAAAAGGTATTTTTGCAATGATTATCAGAGAAAGTAAAAATATTAAAAACTGATTGGAATGATAAACCTATTGGTATGACTACGCCTATAAGGAATCTTTTTCATATTAGACTCAGAGCAAATAAAAAACTTAGTTTACAAGAGAAAGATCTTACTGAAAAAAAAATAACAAGTCTATGTCAAAAATGATTTCCAAATTTATTTTGATCTCAGAGATTTGGTGTAGAATGAATCAATCCCAAACAAGGTAAAGATATACTAGATGGTAAATTGAAATTCAAAGAAAAACAAGAACGTCTGTTTAAAATACAGTCTTATGCTAGTAAAATGTTTAACGAATATATTTTTTCAAGAATAAAAAAATGACTCACGATTTTAGACGGTGATATTATAGAAATTATAGATCCAAAAAGTTTTGCACAAAAACAACTATGAGTCTATCAATTAAAATCTGATACAGTTAAATTATTTGATATTTCAAAAAGGAATCAAGATTTCTTTTATTATCCAAAAGAATTTCAAAAAGAAATTCCGTTTGATAAATCTATTATGGTGATCACAGCTCCAGTTGTATGATATAATTTATTGTTAGCACAAGCACTCACTCCAGCTGGTATTAGAGAAAAATCTTTTTTGGATCTGCAGTGACTAAATCCACAAAATTTAAAACTATGTATGGAATATAAAATATTTTGAATTAGAAGACCTATTTGGGTATTTCCTCAAAAAGTAAAAATTAGTCACCAAGGCGATGATATATTATTAAATTTCTGACTTCCATCAGGTTCATATGCAAGTATAATGATAGAGGAATTGCAACGTGCAGTATGAATAGATGTCTCTTTTGAAGATTAAAAAATATTTCTTATTTTCACATTCATCTAAATCTTGTATGTTGATTTGGTCACTTTTGTGGTGGTCTTGAATTACCAAATTTTCTTCATTCAAATTTACTTCTTTGTGGTTCTTCAGAGCGAGATTTTCATCATGAAAAATTATTATTTTGTGATGAATTACCAAATTTTCTTCATTCGAATTTACTTCTTTCAGCTTCTTTAGAAGGATATTTATCTCATCAAAATTTTTTTCTTTCTTGACTACTAGTTCAATATTTTCTATCTTCAGATCTATTACTTGGCGGTCTTTTATAAGAAGTTTTTCATCATAATAATACTTTCTTAGCTCCTTTACCAGTTTTGTCTGTAGATTTATTTAAACGAATATTTGCATACTGTCATTTATCTGATACTGTTATATGATCAGATTTTTTTATTCTTGTTTTATGAGCTTTTTCTATATCTGAAAGAAATTTTTCTTCTTCTGGTGATACCAACATAATCGCTTTACCAAATGCTCAAGCCCTACCAGTTCTACCTATTCTATGTATATAACTTTCAGTTTCTTTGGGAACATCAAAATTTATCACAAGACCTACATTGTCCATATTCAAACCTCTTGCTGCGACATCAGTAGTTACAAGTACTCTTATAAACCCATCTTTAAAACTCTTTAGCGTAAACATTCTTTTACTCTGACTCATATCTCCGTTTAACATACCTACTTTATATCATGCTTTTTCTATAATATCACGGATTGTTTTTGTATTTCTTTTTGTCTGTGTAAATACTAGTACTTTATCATTTGAATGTGTTTTCACAAGATTGATAAGATTACTTAGTTTATCTTCATGATTTATACTCATGTAGCTATGGTTGATTTTATCTACAGTCACAGCTTCTCATATTTTTATAAATTCATATTCATTTACGTGTTCTTTGATTATAGATTTTATATCATTATTTATTGTCGCGCTGAAAGTATAAGTCTGTTGGATATGATGCATCTGTGCTCGTATTTTTTTTATATCACGTACAAATCCCATATCAAGCATCCTATCTACTTCATCTAATATGAAAAAATTTACAGTGCTGATATCTATCACTCCTTGATTCATAAAATCCATAAGTCTACCTGGTGTAGCTACTACAATACTTGGTCATCTAACTAATAATTTTTTTTGAGTTACAAGACTCGCACCACCGTATATACAAGCTGCATTTACTCTATAATATTTGGTTAATGCAAAAATTTCATCACCAATCTGATTAACAAGTTCCCTAGTCGGTGCCAAAATAAGTGCCTGTAATCCCTTTGTGTTTGTATCTACTCTTTGTAATAGTGGTATTAGAAAAGCAGCTGTTTTACCTGTTCAAGTCTGTGATTGTCAGACAATATTCTTACCAGATAGAGCAATATCTATAACTTGTTTTTGTATATCAGTTGCTTCGTGATATTTCATTTCAACCAAAGCTTTTAGTATTCAGGGTTTTAAATTAAAGTCTTTAAATAACATAATTTATGAGAAAAATAGTAAAATTATACTGTCATAGTATAATGATAAAGGCTATAAATAATAGTTGTATTTTTTATAAGTAAATTATATCTTAATAATAAAATTACGATACTTCAATCACTCTTGCTGGACATCTTTGAGCTGCCATTTGTACTTCTTGTGAATCTGTATTCTCTTGAGAAATTACAATAGCTTCTCTTCATCACATAGTAAAATTACTTGGTGCTATCTGGATACATTTACCGCATCATATACATCAGTGTCATATACTTATTTGTTTCTCTTCATTAGTCTGATTATCTAATACTTGATTTTGATTGTCACTTTGTTCTATAGCGGTTACCTCATTATTATCAGATTTGATTTCTTCTTTTGTGCATCATGATAATATTCCAAGTCATGATAATATTCCTAGGGATACTAAGATGGATTTTTTGATTTCCATATTATAATTTTTTTAAATGCTAAAATATATATCAATATATAAGCTCACAAAAGCAACAATATTCGTAGTTCATGTTTTACAAAATAGACATGAATTGCAGTAGCTATAAAAGTAAGATATGTAAAACTTTGTATAAGTTTCCAGTTTTTTCATAGTCTTGTAATACAATACATATTTGAAGTAATCAATGGTGGTATCATAAATATCATAGCTCGTATTCACCATCAAATTAAATTATTTACACTTCGATAAAATCCATTTAAAAATATATTAATAATAGCAATATCATTAAATAAAAAATATCATATACCATGTGCCAATGCTGCTGATCAACAGAGTATTCCAAGTCATTTTCTGATACATACAATTTTTTTAAATATTCAAATTCTGGGTAATATATCTTCAAGTGGTCTAGAAAAGACGATTATTATAAGTAATATCCGTGCTATTTTTCACCATAAATTATAAGTCTCTGGCAATATAATTACGCTAAATCAGAGTATCGATAATAAAGCAATAATTAGATTTATTTTTTTACTTACAGTATAAATCATAGTGTTTTTATATTTTTAAATGAGAGCTAAATATAATGATTAACCTTAAAATAATCTTAAATAAAAAACTGAATTTCAATCCAGTATTTTTTTATATTAAATAATATTATTTTCTATTCTTTTAATATATCAAAAGCCTCTTTTGATGTATTTCATTTCTGTAGATTAGATCTGATTTTATTCTCAATTTCAGATAATTCTAAATCAGTCAAACTATTCAATATTCATTGTACATCAATTCATGTGTCAATTTGCAACATTCGTCATTCTTCCAATTCTTCTTGTTCTCATGTATTGCTAAGATTTCTATCTTCAATATTGATATTTACTTTTAAATGTGAAATAAATTTAAGGACTTCTTGTAATTCTTTTTCTGAAGCTGTATTTATAAATTCATCCATAAGTAATTCTTTTTCATTTTCTATTTCTTTAATTTCTACCATATACTTATATTAAAATATAAATTTTTATTAATCTTTATCGGATTTAAAATAGTAACCCATTACAAATCATAATGGAGCTCATATAATAGATCATACCAATGTTAATAGTGAATCTAATTTTATAAATAATTCTGTATCTTGAGTAATATAATAAAACAATATATTATAACCTATAGTTACAAGTATACTTCCAAATATTGCAATAAAAAATCACCATACAAAAATCTTTCAGATTTTACCTCTAGTCTGATCATTAAATCTTACAGAGTTGAAATCATCTGAGTCATCAGCAACTTTCTTTTCTAAAGTATCAAAGCTTTGTTTTAAATCTTGATCTGGCATTTTTTATCTTTTAAATGTAAATTGAATTAGTTTTTTGTATGAATCAAATAATAAATTAGTCTGATCCAATAAATCTTTTATACTAAGATTGATGTTTTGTAGTGTTTTTTCAAGGTCTTGAGCTAAAAGTTTATTGAATTCTTGTTTATTTAGTTGTTCAATTATTCTTTTGATATCATCAGATTCTTCAATTAATTTTTTTACTGTCCCTATATTTTTTTGTATAGAGGTCCTTATATTGTCGTTTTGTAAAACGATTTCTCTCTTATCCATTTTGATATAAATCTGATAAATATTATTATTGAATATTTGTACTTCATTCTTTTTTTGGTTCTTCAATTTTCACAAAATTATTTACATCATCGGATGCTTGTTTAGCTACTTGTTGTGCTTGACTAATTGCTTGTCCTCATACTTCACTAGCAGTTTCTAATCATTTATTTACAACGTTTGTAGCTGTTCATACAGTTTTTTCTCATACTTCGCCAGCTGCTTCAAGCCCTTTATTTACGACATTTGTTGCTTCTCATACTGCTTTGTTTCATAAAATCTCAACAGCATTTCATATATTTGTCAAAGTAGAGCTAAATTTTCCAAACAATCCTGATTCTTCAGCTTTAACCGGAGTTGTAGTTGTCTGATTCTCTGGTTTAAATTCAGGAGTTGCAGTTTGTGTTACAACATTAGTTTCTGTTTTTGGAGTAACAGTAATATTTCACTTTCATGTGAAAGGATCTGGGTTTCATGTGATTTTTGCTATTAACCATACAACATTATCTATAATACTCTTATGTTTAACTGCTCATGGTTGATTATTGTTTTGTGTTGTTTCTCCATTCACAAGATTAAGAGGATTAGATTGTCAAACTGGCAATTTATCCACTGATTCAATACTTGCTGTAATTTGTTCATTAACCATTTTTACTATAATTTAAATAATTAAATTTATACATAATAATTCTACTCCAATTGAAATAAAAAACAAATTATTACAAGTCCAAAGCTTTTTTATATTGCCTTATTTATATAAAATTATATAATATGTATTTTTGTATGTTATTATAATTGCTATATCTCAAATAGCTTCAAATTTGATAAGGAATATTTATATAGGTTATAGTATTTTTTTAAATATCTAATAAATCGATTTTTTAATGCAAAATTTAGTTTACTCTTGATTATGAGAGAGGATAGATACTCGGCTTACAAAGCAATTTTCTTATTCAAGAAATTTTTTTCATCATATCATAGAAAGGAACTGAATTTCAGTCAATAATAAGCAAATCAAAAAATCACATAAACTCAAACAGTGAGATCAGATCTTAATCGATGATTTATCTAGATATTTATCTCCAGTTATATTAGATGAAGCTCCAAATATCCATATACCAGTAATTTTGGAAAAAGAAGATTATTTGGTCATCAATAAACCCAAATGAGTCCTATCACATCCCAATAGTGTGCGAGAGGTATCTCAACCATCAGTAGTCTGATTTCTTTATCATAATTATAAAAATTTACCAACAATCTGAAATTTTATAAGAGCATGACTTTTACATAGGTTAGACAAGGATACGGATTGAGTAATGATTATAGCTAAGACAGAAAAATGATTATCTCACTTTAAACAATTATTTCAACAAAAATCTGAATCTAATCTTATCCAAGATAAAGAATCCGCTCCATTAAAAAAATTTTATCGTGCAACTTGCTATATCACTGATTCGTGAAAAGAGTTTATTGCAGATATCTCTTCACAACTTCCATACTACATACAAGAAATGGTCATTCCCAAAATTCCTCATTATATACCCAAAATTTGAATAACCAAAATACTTTCATTAAAAAAAATAGATGATAAAAAAGTATCTTTTACTATAGAAATTTTAACCTGACGTACTCATCAGATTCGTTATCATCTATCTACTCACTGATTGCCTATAGTAGGGGATTATCTATATTGAACTGAGGAAGATACTCCTATGCAATTGACCGCTTATAAACTTGAATTTATTGATCCAGATTGAGATAATCAGATTGTAGAAATATAAAATAAGACGCCGACCTCGCAATGGCGAGGTAACCTCATTTCTATCTTAAGCGAAGTCTTAGGATGAAATTATTTTTTTATTATCTCAATAATGGCAGTAAAATAATAAAAAAAAATCTCCCGTAAAAAACGGGAAGATTTTTATAAGTTGTTGCAGGGCCAAATATTACTTCATGTGCCTTGCTTTTTTTTCAGGATATACGCTGTCAATCGTAATCAGGATACCTGTTTCTTCTACACCTCCAAAGAATGGATTATCTGCCGTCCCAAATACTTTCATATTGGGAGATAAGTTCATGTAGGCATTAAATAAGGGCGGGATGCTCTCATTTGTGTCTCTAAGAACTTTTTGTAAGATTTTTTTGTCTTTTTCGTAGTCGTTGCCATCAAAGGCATCAGTTAGAAAATGAATTTCTCTTTCGACAGAGTCCAGTTCAACTTCAGGTTTTGGAAAGACTAGTTTGTCCGGATCTGGGAAGTATTTTTCCAGGAAATAAAGAATCAAATTCCTCGCCTGCCTATTGTACGTTTTGTACATAGTCATTTTTCCAAAGAAATACTTTATTTCAGGATAACTTACCATGAGATATCCCAATCCATCCCAAAGATTATCCAAAGAGAATATTCCTTTCATAGAATCTCTCTTGGGCTGGTAGTCAGGTTGGACAAATGATCGTCCAAGTTCGATAGCAGCTGGCGCAAATTCAGTCACAAACTGATTTGAGAAATCGAAGATTTCTGCTGCAGGGCTATGAACCTGGTTATCGACGATTAGCTCTTTCATAAATGCAAAGCGATATCCGCCGATGATTTGTTTTGCGATGGGGTCCCAGACTATGATTTGTTTGAAATATGATTCGTCAAACTCATCAATGTCAGCGTCTTTTCCAGTGCCACCACCAGCCAAACGAAATGTCATTTCCCTTAATCTACCAATTTCTTTCATTGTATTGGGAGAGTCGTTAGCGGTTACGATATAAATCTCGTTACCGCCTTTGTTTGTCTTGCGAATAAACTTTTTAACAGTTAATTCGGCCAGGATTAGCTCTACATCTATGGGAGCTATGATACCATTTAGAATATCTGAATTTTCCATATTATTTTGTATTTGTTTTTTTGTTTTTTGGAACATAATATATGTTTTTATAATAATAAGTCAAGTAATTTAAAAATTAGTTTATAATTGATCTCTGATAAATAGATTGAAAAACATATGATATTTTATAAAACCCTCTAGCTTTTATTGTGAAATATTTTATGCAATACAAAATATTTGGTTGTAAGGTAAATAAGTTCTATATAAATAAACGACTCTGATATTTTAATCAGAATAATTTTAATGATAATGAAAATTATCTTATCGCAACCTGTGTCGTAACAGATAGAGCAAAAAATAAACGACTAAAAGATGTTATCAAAAATTTGGAATCTTGAAAGAAAATTTACATAACATGATGTTGAGTATTTGATAAATGAGAATTGATAAATAGTGATAAGTTTTATTCTATATATCCAGAATTAAAAAAATTCCAAAATCAGATTTTTTTGATTTGAGAAGATCCATGAAAAGAATTTAAATCAGAATCAATCCAGACAAGCTTATATACAAAAAAATTCGTTCTAATCCAAAACGGTTGTGATAATTTTTGTACGTTTTGTCTGACTATTATGAAAAGATGAAAACATCGATCTAGACCATTGCACGAAATTATAGAAGAAATAAATATTTTTTCTTTATTATGATGAAAAGAAATAGTGCTTACATGAGTCAATCTAGCGGCACGATGATGTGATAATACAAATAAAATTGGCGAATCAAAATTTCCATATTTATTACAAGAAATATTAAATCATACTACAATCCCTAGGATTAGAATTTCTAGTGTCTGACCTGAGTATCTAAATAACGATTTTTTTAATATCATAGAAAATCCTAGAATTATGCCACATTTCCATATTTCTATCCAACATTTTTCTGATAATATTTTAAAATCAATGAATAGAAATTACGACAGTAAATATTTAACTCAAACTCTCAAAAAATTTCAGACATTAAAAAGACCAGATTTGATTTCACTTTGAGCTGATCTTATTGTATGATTTCCATGAGAAACAGAGCAAGATTTTCATGAAATGTTAGATTGAATATCCGATTATAATATAACCAAAGTCCATGAATTTCCATTTTCATGACATACAAAAGGGGAGTCTGTACCTGCATGAAAATTTGCAAATCAGATACTACACTCAATTAAATTATCTAGGAAAAAACAATTAAATCTGATAGCTGATCAGGTCAGAAATTCTTTTATCAAAAAAAATAAATGACTAGTTCATTCTGTTCTTATTGAATGAAAAAAAGCCGATAAACAACAATGATGGACAGAAAATTATATTCAAGTGCAACTTGATTGAAATTATTCAAAATGAGAAATAGTTCAGATTAAGTTATAGTTTTATTCTGTTTTTTTTATCTTTACTTCGCCTTCAGGTTTTAAGTAATAATTTGGAGTAATCGCATTTCAGTAATTGTTATTTGCCCAGCTTGGAGGATTTCATATTAAATTATTCAAATCTTCGTTACGCTCTTTGAAATCATCTCAACATTTGGTAAAATCAATATTTGGGAATCTAGTATTTTTTAAATACGTTTGGTTCTTCATTTTATCTTTTATTTTATTTACCTCTATTATAGTCTTCGATCATACAATAAACATTCAACCAGATTCATCGTATTCTTTTATTCATTTAATACATTGTAGCGCCATAATTGCCCGCTCAGTAAGATATCATATTTTTCCAGTTGGTTTACTATCAAGCAGTCATCTTTCGTACAATACTTTCTGTAAAATAAATCTATCATATACTGGAGAGTTGTTATTTAACAGTTTTTTTTCTGATATATTTGGAAAATTTTTTGCAAAATCTCGAGATTTAAGAGTTTCTTTATTTATTACAGACATCATCGGTTTCCATGTTTTCTTTACAGTAACTATAATCTGACTCTCCTTATAACAAAAATCAGTACTACATTCTTTTGGATCATCAAAATCCATATCAGCTAAATTTATATTTGTTTCTTCTGGAGTAATAGTTCTATCTATAGTTTGATCTAATAATATATTTTTGGTTTGTGAACATTCCCAAAATCATTCTTTATTATAAAAACAATCTCAGTAGGAGAATCACACAAAAATTATTAAACCCCAAAACAACAAGATAACAATACGCATCATGTAATATCATTGATTAAAAACATTTTATTTCATTTTTTTTATTTCATTAAAAATAATTATAAGAAATAAGTCTCCATAATCAAGTTTTAAATATCTTCTATATCATATTATATAGATATGTAAATATCGTACTTCTTATTAGAAGTGCTTTTTTTGTAAATAAAATATTGTTGCATATAATTTAATATGAGAAATTTATATTTTAAAATTAAAATCTAGATGACTTTCCATTGATATAAACCATACAAAAAAAGAAATTTACTACCAAAATTTGCAATAGTATTTTTGCTTGGTATGTCCTTTGCTTTATTTTTCTCCAATGCATTTACTATCGTTACTGGTATAGAAAATGCTACTCAATATATAAAACAGATAATACTTACAAGTAATTGAACAACTAGTTGAGTCACTGGAATAATATTGGATGGTATAAATAGTAGAATATCAGCCAATTATTGATGTGATTCTGATGCAAAAAATTGTAAAAGAAATAATGTTTGAGTATGGACTGACAATAGTACTATTATAATTACTGGTTCAACAAATAATATAATAAATAGATGAAATTATTCAGTCATATGATGATGATTTTCGAATAGTTTAAGTTGAAATTATTCAGTTATACCTTGATGAGATTCTAATTATATAAATGCAAATAATAGTTTCGCTATATGAAATAATACAAGTATATCACATAATAATACATTTTTGCGAAATTGAAGTCTATCTATGGGAATTACTTCAGTAAAGTCATGAACATTTATTATAAATTCTCCCAATTGAGTGGGAATAAATACTAATAATCCTCAATATGCTTTGGATGTAGCTTGAGATATAAATATTTCTTGAACATGAATATTATCAAACTTAATTGCTTGAACATGAACAATATCAACCTTAGTTGTTTCAGATTGAACTTTCAATGGAAGTATAAAAGTTCCATCTTGGAGTGCTATTGAATGAGCAAATAATTGTGTATCACATTGAGTTTGAGCTATCAGATATGATGGTTGATTGATGGAGCTTTGTGTTTGTGATTGATCAAATCGAAAAAAAGTCTATTCCTGAGCTATGCTTTGTGTACCAGTAGGAGGTGCTCCAGCGTGATAATATATTCAATTTTTTTAATAAATATATAATTATTTAACTAATTTTTTTTCCATTTCTTCTTTTTTATTTATCAAATTTTTGCGGGTTTGTCTGAGATCTTCAAGCCATTTTCTATTACTTTCACAATTGTTATCAAAGAGTTCTTCTCTTACAGTTTCTATCAAAAAATCTATACGATTTATATTGTTTTTATTTTCATTAATCTCTTTATCATCTAATCATAATTGCACATCGGTTAAATCTTTTCACATTTTATTATAAAACATAAAAGATAAATATAATCATCAGATTATTATTTTCAATTTCTTGTTTTAAAAAAAAGCTACCCACAAAATATGGATGAGCTTTTTGTAATAATTGCATTATTTTTTTAGACTATAAACTGTCTGTTTTACATATTCAGCCCATTCATCCATAGTTTTTGATTTATCAAATGTTTGAAAAGCAATAGGACTGCCTATGATGATTTTGATGGTTTGATTTTTTTGTTTAAACATTTCGCTTGGCAGCAAAAGCATTTCGATATTAAATTTTATCCCCAGTCGCTTTCGCCAATTTGCAATCCTATAAAAGCGATTTGAGTTTTGTCCTTGTATATAAACTGGGACAATATCTCTTTTGCTTTGGATTGCTTTTACAATGAAATGTTTTTGCCATTGCAGATCGACAATTTCACCTTTTATTTTTCTTGAAACCAAACCAGAAGGAAACATCAATATCTGCTGTTGATCAGATTCATAAGCGTCGTTGATTCTCTTTACCGATTCACGATCTTGTTTACCATGTTTATTTATAGGTAAAAAAATCGGATCGAAATTTTTTAAATTCAAGAGTAGATCATTTACAGGGAATCTAAGATCAATAAATATTATGCTAATGCCCTTTATTAGAGCTATTCCATCTAGTCCTCCAAGAGGGTGGTTTGCTGCAAAAATATATCTTCCTTTTTCTTGTATAGTAGGATTAGTTTCTATCTCTACCTTTGCTTGGAAAAAGTCCAATACACCAGCAACAAATTCTAGGCCATTTAAATGCCCACATACACGTAAACATTTATTTACTCCATCCTCACAGATTAATCTTTTTAGAAAACCTATCAGAAATGGAATATTAGCCAATAATCGACTTTTTTTCTCGATTATTTTTTTTAAGTCTATTTGTATTGTTTCCATAATTATTATTTTTTTTATTTTTTATAGTATAAAAAATTTACGTTCAAAAACAATATTCTTTTGATGATTTACTATTGTTCTAAAAACTGATTTATTTATACTAAACTGAAAATTTATCTATAATAAATATTTATGCAATTACTCTCTTGAAAAGATATATCTCAAAATTTACAGTCAAAACTTATACTCAAAAAAGCAGAAGTTTTTGCTGATAAGCCAGTTTATGTAGCAATAATTTTTTTGTGAGAAGATTATTCTTCAACAGTTTATGTAAATCATAAAAAAAAATACTGAGAAAAAATCTGAATTTCAACTATAGTTTTTGGTCAAACAGATTTTGAAAATTCAGATTCTGGTAAATTTAGAAATTTAGATTTGTTTATAAACCAAGAATACAACGACGTTCATCAAGTTATAGAACTTATCCAGTATCTCAATTATGATCCTAGTTGTGTAGGTATCATAGTGCAACTTCCATTGCCAGAAAAATTTCATAAATTCAAAAATCAGATTCTTTCAACTATTTCACCATCCAAAGATATCGATGGTATGTGATGAGTAGATGTGGGTCTTTCATCTATAGATTTAATCGACTTCCTTCCCGCCACACCAAAGGCAGTATTATATTTGTTGGATTCATACAAGCTCTGAAATATAGATTGAAAAGCAGTTTCTATCCTATGACAAAGTAATCTCATAGGTAAACCACTAGCTCTTGAATGTATCAAAAAATGAGCTACTGTTTTTTCATTCAATGAAAATAGCGATATAAATCATATAAAAGAAATTACACAAAAATCTGATTATATTATTTCATGTACATGAAAAGTTCATTTGATTGATTCATCATTTATACGTGATGACAATTCACAAGTTATAGTAGATGTAGGTTACTGACATATTGATGGTAAGCCAGTCGGCGATGTAAATTTCGATGATATAAAAGACAAGGTATGATATATTACTCCAGTGCCTTGATGAGTTTGACCACTAACTGTAGCATGTCTTTTTGATAATATTTTCGTATTACAACAATACAAAGAAATTCTAAAAAAATATAAATTATAAATTATTTTCCATATCATCTCCAAAATTCTTCCCAAGTCATAGCTTTTTTCCCTTCTGGTTTTACTTTGATTTCAATCACAGCATTATTTAAGTCCTTTCATTCAAAGAGAGGATTTTTTTTATTTTCTTCAAATGTTTTTTCATCCAATTTCAATTCTTCCACAATCACTCTTTTGTCTTTCCATATAAAATAAATTTTTGGTCGTAAATAAAATCCACGATATTTATTATAAACGTCTTCTAAACTATTTTTTTGTGGATCTATAAGTCAGCTTTCTTTTTCTATTTTACTGCAATATATTGCATCGTCATTATTTTGTACTTCTTCACCCAATATTTGTTTGCCATATTTTCGCAATACATCATTTAAAAATTTTGGTCAGACTTGTTTCATTTTTTCTATTACATCTTTACATGTCCGCTCAAATGGAATTTTAAATTTCAATTTTTCTATCATATTTCATGTATCCATACCGGCATCCATTTTCATGATTGTTATTCAGGTTTCTTTATCATTATTTAAAAATATCGATTGTATAGGTGAAGCACCACGATATTTGGGTAATAATGAGCCATGAATATTAATAGGAGCAATCTTGGGTATATCCAAAATAGCTTGCGGTATTATTTTTCCATAAGCTATCACAACTAGCAAATCTGGCTCTTTATTTTTTAGTCGTTGATAAAATTCTTTACCATCATCAGATTTTTCTGGATTTAATTTACTTGGTGTTACAATATCGCAATTTTTTAATGTCCCAGTATTTTTAGTAGATGTTTTAATAATATTTTCACACATATCCATTCATCTACCTGCAGGCTTATCACATTGTGTTACTACACCTACGATTTCAAATCTTTTGTCTTTACTTAATTCTTCAAGAAAAGGGACTCCTATAGGAGCTGAAGAAAAAAAAACAACTTTATAAAATTCTGGATCATAAATTTTATTCATTCCTCAAGTACAATGTAAAACCCTATCTGATGTAAGAAATAGTCATTTTGCTACGCCATATCTCCTCAAAACTCTAATTCCATATTCACTACAATGTGGCTCATGCATACATATTTTTCATTTTAACCATAATGATGGTATGCCTTTATCTGGAGATAATATATATTGATAAATTTTTATCAAGAATATAAAAAACTCTGAAATATATTTATCTATCTTTTTTAATATTACCATTCATCATATAAATTTAAAACCAATACTTGTTTAAGCAATTTTATTGTTTTTTCAAATATAAAAAAAGCCCCACAAAAATTGCGGGACTAAATATCTAAATATAATATTAATTACATCTGAGGATAAGCAATAGTGATAGTAGCTTGGTATGCTCATACTTCTT
>CAYSXV010000020.1:0-16545 GCA_964435215.1 uncultured Candidatus Peribacteria bacterium | reverse complement strand
GTTTCTTTTGTTGCTTTAGTATTGATTATATATTCTTTTTATCTTATATTCTTTATAAAACAAGAAGAGTGAGTTGCAAAAGCAAGAAAAATACTTATTGGAGTATTTATAGCGTTGGCTGTTATGTGATTATCTTGGCTTATAGTCAGTCTTATATTTGATATTTATCAAACAAAAATTTAATTTATTATAATAAACACTATGCTATTTGATTTATGAGAACAAAAAGAAGTCCAAAAAGTTAAGTGAGAAAATGTTTTTAATACTGAGACTATGTTACCTGTTTCTGAAATTAAAAATGATACAATTATACTAAAAGATTGAGGACTAAGAAATATTTTGAGGATATATGGTTTGAATTTGGACCTTAGAAATTTTGATGAACAACAGATTGTTCTTGAACAATATAAAAGATTTTTAAATTGATTGTCTTTTCCTATACAGATTATAATACGCAATACTTATCTTGATTTATCAAATTATTTACAATATGTAAAATCAAATGTTGCTGGTTTAGAAAATATGATATTGCAAAACCAATGACATGAATATACGTCCTTTCTTGAAGATATAGATTCTAAGCAAGGTCTTATTTATATAAAAGAATTTTATATTGTAGTGCCATATTATGACTGAGAACAAGATGCTAGCAATATAAATAAATCTTGGCGAGTAAAATTATTAAATGTATTGAATACCAAGGATAGTGTTGAAAAAATAGTAGAGAAATATAGATATTTTTTAAAATGAAAAAATATGTTAGAAACTAGAGTAAATCTTATTGTTGATTGACTATCGTCTATGTGAATAATTGCAGAAAAATTAACAACTTCAGAAATAATTAGTTTATTATTCCGTTTTTATAATCCTTTGATTCATTGATCTCAGGCAAAAGTAACTGAAGAAGTAATTTAATTGATTATGAAAAATAAATAATATTTTTTGATATAAAAAAATTCCAGTTGTGAAATACATTTGTATTACTGGAATTTTAATTAATTATTCTAGATTTAAGTCTAAATTATATCATTTTGCTTGTATGTAGTCTATACATTTTTTTTCTATTTCATTGCATTTGTTTATCCATTCTACGTCTCATTTATTTCTGTCTATCATCTGTTGATATCGTCATTTTCTTCTTCTTATTTCTTGTAATGAAGCTATGCTTACTACTTCATCTTGTGTAATAGCAAATCATGCACTTGAAATTCACATATCTGTAGGAGATTGATAACTAGCCATAAAATTTTCTGGTTTAATTATTTTTTGTGCTATTTTCATAACTATTTCAAATGCTTCTACATCTCTATTATAATTGACTGAATCTTTTCAATAAGCTTTTTTGTAAAGTTCATCGATGCAATTATAATCTCAAATATCAGCAGTTGCAGCTTCGTATGCTAAATTTATTGGATGATTCAAATCTATATTCCATATGGGAAATGTTTCGTATTTTGCATATCCAGATTCTACTCATATTTCATTATCTAGATAAATTTGTCATAAACAGGTAGACATTTTTCAGCTGTTTGAAGCAGCTCATGTTACCAAAACTAAATTTTTTGTTAATGGGATATGATCATCATTACCAAATCAATCTTCACTAAGTATAAAATCTGTATTGTGTGGATATCAATTTACTTTGTATCTTTCTCGCACTCTATATCATTCTCTTTGAAATTCTCTTTCAAATTCCAATATAATATCAAACATATTTTGTGTGTCTATTTTGTTTATTACTAAATGTGGTCTAGTGCCTATTGATTTTTCTATCTGTTTTAAAAGACTCATAACTGAATCTATATATGATATACCTTGATTACCTAGTTGTCTGTTGTTTATTATATCTTGAGCATTTACGCAAAAAAGTATTTCAATCTGATTTTTAAGAGCATTAAAAATAATTTTTTTTGACTCTGCTATAAATCATGGTAAAACTCTTGCTGCATGTCAATCAAAAATAAATTTTCATCATATTTCCAAATATAATCTTCAATTGGAAAATTTATTTATTCTTTCTAATATTTTTTCTTTTTGTAATTGTATATATCTTTCTCAATCAAATCATATTTTTTTATAATTTATGATATCAGATGAATTTATCATTTTTGTTTTTATTGTAATAAACAGATTCAAGTATACTCAGCATTTTTAACCTGTCAAATATAGCTCTTTTTATTGGGTGTTTTTTGCTAAATTGTTTTATGTGATTATTGACTTTATATAAATTTAATTTTTTTTAAAAAAAATCTCCCCCAATAAATATATTGGAAGGAGATAATAGGTATTGTATAACCTATAAGTATTTTTTTAATAGTTTAGCTCTGTTTGTGTTTTTTAGTCGACGTATTGCTTTATCTTTAATCTGTCGAACTCTTTCTCGTGTAAGATCAAACTTTTCTCCGATTTCATCCATTGTCATTGGAGTATTACCTCCTAGACCATAATATAACCTAACAACATCTGCTTCTTTTATACCTATTGTAGATAAGACTCTTTCAATTTCTTTTTTTAGAGAATCAAGAAGTATTTCTTTGTCGGTTGGATCTGCATCAGGATTTACATAATTGGCAAGAAAATTACTTTCGTAATCTTCTGGATTAGTTGGTTCTTCAAGAGGAATTAAAATAATTTTATTTCTCCTTGCTTCTTTTATCTTTTTTTCAGGAAGGTCCAATGCTATAGCTAATTCTTCATCACTTGGCTCTTTTTCATTTCTTTGTATGAATTTCTCTTGAGCTTTATTTACCTTACTCAATAAACCTACTTGGTTTAGAGGTAATCTGATAGTTTTTGAATTTTCGGCTATTGCTTGTAGTATGCCTTGGCGTATCCACCAAACAGCATATGAAATAAATTTGAATCCTCTCGTTTCATCAAACCGCTGAGCAGCTTTTATGAGACCAAGGTTACCTTCGTTTATTAAATCAGGCAGACTAAGTCCCTGATTTTGATATTGTTTCGCTACAGAAACCACGAAACGAAGGTTTGCTTTTGTAAGCTTTTCTAATGCGATTTGATCGCCTTGTTTTATCCGTTTTGCTAGTTCTACTTCCTCTTCAGCTGTAATGAGCTCAACCTTTGCTATTTCAGCAAGATATTTATCTATTGAGGCGGTATTCCTAACTGTTATAGACTTATTGATTTTTAACTGCCTCATGGCTTTATGTTTTTATTGTTTTTTATATATTTTTGTTTTATAAAAAGTATATATTTATCTAGAAAAGTCAATGCTATTTTTAAATCAGATTTAATTCCTTTAGAATTTTTTCGTAATGAGAATAGTCTCATCAGAATTTTCTTTTGATGTATTCTTGAAGAATAGTTTTCCAATCTGTAAATCAAATTTTTAAGTTTTCTGTAGAAATAGAAAAATCTTTTAAAAGCTCTCAAACTGATTGTAGATTTTTTTTAAGTTTGATGTCTTTTATATGAGTAATTAGATCTGAATCTATGTAGTCTTCTATTTTTTCATAATTAATATCTTGTACTTTTATACTTAAACTTATATTTTCTAAGTTATGTGTTAAATTTTCTTTAAATGTAATTTTTCGCAAATCATTTTTTTCGAAATTATTTTTATTATCTTGGATTATTTTTTCTATTTGCGTATTTAAAATATTTTCATCTACTTTTTCTTCACTTTCGATGAATATGTATGGATTGATATTGATAAAATTTGCAAGTATTTCATTGTTTGTGGTAGTATACTTGAAAAGAAATTTATTCTGATTGATTTCCAATGAATTTGTCGACCGTATGCTTCAAGTACATAAGTAATTATCTTTTATAAATCATTGATGTAGATGTCATGATATAAGTCTGATTTTGTGGTTTTTTAAAAAATTTTCACTTAGAGCTATGTCTTTGTAATTAAATCTCGATTTTTGTCATGGAAATACAGTATTGTTTATGTAGTAGTGATGAATTATTGTTAAATTATCGTTTTGTGATATGAAATTTTCTAAAGTCTGGTTTATGTATCAAGAAATTTGTTCATTTTTGTTTGATGATTTTGCAAGTTCTTGAAATAGAGGATTTGTATATTGTATCTCTTTTGTATCCAAGATAAATGGAAAGAATAATATATTTTGATTTTCTATGTTTTCTATAAAAGGCTCGGTTATAAACGTTAGTTTACCTTCGTTTTGTTTGGATAGATTATTTATAATATCAAAGGCTTTCATCGCTTCTTGATAGATGAATGATGTTCATAATCGATCGTGATTTCAAGCTAATATATATACATTTTTTCAGTTTTCAAAAAGTTCCAAAAATAAATTATATAGTTCTAGTATTGAATTTCTATCATATGAAAAATGATAAACATAGTCTCACAAAAAAATTATATTTTTTTCATCAGGATTTTGTTCGACAAAATATTTGATTCAAGATATTATCTTGTCTTTGAAGCGTTGTGTAATATGTATATCGCCAATAAGAAGCATTTTTTACACTATAAATAAATCCTCCGGTCACCTAGGCGACCACCTCCTTTGTCAAGGAGGACAAGTAATAAAGTTTTTTATCTTTTGTATATATGTTTTGTTCGAAGTTTTTTGAATCGAGGAAGGGTAAGTGTAGATAACAAAAATCATATTGCTGGTATAATAGCGTTTAATCGTGGGTTATTTATATCTATTGCTTGCATATAAATTCCAAGAGCAAGATAAGTAAAGATCATCAATAAAATCTTTCTTGCAATACTTCATTCCCAAGCCTTATCTGTTTCAACTTTTTTATTTCTTTTTTTGATATTTTCTAGTTCTTGAGATATTTCTTCTAGATTCATTTTATTTTTGATTATTTAAATCTTCTACTTCTCATTTACTATTTTTCCGTCTTTCAAGAATAAGCATTGCACTGATTGTATCTTCAGCTGCATTTTTTTTGAAATTGGACATAATTTCTCATGATTGCACGCTAGTATAGTCTTCGTTAACTGTTTCTATTTTGATTTCATCATGTTCTACGATATAATTTAGCGATTTTATAAATGCTTGGATTTTTTCTTGAACGTCTTTTTGTGTTCTTGGTCGTCATATAGCTATGGTTTTTATATTGTATCTAGCAATTAAATCTGCTATGTTAAAATATGTCATCTTATCATTTAAGACGTATCATATAGGAAATACTATTTCAGTGGCTATTTGCATATAAGCAAGTCAGATATATTTGCTTCATCGATCTATTCATAAGATGTTTTTCTGTTGGCGGTGGAAGTTCATAGTTTAATTTTAGGTATTAAAGAGATTTCTCATTGTATTCGAAATGACAGTAAGATTGCTTCGTAGTTTCTCTTCTCGCAATGACTAGTTATTAGTTCATTTTGGGGTCTATCATATAATTTGGTTGTATTTGTTTAATGGGTTTGAGTTTTAGATCTTTTATTTTAATTTGTATTTTTTTTGATCTGTATACTATTACTAATCAGTTTTTATTGTAAGTTATTTTTATTCCCAATTTATCATTTAACTCTCAGTAATATCATTTTTCGTAAACTTGATCCAAAAAATAATCTTTATCTAAACTCGTTTGTTCGATAGTTTGGATTATATATTTTTGTTTTTGAAAATCATATACTCGGATATTTTTCCTTTGTCATATATAAATTATTCAATATCTAGGAATTAGATTATTTATATATAAATGATTATATAAATCTATTTTACTTATATCATATATTTTGATTTTATCTTTTTGCAGTGTGTTTAATAGGTTTAAACAGAGAGTAGAAACTCTGAGATTTGTAAATCATCAAGGTCAGTTTAGAACTATTATTTCTTTGATATTATATTTTTTGTGTAATTTGATAAGCTGTTCTCATAAAATGTTTTCTATACCATTACGTTCCAAAAATATGTTTTTATCTCAAGTTCATATGTATACTTTATCTGATGATATATTAATAAACATTTCGTCAAAAATTAGAAATAAATATTTATTTTTATTCAAACATTCTTTTAAGATCAGGATCTTTGATTTTTTCTATTGTTCGCATAGGATCAAATGTTACTTCTAGTATTACTTTATGATTTGGTAATATTTCGTTTATCGCATTTACTATCATTTCTTTGAGCATATCTGCCATAGGACAATAGGGCGTTGTGAAAGTCATCAATATATTAATATCTTTCTCTTTTAATTGTATATCATAAATTAACCCCAAAGTAAAAATATCTATAAGGGGGAATTCTGGGTCGTAAACTGTTTTCAGTTTATCTTCAATGGATTGTATTATATTATTATATTCTGTGTTCATGGGATTGTTTCTTTTCTGAAAATAATGATATTTGAAGTGCTATAAATCCGACAAGTAATATCAATCATAAAAATTTAGATCGATTTCATAATATAAGTAATAGTACGTTTATAACTGCATATATTCAAAATAATAATGATAATTTATAGCTATCTTTTGTGATGCGTTCTTCATCTTGATTTGTACGAAATAGTTTCTGTCATAATAGGAATATATAAAAACTTAGTCATCGTAACATAATAAATAATCATAAAAACCCTAATGATATACCTACTCATGGATCTTCATAAACATTTATATAAGAATAAACTAATATGAGTATGATTAATCATAGAACAAATTTTGTTGCTGATGCTATTTGATATAAATTCATAAAAAACGTTGAAATGTTTTAAAAAGCTATAAATAATAAACTTACTAAATTTCTACATTGCTTTGGTCATTTTTTTCTGTGTTTTCTGTTTTATCGTTTAGATTAAAAGTGTCCTCAGCTGATGAAATAAATAGAGGATTGCTTCAATTTTCGTATACTTTGTAATATATTTTTTCTCGTATTCAATTACCAAATGGTATAAGTGTATATCATACTATAGCTGGTATAAGCATCAATAAATAAACTTTGTTTTGTATAGAACCGTCTCCTGATGATTTCCAAACTATACTATATATAAGTAGAGCTAGAGCAAACCCCAATACGTTTCACATAAGGGCTGAAGCGGAATAATTTGGATTGCTTAAAAATTCTATTTGATTGGCTGATACAAAAACTGAAAAGACTACATGGAATCATAAAATTAAAAATAAAGTATCTACCTGACTACTAAATACTATATAAATAGGAGCTAGTATAAAAAACAATATTCAGTTTGTGAGTAATAGTAATCAAAACATTTTAGATATGTCATAATATTTTTTACTGAAAAACAAATTATAAGCACCAGCTACTCATATATTTCATATAAATGTTCATAAAAATCCTATAAATAACAATAGAAATGGCAATACTGGATTTGCTCTAACTATTTCGCCTGTCTGTTGAAATGCATCTACAAACATTTTTCATGCAAAAGATAGAGTAATAAATAATATTGCTGATATTATTCATCATACTATAAGTCATATTAATGTTTTTCATATTAATTGTCGTCAACTTAAATTACTTGGTTCTTCACTCCAATTTTGATTTTTAATAGATTGGTCATTTATTAAGGATCAATTATTTACAAGCGTTTCCTTTAACATTTTGTATGAAAAAATATAAAATTTATTTTGTACAAGATAATTTACTTAAACTATTTTTAAAATCTGAATTTTCTTGAGCATTATCAGATTGGAAAGATATTATGTAGCCATCATTATTGTCTATAAAAAAGAATTGTGAGAAAAAACTATCTTTGTTATTTTCAGTTATTTTAAAATCTTTTATTATTCAAATTATTTTTTCTCAAGAACAAGCAAAAGACATTATTTTTGTAGATTGAATAACTATTGACGATATACTTGATTTTAGGCTATCTATATTTTTGTTTGCAAAATCTTTTGTTTTGATATTTAAGTTTTTTTGTGATTTTATGATGAGTGAATTTATAAAGGTGTCTTTTGTATTTGTTCAGCTTTCTTGATATATCACCATTCATGGATATACTGATTTATCTATGACTTTTTCAATATATGATTTACTAGATTGTAATTTAAAATTTAAATTATCAAAATTTATTATTGTTGTTGTCTGTGATGATGAGCATCAAGTTAATAATATCATCAAAAATACTACTCAGATTTTTTTTGTCATCTTAAATAAATATATATGTAATCGCTAAAACAATTCCTAGTATGATTCATATTATAAATGATTTCACGTATATTTTATTTTTAAGTGAATTAGTCTCGTCTAAATCATTTCATATCCATATATGAGCTATCAAATATCATATAATCAATCAACAAAATATAAGATATCATGGCATTACAATCTGTTTTGCTATCCAAAAAGAGTTCTCTCATAATATTATATTTCATCTAAGAAATAATATTCATACCATAACAGTCAGAAATAAGAATATTCATTTTATGACTTCAAAAAATACATACATGTGATTATTTTATTTTTTAAAATTATTTTTTTTCAATCTTTTCTATAACTTTTTCCATAAGATCTATTGTATTTCAGTCTATTTTATCTCAATATCATGTATTTTGCGCTTTGTATTCATCTATAATATTTTTAATCTCTCATGTACTAGCTCATTTTAAATTATTTTCATCTGTTCAGGTTGAGTCTATTATATTTCATGTAGCAGTAACTGTATTTTGTTCTACCATTTCTCATGTATTTATTATATCTGTGATTTGTGGATTTTTGTTGCATCAAAATATAAATATTAAACTGATTATACATATAATTATTATAGTTTTTTTCATTATCTAATTTAGATTTAAAATATTATTTATATTTTGTATTATTTTTGTCCTAAAAATCAAGCCATAAAATTGATGAATTTTGATAAAATATTAGCTATAAACATTGATAAACATTGAAAATTTTATATTTAAAATTTTATATTTTGTCTGATTTTATAGTCTATATCTCAAGCTGAATAGATAACTATTATCTCGTTTTTTTGTCAGGATTGAATTATTTTTTTTATATTATCAAAGTCTCATATATATTCTCATCAGCATACTTTTGCAAAATTTTCTCCTAATTCTTGAATAGATTTAATTTTAAATTTTTTAAAAGTATCTAAACTTTCTCTAGCGGCATAAATATCATAAATAAAAACTTGATTATAATCCTTAAATGCTTTTATAAAATCATTTCGTCCAGTTTCTATTCTATTTATTTGATGTGGTTGAAAAATAGTTATTATTTTTTCTTTTTTGAATTTTGATCTAAGTGCTGAATATCAAATATGAATTGATGATGCCATATGTCAGTAATCTGAAAATATTTTAGATCAATTTAGATTGGTTCATAAAAATTCTAATCTTCTCCATAATCATTTGAAATCTAGCATTGTACTTGCTATTTTTGTTGCACTTATTTTTTTATTTAGAATCTTAATAATTGATTTTACCAAAGATCAATTTTGTTGATTATGATCTCATAAAATATATTTAAATCAGAATTTGGCTTTTTTAACTTTTATTATCTTATTTTTATCTTTTGTTATTTTTAATATTTTGTCATATCGATTGTCTAAGACCAAAACATTATTTTTTGTCTTGGATATTAGTTGTGTAAATGCGCTCTTATAGTCTTTTAAATCTGTATAATAATCGGTATGATCAAGTTCTATATTTGTAATTATAGAATAATCTAAATCTAGATTTAGAAAGTGTCTCTTATATTCACAAGCTTCAACTATAAAAATGTATTTTTTTACATTATCGTAATTTAATTTTTTTCAAATAATAATATAATCAAAAATATTTTTTAAATCAGATTTTATTTTGTTATTTATTAAATAACTATTGTTATTAAATTGTGGTACAAGAGCTCATAAAATTCATAATCAGAAATTTTTTAAATTCTTATCTGCTGTGTATATAGCCAATGATGTTGTCGATGATTTTCAATTTGTTCAAGAAATTCATATTGTTTGAAAATACTTAGAAATCTCACCCAAAAATTGGAAGTAATTTCGTAGTCTGAGTACTTTTTGCTTTTCTTTAAATAGTTTCTTTGCTTCTTGTATTTCTATACAATCGTTTACTGCTTCAGAATATATTATTATATCGTCTAAATTGATCTTATGTCTACCATGTCATATTATTGTCCTTATTCATTTTTGTTTCAGTTTATCTGTTAGCTGACTTTTAAATCAATCTATACACACTAAATTGGAAAATCATAAATCATGTAATATTGATGCTACTCATGACATTCATGTTCATCATGCCCCTAGAAGAACTATATTTCACATATTTGTAGATACTGTAAATATTAAAAAAATAGTTTAATGAGAATATTTAATAAAATTTTGAAAGCAAGGAAAATTCAAAATTTGACTTTAATGATGTTTTGAAGTATAATTTTATATATGTTTTAAATTAACTTTTGTTTACTGTTATGGTAAAAAAATATAAAACAGTAATATTATCTGATATACATTTGGGTAAGCCAGTATCTAAAGTAGATAGGTTGATGGATTTTTTGAATAGTATAAAATTTGATAAACTCATAATTAACTGAGATTATATAGATTTTTGGCAATTGGGAATATTATGAAGATGGACAGAGAGAGAAACTAAATTTATGAATTATATAATCAAATTTGCGGAAAATTGAGTGAAGCTCGTATATATAAAAGGTAATCATGATAAATTTATAAGACACTTGGAGCATATTCATCTATATGATGTCAGTATAGTAAACGATATGATATATACTGCATGAGATGGTAAAAAATATTATATTTGTCACTGAGATAGATTTGATTTTGTATGTAGTCATCTACCTAGTTTAGCGAAATTTATGAATCTGATGTATACTATGATTTATTTGATAGAATCTTTGTTTATTAATAAAAATAGTACATCTATACCACCATCAGAAAGAATTAAAAGATTTTTTAAAAAGATATTATTTCCCAAAGCAATGCTTTATAGAAAAATTGCCAAATGGACAAAAAAAAGAAATTTTGATTGAATTATATTCTGACATTATCATTTACCTGATCATAGACTTGTAGATGGTATCGATTGTATAAATTGTTGAGACTGGGTAATCTCATGTACTGCAGTTGTGGAAAATGATAATTGAAATATGGAACTTATATATTATTAGTAAAATTTTATAAAGTATTTGTCTGGTTTATGAAGAATGTACCTTATATTATGCATACTACACCTGAAAATAATCTTGATAAAATACAACAAGACTGATTTTTATATAAAAATGGATATCCTACAGTAACCGCTAGCTTACCTTTTGTTCTTAGTCATGCATTGAAACAATGATATAAAGAAAAGCCTGATACTATATGAGAATTACGAAAAATATTAATTATGAAATCGCCAGATGATAAAATCATTACCACGGGATATAAATCAGTAATTGATATTGATGAAGAAAAAAAAGAAATACATTGAGATCCTAGAATTTGGGCTAGTGCAAGAATGCAGGCTTGAATATATGATACAAGAGAAATTGTACAGACAATGCTTCCAAGTAAGCTATATAAACTTTCTAAAAAAGAAATTAAACAATTTGCTATAGAAAAAGGTTTTGATAAACCAAAAAAATTAAAACAAGATATTGTCGCCATTATATCGCCGACTAAAACTCTATCATCTATTGCTTGGAATATAAGAAAAGATATTTGGGTTTTAAAAAAATTAGATTTGTCTAGGTATGAAAATGAAATCAAGAAAGAAATTATAAAGAATAAAGATAATAAAATATTTGATAATATATCAATTGACGACGTAGTAAAAAATATTTTAGAATCTACCATACAACAAGAGGTAATTAATTTTATTAGAAATATGTTTTTGATTATTAAAGAATCTCAATGATATAAAATCTTTAAACAAAATGAACAGATTTCTATTATAGAAAGACATAAAAATTCATTGCAAGATTTGAAATTATTTAAAGATAAGGTTAATCATATGTTTGATGGAAAATATGATTTTGATCTTACATGATGTGAAAACTTACAATCATTAAATACTTATATTAGAATATTTATAAATAAATTATGTAAAGAAATAGATTAATTTTTTTATAAAAAAAATCTGCATTTTGTTGCAGTTTTTTAATTTTACCCAGAGGGGGACTCGAACCCCCACGTCCTTACAGACACCAGATTTTGAGTCTAGCATGTCTACCAATTCCATCATCTGGGCATTTTATTAATTCAGAATTTATAATTTAGAATTCAAAATTATTTTTATACAAAAAAATATTTGCAGAGAAACATATAACAAAAATCAGCCTAAAATCAATTGATTTTTGGAAAAGTTTTGTTATTACTCAATATGATGAGTGTGTTATATTCATCGTTTTTATACGTTATATTTATGAAGATGGATTTGAATAAAGTAATGCTTATTGGTAGAGCTACCAATAATTTACAGGTTAAAAGCATTGAAAGTAGTGGTACTCCAGTTGCAAACTTTACAGTTGCAACAAACAGAAAGTTTAAAAATAGAGATGGTAATCTATTGGAAGACGCAGAGTATCATAGATGTGTAGCTTATGGTAAGTGAGCAGAAGTTTTGTGAAAGTATTTGACTAAATGAAAAAGGGTTTATATCGAATGAAGACTAAGAACTAGAAAACGACAAGACAGCGAATGAAATGAAAGATTCTCTACAGAGGTTATTGTTGATAATTTCATATTCTTGGATACAAAAGGCCAAGCTTGAGATGAACCTTGATATCCTGCTGACGTAGAACATCCGATCCCTGACGATGAAGAAGTACCATTTTAGTTTTGTTTTGTAAAAAACTAAACAAATTAAAAATTAATAGATTATAACCAAATCTATTATTATTTGTTTTTATGTATTAAAAATTATTTATATTAAATATTTTGATTGATGAAATTTAATAAGTGAGGAATAGAAAATTTTTTGGCTGATGTTTTTGATTTATTTGCGTTTTTGGTTTTTGTTTGAGGTATAGTTTTGTTTATAAGATTTTTTATAGCCAATCCATATACTGTTGTATGATCTAGTATGTCTCCGACCTTTGAAGAAAGTAATTTTATCGTAGTAGATAAGATTACGCCTAGATTTTGACAATTAAATAGAGGTGATGTTGTTGTTTTTGTTCCTCCTGGTAAAACAGTACCTTATATAAAAAGGATTATATGACTCCCATGAGAAACAGTAAAGATTCACGATTGAGGAATATATATTTGTAATAGTTGATCTGCTCTAGATTGTAAAAAATTACAAGAAGATTATCTACCAGAATATGTCACTACTGAAGCTAGATGTGGTAAATCAGAATTTAAAATTGAAAGCTGACTTTTTGTAATGTGAGATAATAGATGATTCTCTACTGATTCGCTTTGTTGTTTTGGATTGGGTTGTTTTGAATGAGCAAATTATACAGTACCAAATAATTATTTGATTTGAAAAGTTTATGTTAGAATTATTCCAGATTTCAAATTATTTTAGAATAAAATAATATAGATGAAAATTTTTTCAAGTTTTGATACTAAACTTAGACAAAGGACATTCAAAGAGCATCAAAATCAATATGGTGTAGATAAAGTTGTGCTTTTGAATAAAAGTTGGCTTTTTTTGTTTGAAAAAGTTTTTCCTAAACTATTATGATCTATTATAATTATGATAGTTACTATTGTAGTTAGTAATCGAATATTCTGAGCATCACAAACCAAATATACCCTTTATATTATAATTGGTGTTGTTTTTGTCTTGCTTACTTTTGCTTGACCAGTTATAAAACACTTTATAGATTATTATATGGATTTTGCTCTAGTTACTCCCAAATCATTGATTATGTTTAATCAAACTGGTATATTTAAGAGGGATATGGCAACAGTAGATGTAGATAAAATAAAAACAATTTCTGTAAGGAAAAGGTATTTTTTATATAGTGTTTTCAATAATTGAGATTTGATATTTTTATCAGAGTGAGATTCTGATAATTTTTGAGAAATTACACTTTATTTTATACCTAGACCAGAAGAGAAAAAAGAAATGATATCAAATATTATTTGATATGAAATTTAAATAAATGATAATTATGTATAAAAAATTAAATGATATTAATCTTGTTTATTTGACGGTTTTTTTGTTTTTGATACTATCTTTTTTTATATGGATATTTTCTTCAGATTTATGATTAAATTTGATTGCTGAAGCTATATGAACTGTTTTTACGGTTATATTAATTGATTATATAATCAATCATTCTAATAGGATAAAATGGAAAATAGTAAAAGATGAAATAGATTATTTAATTTCTAGAAATATAAATAGATTGAGAGAGAATATTTTATCTCGTATATTTGATTTTAATCCAGATGTTGAAAATAATAAACTAGATATAGATAATCTTGAAAAACAGATAAGAAATCAAAGAGAACTTAAACTTGAAGAGTTATATAAAACAACACCCCAAATATTATTAAAAGCTTTGAGTAAAAGATTTAGTGATAAAGATAATATTGTTTATTTTGAAGAAAGATCTTTTGAAATATGGCAATATTTGGATATGAGACATTCTGAATATTTGTCTCCAGATGTTGTACATTGTCTGATAGATTTATATGTTAATATAAAAGACTTTTGTGCTCATATGAGGATATATAATAGATGAAAATTATTTCTCAGAAAAAATAAATATTATACTGAAATTGCAACTGAATGAATAATATTTAATTTGAAAAATATTATAAATCTATTGATTAAACTTAAAAAATATTGATATTCTGAGATAGCAAAAAGAGAATAATTGAGATTATTTTATCTAGTTGAAAATATTATATTTATGTTTATTCTAAATCAAGTTTAATTTTTTTTAAAATAATTAATGCAAAAAAAAGAACAGGTTAAACCAAATATTCCTTATGATGTTTATGAGTCTCCACAAGAGATAGTTATTCTAATGCCTCTTTGATGAGTAGAAAAAGACAGTATTAAGCTTAATATAAAAGATTACAGACTTATAATTACTTGAAAAAGATCAAAGTCTCAAGTAAAAGATAATTTGATACCTATAAAAGAAGAGTGTTATCGATGAGATATTGATCAAGTTATAGATTTACCACCTCAGGTGTATTTTGATAAAATTCATAGCAAATTAACGTCAAATAATACATTAGAAATTATAGTTCCTAAGGCTTTGGTACCAGAAAAAATTAAATTGGAAGTAGAATATGATAAATAAAAAATAAAAACTGACTCTAAGTCAGTTTTTTTATTTGTATTTAAATTTTAATATTGTTTGTAGTACTCATATTATTAAACCAATAGAATTACATAATGTCATTGGAATAGAATTCAATAATATTCCATATATTAGTCGTAAAGCACAATTTCACACATACATTATAGTCATCAATAGAGAAATATCCTTCATGTTTTTGGTTTTGAAAGATTTAATTACCTGAGGTAACATCAAAAACGTTCAAACGGCAGTTGCTGAATATCCTATTAAATCTGTTGTTCAAATCATATTATATTTTAATTATAAAATATCTTGTAATTCTTTTAATAATTTTATTTCAAAATTACAATATATATCATTTAATTTTGTTTTGTTACAATAATTTAATCGAATGGTTTTAGCTCAATATTTATATCATCATTCCATATCTGACCATCAATCTCAGATTACGTAAATAATATCTGGTTTCCCGTAGAGTTTTTCTATCTGATTAAAGGAATTTAAAAAAACATCTGGATGTGGTTTCTTTTTTTCTACTTCATTTGCACTAGTGCTTGCTATGATAATGTTTTCAAATCAAAAATATTTTATAAACTGATTGATAAATTCTCTACATGCTCATGATGCAAGTCAGATTTTATAATTTTTATTATGTAGATATTGTAGTATTTCTAAAGCATATGGCATCAATTCTATTTTTCATTTTTGTAAGAGTTCTATCACTATATTGTCTTTGTTATGTACAAATTTATCTATATCAAACTGATTAAAAAATATGTTTTCAGATTTTAATAATTCAGGTATCCATTCTTGAGGAGATCTTCATGCATATTTCACTCAAATTGTTTCAGGTATAATGGTATATCATTTTAATTTTAGAAAATCAGATTCAATTTGTTGATGAATTTTCTGTGTGTCAGCTATTGTTCAATCTAAATCGAAAACTATATGTTTTTGCATGAATTATCTTAATTAAAATATTATTTTGCCTTCTATTTACTTGCTTGATTGAAGAATTGATTGTTCCAATTTTTTAGCTTCATCAGTACCTATTCTATAGATTTTATTATTTTTGAGCTTTATTTCAACTGCGTCAAAACCGGAGATGCTGTAGATTCGCATCTTTGGTCGGAACCATACTTTTATTCCCCATCCATAATACCAATGATTCTTTACTGTTTTAGCCGATAGTATATCATTTAGTAAAAACTTTTTTTTATAAATTCAGTAACCAAATTTAATTCTTAAATATTTTTTATCAATACTTACTTGAAGTGAAATGAAAGAAATAAGAATCAGTACTGTTAATACCATTATGCTAGTAAAAGCAAAATTTGTGCCAGAGTTAACTGATTCTGGTTCGAGAGAACTTGTAATATATGCTTGTGCGAAGAGTACTAGTACCGCAAGT
>CAYSXV010000019.1:0-18986 GCA_964435215.1 uncultured Candidatus Peribacteria bacterium | reverse complement strand
ACGCGGCAATCTTTTGATAATAAACTAAGATTGCTTCGCATACGCTCGCAATGACTTAGTGCCTGTCATTGCGAGGAGGAGTGAAACGACGACGCGGCAATCTTTTGATAATAAACTAAGATTGCTTCGCATACGCTCGCAATGACCAATTGATGTAAAAAATTGAAATAAATATATACTAATTTATCAAAAAATACAGATAAAAATAATTCCTAGAATATGCTAAAAATTTTTTATAAAAAAAAGCTCTCAAATCTAGCTTATAAAGAACCTAAATACCGACACAAATTATATCATAAAATAATAAAATGGAAAGTCATTTTATTATCAAAAAATAGCCTTTTTTGACTAATTTATTTTAACCTTTATAATTACTATTGTATTGTGTTTAGTATATGAAAAATTGAAATCAAAAAAAATTCAATACACGTCACTTAAAAGACAGTTAATGTCTATTATTATCAAACAAATCCAATAATTTATGGGCCAGGGATTCGAGAGGTTTTTCAACCTCAAATCAAATTATTCTTATAGGGATACGTTTTTTGGTACTAGATCAAAGCATACGAAATTCGCAATTTCAAACTTTTTTTCGTTTATACAAAATAATATAATTTATCATCATCATACTCAAAAAGCAGTTCATCACGTACGTAAACATCATAAAAAATATATATTCTGATCAGCTATATGATTCTTATTTGTAAAAGTTTTGGTTACTTTATTGACTACGGTAGGATGATGAACATTTGCACAGGAAACAAATAATCAATATTTTATCTGAGATGGCATCATATCTCAATACGAACAATGTGATGATTCAAATCTAAAAAATTTAGATGGTTGTGATAGTTTATGAAATATAGAAATATGATCAACTTGTATATGAGAACCATCTATCTGTTCTATCGCTTTAGATTCTACACCAAACTTAGTTCAAACATGAGATTTAGTCCAAACTTGAAATTTAGAATTTATTTGAAATATTATTGAAACTTGAATATTGGAATCTATGCCAGAGTGGATTGAAACCTGAACTTTGATTGTAACATGAGAGATATTACCGATCGAAAATAAATTATCAGATTTGGATAATATTGATTTGGTAAATTATTTTTATGGCTCTTGAAGTGAATTTACAAGCAATCGACAAAATAATAAATGTATACTCGGAGATCTAAATATAGTTCGTCTACAATCATGATACAATACAATTCCAAATTTCTTAGCTGCAAATACTCTGTATTTACTCGAGTCCGGAAGCTACGATAGCAAATACATGATAAATGTCGAAAATGATTGTACTGCTTTGATATGATTAGAATCTTGAGTAGTGCTACATACAACAGTAAATAAATGAGCTAATATAAAAATATCATCATGACAAAATAATATAATTTATAACCTGTCTTTAAACTGATCTAGATCTTCGACATGAATAATACATTCATGAAATAATTATTGAATTTTCATTTCCAGTCCAGACAACGCTATATCAAATATCAGTTCATACGACACGATATGATTCTCTATTTATATGGAAAATTTCCAGAACAATATATGGGATGTATCTAGATTCGACTCATTACTTAGTGGTGAATTATCAAATGAGGTCAATGCACCTATTATATTGCCTATAGAATTTACATGAGATGATATCCAGCTTTTACTTTCTTGAAATGGATACATCTTTACTTGAAATATCCGACAATGATTCAGACCATTTAATCTTTTCCAAAATTCAATATTCCCAGAAAGAATAGATATATATTCTATAGACTACAAAATCAGACTACGCATATCATCAGGTACAAAAATAGTAAATCAAAGCTGAGAAAATTTCACATGAATATTATTATGACCCAAAACGATTTCTATATCTCAGATTCAAAATAGCTTTTCATGACAAGATATATTATCTGCATTCAAAATATGATCCGATCAAAACTTTATCAAAACACAAGATTCAGAATATAATCAAAAAGATTTTTCAGTCAGTGTTTTATTGGATTATATAAGCTGAAGCCAAAGTTTATCATTGTATCATTCGTTTGATTGACAGGTCTGGACTAGCATAGAGTCATTCAACATATCGGATATCGATTCATGAATAAATTTAAAATTTATTACAGATACATTTGGTCAGTTTGCAATAGTTGGTAAAAACTCAGTCCAAACTTGAAACTTAAGCTTAACTTGAACTTCGATTCAGACTTGAGCTTTGATCGATACTTGAATACAAGCTCTATTGAGTTGATTGAATCAATCGTGAATACAAGCTTCATGAGTAGGTTTGGTACTGACATGAGATCTAGATTTCACTTGAACTTTGGTCACAACATGAATATTGGAGCAACTCACTTGAAGAAATATAAAATGAAATATCTGAGATAAGATAGATAAATCTATTACAAAATGACCTAAACAATTTAAAGATATTCTTACTTGATCTATATCCAGCTGAGAAATAATTACATGAACAATTAGCACATGAATAATTGCTGATGATAATCAAGATCAGTTCAAGATTATGGATATGGCATCCGATAAAAAGTTGGCATTTAAAAATAAACTGAGATTAAGATGATATACTGAAGATATAAATTGAAAAATGATTTGAAGTGGTTCTTTAGATGTATGAGATTTTAGCTGAGAAATAAACGCACCAGTAAATATATTATCTACTGGTAATACAAATATAGAAGTACAGCTACCAGAATGAATATTTATTAAGACAAAAAGTTGAATAAATTATACAGGTATTTTGGATATACCTCAAAATACTACATGAGCAACAAATATAAAATTTTTCCGTCCAAATAAATATACTAAAATCTGACCAAACAATCAGAGTATATTCCTTTATGATTGATCTTGAGCAGATGCTTATGCTACTGTAAAAATACCTACTTCGTGATTGGCAGTGTGAACAAGTGTGCAGATAAACTATTCAGAAAATTGAACAAATCGAAAGTATCTTACAACTACTCAAATTACTTCTATAAGTGGTATAAACTATGCTGTATTCCAGACAAATCATTTCACAACATTTGCTGTATGAACCATTACATGGAATAATATGAAATTTCTAGATGATAGCTTCCGAGATTCCAATCCTAGTACTTGAGATATTATAAAAGCACTTTATGGAATTTCGTTGTTCGACAAGACAATTTATAATTCTCACCGGTCTGCAAATTGTCTGACTTTCAATGTAGTTTATGTACAACCATATTCTGTGAGTGGATTAAACTCTATGCCCATACCAGCAGCCAATACAGTTTATGTACTAAACTCTGGTTCATATATATTTTCTGCAGCAAGAACTCTAGCATGAAACTGTACCGCAATCATAGGTAAATGAACTGTTAGATTATATTCTACAACCAGTCTTGTTTCTATATTTGCTAGTTCGGGTAGAAGTAATATCATATATGATAACTTAAGTTTCCATTGATATTTAAATGGTACTGGATGAGTACATACCTCCAAAAATAGCAACTGAATGAGACTTACTTCACCTACTAATTCCACGTATAATAACATAGAAACGCAACAACATGCATCTCATGGTATATATACTTTGACTGCTCCTACGCGTACGTTGTTCAATGGTATAAAATCTCATTCCAATGCTAATTATGGATTCTACTGAGCAGCGACTTCAACATACGTAGATATAAATGCATCTTCCTTCTTCAACAATTCTGCATGATGAATTTACTATATCTGAAACTCTGGTGCATTAAATAATATTCAGGCTTTTAATAATGATTGACCTTGAATATTCCTATACAACTGAAATGCAAATATACTAACAAACTCTCAAATCTATAATAACAATACATACTGATTATCTATCACAAGAGCAACTAGCGCCGCTAGTAATATGATAATCAAGGATGTCCAATCATTTAACAACGGATCAACCTGATGGTATACACTTCTTTCAACCAACAATAGGTTCTACAATACTTTAAAAATGTATTGAAATAGTGCAAATACATTGCCAGCTTGAGCAGTAACATGAGTTATAAATGCATTTTCATGAGCTACTACTTGAGCTTTGACGACAGTATGAACAACATGATGTAACTCTGTTACAATTCCCAAAACTGTTAATTGAACTTATTATTTTACAGGTTCTTGTACTGTGAGATCATCTAGAACTACATTTTCTGGATTTGTAGATTTCTTAAATTTCTCAACTGGAACACTGTTGCAAAATACGCCATATACAATGAACTGAACTATACCAAGATATAATTCATCAGGATTATTTATGGATAGTGGATATCATGTTTGAGAATGATTTTGGGATATAAGAAATTATCTTTTATCAAAGTGATATACTGAGTGAGCTGGAGCATTATATTCTGTGCCAGCAGATACTCTTGTCTGAAGCTGATATTTAAATTTTCAGAAAACAAACTGAAAAACATATAAGCCTATAGTTTTGCAATCTACATGAAAATTAGTAGCTGAAGTATATTTACCAAAGTATTCTATTATCAGATCATGATCTATAACAGCCAATGGTACTCGTTATTCATACAACTGAATTCTTCAAGTTTCCAATCTATCTACATGATCTGCTACATGATTAACTGGAGTGAAATGAGTTATATCATTTGGATTATCGACATGACTCGAGTTGACTGATTTTGATTGAAGGTATCTCTCAGCTATTATCTTATTACCTATTACATGACTATCTGCAGACAGTCAGACTTTTGCTAATATATATAAGTCATATACTTGAGTAAACTGGACATATATCAAGACCGGTAATATAGAAACTATAAATTCCAACAAGTATGTTTCTTTTACTTCAAGTGGATTAACTTATTTTGCAGCTCAGGTCTTTACTGGTTTGGATATTATAACTCCTATATTTTCAACATGATATATATTTAGCTGAGCGACATGATACAATTCACCAAATTATTATTACAAATGAACTATAGATATAAAAGCTGATGTAACTGATGCTGGTGGGTTAAATACATGAACATGTATGTATACAATAGATGCTAGTAATCGATATGCGACCTTATATTCATGAACAAGTAATACATGATATTGTTATAAGACAGGTATAGTCTGATGATCAGATTTAAATATTTGATTTTCTATGTCAGATTATTCTAATCAAGATTTAATATGATATTCTGAACGATCTACTTATATTTACGATATATATTCGCCAAATATTTACTATCAACGAGGATTAGAATGATGATATCAAGGCCAAGCAGCTTGAGTATCAGTAGATAGTTGATGAAATAGTTATATAGTATGAAATTTTGCATGAACATGATATTTCTGATCAACTACATTGGTAAGTAGTTGATTAAAGGATATTTTTATAACTAAAATATCATCGACATGAGTATATTTACGAACAGTAAAATGATGAGGTTTAGACGACGATCGAGCAGCATGAGTATCAGTAGATAGTTGATGAAATAGTTATGTGGTTTGAACCTTTGTATGAACATGATATTTCTGATGAACTACATTGGTAAGTAGTTGATTTAATGATGTATTTGTATCTAAAATATCATCTACATGAGCATATTTACGAGCGGTAAAATGATGAAGTATAGATGACGATTGAGCGGCTTGAGTATCAGTAGATAGTTGATGAAATAGTTATATAGTATGAAATTTTGCATGAACATGATATTTCTGATGAACTACACTGGTAAGTAGTTGATTTAATGATGTATTTATAGCTAAAATATCATCAACATGAGCATATTCACGAGCAGTAAAATGATGAGGTATAGATTGAGATCGAGGAGCTTGAGTATCAGTAGATAGTTGATGAAATAGTTATGTAGTATGAAATTTTACATTAACATGATATTTTGGATCAACGGTATTATTTAGTAGTGGCTGAGTTGATTCTTTTGTATCTAAAATATCATCTACATGAGCATATTTACGAGCAGTAAAATGATGAGGTCTAGGTCAAGATTATTCTAGATGAGTATCAGTAGATAGCTGATGAAATATTTATATGGTCTGAGATTTTGAACAAACGGCAACTTTTTGAACAACAGAATTAACAAGTAGTAATCGATGAGATATATTTATATCTAAATTATCTTCAACTGGATCATATTTACGGACGATTCAATGAATGGGTTCAGAAAAAGATCGAGGGGCTTGAATAGCTGTAGATAATATCTGAAACGTAAATGTGGTTTGAAGTTTTGAATCAGACATGACTTTTTGAACAACAAAATTAACAAATACAAATCGTCAACCAAATATATTTGCCATTAAAATATCATCGACATGATTGTATTTAAATATTGCTGACTGATGAGGTCTAGGTCAAGATTTAGCAGCTTGAGTGGCCGTAGATAGCATTTGAAATAGTTATGTGGTATGATCTTTTAATGGATCGGCGACTTTTGGTTCAATTATATTGACTGGTCTCAATGGTGAAAATATTTTCATAGCCAAAATACCAACAAATTTATTTAAAATAAATAATGATGCTGTATATACAGATTCAGTCAATGTGAATCTTAATATAGGTTGTCCTAAAGATATATGAGTATGATGAGCTCAGATATCATATGGCGATACAACATGAACATACTGATCACGAATATCATGTACAACTACTCAATCATATACTCTATCAGAATTAACCTGAACCAAGACAGTTTATATGAGAACTCAAGATAGCTTTGGAAATATATCTGCAGATTATTCTGATACTATTACATTAAATGAATCTACTTGATGGAATAATAATAATTTTATTGATCAGACTTTTTGGAATACAAATCCTACAAATATAGATATAATACAGGCCGTGTATTGAAATACAATAAATGATAAGACAGCTTACAATAAATATTGGAGTGGAAATTGTAATCCATCTGCTATTTCATTAATAACTGTACAAAATTATAATAATTCTGGAATAGATATTATACCAGAAACATTAGCTGCAAATACTATATATTTACTCTTATCTTGATGACACGTCAAAACTACGCAGATTAAACCATCTACTTGTTCAGCTATAATATGAAAATGAGATGTGACTCTTTATAGTGATTCTCAGCCAAGTTGACGACCATGAAGTATGATATATGTTGATGGATATACTGGAGTAGTTATAGATAATATAAATATTGATTGAAAAAATATAATAAGCGGATCAACACATGCTATAAATAATTATTGAATATTTTCTCAAAATGCAGTATTGTGAATAACAATAAATAATACAGAAATAATGTATTCCAATAGTGATGCATGAATATTTTTCCAACAAATGTGATTAAACGCGACGGTATATATAAATAATCTTAGAAGTCATAAAAATACAGGTAATGGTTTCTATTTCAAATCTTCATGAACATGAATAAAAAGCATGATAGTTGATAATTCTCAGTCATATAATAACTGAGGTCAAGGTATGTCGATAGAAAATTTATGATATATCACAGTTAATAATTCTAAATTTTATAATAATATATCTAATTGAATATTTACAAGATATGAATCCAAGTATAATGCATTCAACAATGTAGCATCTTTTAATAATAATTGAGCTTGATTATATATAGATTTCAACTGATATAATCTTATCAGTAATTCATATTTTTATAATAATAAAAAAGAGTGATTATTATTAGCAAATAGTTCCAATAATATTTTGAACAATATACGATCTTATAATAATGATATTTGACTACGGATAGAACAGCGATGAAATACAAATAGATATTATTGAACACTGACTTTCTGATACAATACTACTTCAAATTATGGTTGAACAAATTTAAGTGATTCAGTATTGACATGATGAACTGATTGATTGATGTGACGATCAAATTGATCTTATACTACTACAGCATGAAGCATGTCATGTGAACGCGTCATCAATCCAAATAATTGAATAAGTTTATTGTCTGGTACTTGTAATACAAAAAGTTATATCACTTGACGAGCAGATGCTACAACATGATTTGGTATGACGTATACTTATGGTCAATATATACCATTCCAAATAAAACCAGTTTACTACTTAGATTTATCTACAATAACATGATCTAGTCTTTGATTTAACACAGGTGTATTTATTACATATGATTTGGGATTAGCTTCTGATTCGATACCAGGCCTATCTACATGATATATAAGTTTGTGATCTACATGAAATAATTGATCTACATTATACTATAACTGAACTATAGATGTTAGAGCTGATGTGGTAGATACTAATGGTTGATTAAATACATGAACATGTATGTATACGACATGAAGTAATCGAGCATCGGCATTATATTCATGAAATACAACATCATGATATTGTTACAAGACAGGTATAGTCTGATGAGCAGATTTAAATATTAGATTTAGTATAAAATGAATTAATACTTCTACATGATATTCTGCAACATGAACATATATTTACGATGCAACCTCACCAACATGATGATCGTTTACCATCAACAATAATACATCATATACAAATACTACATCAATCACTTTGAATGTGACATGTCCTACAGACACATGAATTTCAAATATTAAAATAGCTTATGGTAACTCATCAAATCCATCCAACTGGACAACGTGTACATCTACAGTTTGACACAACTTGACAGTATGAACTGGACTAAAAACTGTATATGTTTTGTTTAATGATTGACTCTGAAATACAACAAATGAAATAAATAAAACAATTACGCTCGATACAACTTTGCCAGATATTATCTTTACATGAAATAACCCATCAAGCTGATCTATTATCAATTGAAATAATTTCATGACTCAGTTGCAACTATATGATGATAATTGAATCGGAAATTTTGATTATACTTACAGCTGAATTGTTTACGATATATATGATAGTGGTCTATTGCTTATGTATAATTTTGATAAACTTACATCGCTATGAGAAAGCTGAACATATGTAAGAGATTTTTCACAATATTGAAAAAATTGAACAGTTTTATGATGAGCTCAACGAACAGCCAGCTGAGTATGGAACTGAGCATATGGTTTTGACGGAACAAATAATAAATATATATTTATAGACAATGGAGTATGAATAAGTTTGGGTACTACACATTCTATAAATGTTTGGTTAAAACCTAGTAGCAATACTTGAGTAGTTTTGTGACAGATGTCATGAGTAAATGGATTATATATAAGTTGATCAAATATAATTTATACTCCATCACAAAATAATTCAGTTTCATTCAATGCAAATATATCATTAAATACCTGGACCTATATTTCAATCGTTAGAAGCTGAACTAGCGTCAGTCTTTATAAAAATTCTAGTCTGATTTCTACTCAGTCATTGAGTTCCAATTCATCATTGGATTTGTTTTATATATGAAAAGAAAATAACGATTGATCCAATGAAAAAAGATATAGTTGATTTATAGATGAATTATTTATTTACAATCGTCAACTATCGCAGCAAGATATATCTCAACTTTATAGATCAAATCTATCAGCCATAGATACATGAAAACGATTATATTCTAGTAATTATAGTTGTGTAGTTACATGATGAAATTATATTTATTCATGATATGTATCAGATTTAGCGTCCAATTCATCTTGAATTACAAGAACAAATACAATTACTTTGCCAAATCCTATCTCAAATATATCAGCATCTCCAGTAGATTTATGACAGATGCAAGTATCTTTAATCGGTCATACTCTATCATGACAGTCTGATTGAGATTTTTCTGTTAGTGATTGGAAATGAAATACTGGATGGTATACAACTATTATATTACCATCAAATTTAATAGGCGCAAATAATATTAACAATGTTATATCATGATCTCAAATATACTTAAAATCAATCGGTATAAATACAATTAGTGGATGGTCTACTAATTCTATTTATGTCGTTTGAAATCTTTCTGGTTACGTAAATGTGCCTTCTGCAACAACGTATATCAAGAGAGATTTATCTGACATACCATTTATGTGTCCTGGTGGAGTGTACGGTAGCAAGCCTTGGTTAAAGGTTGATGTTCCTGAATCACAAGCCCCAGATTCATATTCTGGAAACATAACGTACGACATCGTTTATTAGTGTCTTGCGTTATTTTCATATTGCTGGTCATATTCTTATCATATGTGCATAGAGCAGTACACAAGCCACCTGGCCCGGTTTCTTTGTAGCTGCTATGACCAGAACCCTAGAGGAGTAATTACCCTCTGGGGTTTTTTTATTATCCACGATATCTTCTTTAAATTTTTAATGATTTGTGATGTGATTTCATTAGCAAAAAAATTCTCATAAAATTTTCATATAATTATTTATTTTTGTACTTTAATAATATTTTTTATCAGATTTATTTACTTTAACATATATATATGGCATCATTGAAATTGTAGTAAATAAAATAATTCTAAAAATACCCGTTCAAAAGCGGTATTTAATCTAAATTTATTTGTATAATTATTGTAACAAATGTCAAATGATATTGATTATATATATATATGTTTTTTGACTAGTTTATTTTTGTGTATATAATTGAATATGTAGAAACTAACAAAAGCCTCTATTACTTTAGTTATCTATCAGGTTATGATCCAGAAAATTAAACTATTAGTAACAAACCTATTCATAAATAGAGGCAATTCACAATCAAAATTACGCATTTTGAATTTTTTCCTTTTATGAGAAAATCAACATCCTATAATTAATCATACTGTAAAAGTAGCTAAACACCTAGGTAAACATCATAAGAAGTATTTTCGATGATCATTGCTTTCATTTTGAATTATCAAATTATTTTTGGTATATTTTTCAACGATAGGTCTTACTTTAAATTTTACAATTGCGCAGTGAGATTATAATTATAGCTTGTGAAATTGAAGCATAGAAAAACCTTACGAAATGTGTGATGATGGCAATCTCGAAAATAAAGATGGTTGTGATGGTAATTGATTTATAGAAGCTTGATATTCTTGTATATGAGAACCATCGATATGTGCAGATTTCTGATTAGATAAAACAGATTGATCAGATTTAGATTTTCTTGTAAATAGTATTTGAGACCAAGATATTATAAATACTTATTACTGAAAAAATAGTGCCTATACTTCTAAACGAGATAAAAACAATTGTAAAACTTGAGATATATCAATCATTCATATACAACCATGAGAGGATACTATTCCTAGAGATTTATCTTCCAATTCTATTTATTTGCTTGATGATTGAGATTATGTATCAAGCTATATGATAGATATAACAGGTTCATGTATAGCTTTTGTGTGATTAGATCAAAATGTAAAATTATTTACTAGCAAAACAAAATGAGCAAATATAAAAATTTCTCAGTGAAAAAATATTATCATAGATAATATTAAATTTTATGGTGAAGACGACTGAATATGATGATATCATACATGAAATAATTATTGAATATTTATCGATACATCAGACAATACAGTATCTCAAATTAAATTTTATGGCTACTTATGATTCTGAGTTTATATGGAAGACTTCCAAAATAATATTTCAGAAATAAAATTATATAAGACAAAATCTATTAATCTATTCCCAGAATACGATACTTACATAAATTGAAATGAAAATGATAAATGAAAAAATTATTGAGTATCTCCTTATTTGATTGCAGATGATAATTGATCAAAATTTCTTGTGAAATTTAATCTTTGAGATCTACCACAATCATCTGATATTTTGAAAGCATCTATAAGGCTCAGTAAAAAATGATGAAAATCTGATACAGTCACTATGATGAAAATTTTGAATAATAATCGGGTAGAATGAAATTCAAATTGAGTTGTGCCTATTTATGGTGAACCAAATTATACTCATCTATCATATCCAGATATACAACGAAGTGGTTGAGAGGGATTGGTTGCATGGTCAGATTATGATGAGGGTTATTTGATAGATAAGATTTCTTTTGACAAAAAAGATACTACTAAAAAATTCGAATTTAATAAATACTGAATTGAATCATTAAAAGAATATATAAGTTTTCCAGAATTTAATAAATGATTTGTTTTTATTACTGATACTGATTCTATAGATATAGCTTCCAAGGAAAATGGATACATTGAAAATATTCCACAATTGACTATCGATTATAGATATGAAGATTCAAACGCACAAAACAATCCAGTAATTTTCCCAAAGACAAGAAACTCAGAAATAGTAAAACAGATTATGATTACAAACTGATATGTAGAAACATCTGGTAATCTGGTAGGTACCAAGCCACTAAATTTTTCTTTGAGTAAATGAAATGTACCAATTTCAATTTCAATGGAATCAGTAGATGATCAGACAACAGTGGAATTATCACAGAATACAAAAATCAAAAAAGAAGACTGATCAAATTATACATGAACTATTTCTTGACCAAAAAGTATTTCCATATCATCTTTAAACTCAAATATATCAAATCAAACAATTATTAAAGCATTTAAAATATGATCAGACAAAGAAAAATTACTTATTGAAAATAGTGCTTGAGCTTCACAAAAAGTAAATATTATAGTACCTATTATATGATATGAGGTATGAAGTGAAATAATAATAAATTATTCTAATGATTGAATAAATTGGAATAAAGTTTGAACTACTGAAGTAAAAGAAAATAGTGGAATAACATATATTCAATTCCAGACAAATCATTTCACTCAATTTAGTATAGGTAAAAAAGAATGTTCTTTCGATATCAATGACGACGAAAAATCAACTGATAAAATAGATGTTATATTGAAAACAAAATGTGAAAAATCTTTGTATCGTATGAGATTTTCAAATACTGCTGATGGATTAAATGCTGCAGATTGGCTAGATTTTGAATCAGAATATAAATGGAAGATAGATTGAATATCATGATTAAATACAGTCTATGCAGAATTTGATAATAATAAATGAAAAACATTTTTAACAAGTGATGATATAGAATATAATAATTGTGATAGTTCTATTGGTTGTAAAAAGGTTATTATTTCTCCGACAAAAGATTCTGAAATAATTAAAAATGAATTGATAGCAGAATGATATAAAGATCTTTGAGATAAGGTAGAATGAAGTACATCTATAGATCTTTCTGATAATGACTGACACTTGATTACTCCTGTTGTTTTGGAATCAGTAGATAAACAAATAAAAGTAGAGATTCCTCAAGATACAAAATTTATAAAAAAATCTGATTCTAAATCTTATCTATGAACTATCATAGCTCCCAAAGAATCTTCAATAATAGAAGTTCAAAAATCTCAACCAAATGAAAAAATAATCAAAGCATTTGATGTGGGATCTACGACAGAATCAATTTATTTAAAAAATCAAAAAACTGATTCTCCTGTGGTTGCGACTATAATAGTCCCATTGGATGTATCATATATATGAAAAGATATAAATATAAGTTATTCAGAAGATTGAATAAATTGGTTTCCTATTACTACAGTAACAGCACAAGATGATTGAAAATGATGAGCTTATGTAAAATTTGATACTGAGCATTTTACTGCTTTTTCACTTGCAGAAGCTGGTAAGTGTGATTTTGCTATAAACTGAGATGAACCTAGTACAACTACAACCAACGTAACTTTAGTCACCAATTGTGATAAATTAGAACCAAAGTTTATGATAGTTGCAAATACAGCAGAAGAAGTAAAAAAAAGCATAGAGTGAGATAAGCGAGATGTCTTTAACGCACGTTTAGATTGGGTCTTAGATGCTAGTCCAGATCCATGAACGCATACTGTATATGCAGCATTTAATGATAGCGCATCTATAACAGAAGTATCAGATGATATAGAACTTGATTCATGATGAGGTGTTATAGTTTTTGCAATATGTGGAAATGGTACTGTATGAGTATGAGAACAATGTGATGACGGTAATGAAAATAGTTTAGATTGATGTGATTCTAAATGTCAACGAGAAACAAGGAGCGTAAATTGTAAAACAATCCTAAATACAACTCCAAATACAGTAAGTTCAATTACTCAAACATGTTGAGCATCCGATGGCTTTTCATGTACATCACGATCGCCAAGTTGATCCCCGACTTACAATACTACTGCTAGTACTACTGAATGTTTTTATGTTTGTGCTGCTTGATATAATCGAAATGGTAGTTCGTGTATAGCTGTAGCTACTTGTGGAAATGGTACTGTATGAGTATGAGAACAATGTGATGATAGCAATACAAATAATGGTGATTGATGTGGTTCTACTTGTCAGCGAGAAACTAAATCATCAGCTTGTTCTTGATTACCCGCAAATTCAAAAGCAAATACAGCAATATCGATCACACAGACATGTTGAGTATCAAATGGATCTTCATGTACATCACGATCACCAAGTACAGTATATTGATATAACGCAAGCGCTAGTACGACATATTGTTATTATTCATGTTCTGCTGGTTATAGTCGAAATGGTAGTTCGTGTATAGCTGTAGCAGCATGTTGAGATAGTAAGGTAGATGCATGAGAAGTATGTGATGATGGTAATACAAATAATTGAGATTGATGTAATTCATCATGTCAACGAGAAACAAAATGATCTTCTTGTATTTGATTGATAGAAAGTGCTAAACCAAATACAGCAACATCAATAACACAGACATGTTGAGCCTCAAATGGATCTTCATGTACATCGCGATCACCAAGTACAACATATTCATATAGTGCAAGTGCAAGTTCTGCCCAGTGTTTATTTAATTGTGCAGATTGATTTACTTATTCATTATGAAAATGTTTTTTACCGACAACACAGACATCAAATATTTCAATAACTGGAGATGTTACTTTTGCATGATCTAGTATAATAGATTGATCAAGTATGCCACTTTCACCTTATGTCATAAAACTAGATTCAGTAGAAAAAGTTACTTTGCCAAGTGTTTGAGATAAACCAATTTGAACATTAACAATATGATCATCAGTTACTGCTATTAAATCATCTTGATGAACTCGAGATAAGAAATTAAAATCAATTACATCTATTGATAGTCAGGATGCACGTGCTGGTAATATCTGAGAAACATGATTACCTACTGAGGGTACTATATATACTACTATTGAAGCCTGATCAACATCAGTTTCTCTTCTTCCTATATGATGAAATTTCTTTATGCAAAATTATATTGTAGATTGAAGACCATGAGATATTATTACTATATATAGATCTTCAGATTGAATCAATCGATCAATCAATAGTCCGGATACTACTTGTACATTGGATGCAAACTTGATGTGTAGTTTTTATACAGATCATCTTACAACATTTACTTTTTACTGACAATCATCAACATTTGCTATATGACGAGTATCCTGATGATGAGAACAAACTTATACAAATACAGCAAATATTGAGTTGAAAATGAGCGTTCCAAGAGCCAAAACTATGAGATTTTCAAATAATGGTAGTACTTATCTTCCTTCAATAGCAGCTACATATGCAACTACATATGCTTGGTCTATGACAGCATTGACAGCCAATTCATGATATCAATTAAGGACAGTATATGCTAGATTTTATAGTGGACTGATTTATTCAGGTACCTCTGATACGATTATCTGAGATACATTAAATCCAACAATAACTAATCCAACTTTAAATGGTGGTTGAAAAATTAGTGGAATATATTATAGCTCATCCCAACCTGTATATGTAGCGAGTAGAGTATCCGATACTACAGCTTTGGATCTTTGAGGCTGTGGACTTTATTATGGTAGCCAATGATTTACAGCTTATTATATGTTTACTTGATGATATCATTATTGTTATGCTACTGGTGCCGGCACTAATTATTTTCAAAATATGGATTCTTTTTCTGTAAGATTACAGACGATGGATCAAGCCGTTAACGCATCTATATCCAATACTTGAACTTTTTATAGAGATGATGAATGATCACATTGTACTATATCTATCAATAATTGAGCTACTTATGCAACAGGAATGGTATCTCTTTATTTATATTGTACAGATTTTTATAATACGCCATTTAGTGTAGCTACATGATGAGCTTGAACTGTAAGGATATGATATTGATCTGTTAAATGACTTACTCGGGATAATTATACTGTATGAGAATCACAACTTTATTTAACTGGTTATGACATAAGTGCTGAACCAGATTGAGTAGTGACTCTTTATGTACAATGACTAGATGGTTTAGATAATTATTGAGCAGAAGCTTCAGATACTATCATCAAACAAACTGATACAACTCCACCTACACTAGCTCAGGTAACAGCAGTACCTAGTCCTACAAATGATACAACTCCAGATTATACTTTTAGTTCAGATGAAGCATGAACTATTACATATGGTTGATCTTGTGCATCAGCTACAACCAATGCAACTGCATCAAATAATACTATAACTTTCAATACATTGGCAGCATGAACATATAGTAATTGTCAGATAAGAGTTACAGATGCAGCTAGTAATGCAAGTAATCGACTTACTGTAAATACATTTACTATAGATACAACACCTCCAGCTGCGCCTACATGTACACCAGCACATGGTACATATTTTTCTTGATCTGTATCAGTTGTGTGTACCCCTACAGACTGAACCATAAAATATACAACAAACTGAACGACACCGACATGTGGCTCTTCAACTCGAAGTAATCAAGCATTTTCTGTAACCACGACACTCAAAGTATCACAATGTGATGCAGCAGGTAATATAAGCACCACTCCCAATACCTATACCTATACATTGGATAATACACCACCAGCATGATGATTATTTTATATCAATAGTAATGCTACATACACAAATAGTACAACAGTCAATCTTAATATATCATCTTGTCCTGATGATACGCCGTGAATATGATGAAATACAATATATGTAGGCAATAGTGCAAGTCCATCTAGTACTTATTCATATACATGTAATCCTACTTTGACAATTACATGACGAGTATTGAATGCATGAGATGCAACCAAAACAGTGTATATAAGATGAGTAGATAATTTATGAAATTTATGATCAGATTTTACAGACAATATTATTTTAGATACTGCATGACCTACAATAAGTGCTAACAATAGTGGTCTTCCTTGGAAAACTGCAGATATTGCAATTACGTTATCTGTCAGTGATGCCAATCCATGAACATCAAAATATAGTCGGACTAGTGCTGCTGATTGTACATCCAATTGAATATCTTATGTAAACAATCAAGTAATTAATCTGACAACATCTTGAACTCCTACGCTTTACCTATGTGCAACTGATTTAGCATGAAATACTTCTACGCGAAATGCTACATATTATTTAGATAAAACAATGCCTACTGCACCAGTCAGTGAATATTGTACTATAGGATGAGTAAATGCAAATGGTCTATTTACAACAAATACAACCCCAACTCTAGCTTGTTCATGGCCGGCATGAAGTGATTCTCCTTCATGAATAGCAGATTATCAAATGGTTTTAAATAGGACTAGTGATCGAGCATGGGTTAGTGCTCCTCGGATATGAAGTACAGCAACTAGTTATAATTTTATTCCAGGTACATTACCAGATAATGGATACTGTTATTATGTACATACAAAAGATGTAGCATGAAATCAAGATGGTACTTATACAAATTGATGATGTTTTACGGTCGATACAACTCCACCTACAATTAGCGATATATCAGCAACAAATGCAGTTAAGTGATCAAATGTTACTTTCTATGTTAGTGCGAGCGATGCTGGTGCTGGTTTAAATACAAGCAATGCATTATTTTATCTTGCTAAATATCCATATACAAGTCGAGATAGAGTAAATGCTGGTACTATGACATGGAACGGTACAAATTATCAATATTCAGTGACATTAAATGATATGCCATGAACTCAGTATAGAGCTTGGACATATGTATATGATACTCTTTGAAATCAATGAGCTAGAGATGAAAATCCAACAGAGTTTACAATTACAAATAGAGCGTCAACTGGTATGAATCAAAGCGTATCACCTGCTTCATGACGGTTTGGTGCTGGATCAAGAACTTTTACATCTGTTCATTCCGATCCTGATTGAGCAGAAGATATAAATTATGTTCATTTATTAATTAATTATGGTGTAGATTGAAATAGTACAGCCTTTTATGGTTATTATATTAGATCTTCAAATGCTTGTTATTTATTTGGAAGTGATGGTAATCAAGGCTGGAACGCAGCACCATATGATGGATTATCATGGATTAGATTAGATTCCTGTTCATCATCAGCTGCGGGTAATAATCTTACTGTAACATGGAATACAACAATAAAATCATGGAATGAAACCTCAATGAATGAATATTTATATACAGTAGATAATAGTAGTGCAGTATACGGCTGGGCTGGTCCATATGGAACTATAAATGTGGATACAAGTGCACCAGCGGCACCAAATTGTACAGCAAGCCAATATTTCTGTAGTAGTATTGCACCGACATGTACAGCAACAGATTGAACAATAAAATATACAACAGACTGATCTACGCCTACGTGTAGTTCAACATCACGAAATACACCGACATTCAGTGTGACGACCACATTGAAAGTATCACAATGTGATGCAGCATGAAATATAAGTACAACACCAAACACATATACATATACAAAAGATACATCATGACCAATAATCTGAACAAGTAATTGTAGTGTTTCAGAAGCAAATCAATGTGATGTTTGAATAACATCAGTATCGGATTGATGAGTATGATGAGCAGTACAATATTCATGCGATGGAACAAATTATTATTCATGGGCATCTACAGTCTATTGTTCAGCAGGTACACAAAATGAACCATCATGACCAACAACAAAAACAATATATACAAAAGACTCATGTTGAAATATATCAACTTCATGACCAACGGCGACATGGGCAAATGTAACGCCAACAGTGAATGCTGTAAGTAATAGTGCAGTTGAATGATCAACATTGTTGTTAACATCAAATGCAACAG
>CAYSXV010000018.1:0-19130 GCA_964435215.1 uncultured Candidatus Peribacteria bacterium | reverse complement strand
ATCAAAAATCCAATAAAACTTTTATCTGTTCCAAGATTCAGGATTGAGAAAATATTATAGTGATGTGATTTGTTTGATCTGTTTCTTTGATAGATTTACCTTATAAAATCAAAAAGTTATTTTCCTGTGAGCATGCTATATTACTCGACAATGGATATTCAAAATCTATGATTTATAGCTGAAAATATTTATATTGACCATGAAGAGATATAATGGATGCTTTTGTTGTGATTCAATCAAAATAATTTTCGCATTGAAATTACAATCACCTTTGATAAAAACACAAAATAGTAAATATTGTGGAAATATTAATAATTTTGTCGAAAAGTGTTTTACAAATTTATAAAACGTTTATGGATAATTTAGTTATAGTAGAGTCTCCAGCCAAATCACAGACCATCAAAAAATTTCTTTGAGCTTGATATGAAGTGAAAGCTTCTATGTGACACATAGTAGATTTACCTACAAAAGAAATGGCTATCGACATCAAAAACGATTTTAAACCACAATATATAGTCACTCCAGAAAAAGAAAAAACACTTAAAGAGCTAAAGTCCATAGCATCAAAAGCTAAAAAGGTATGGATCGCAACCGATGAAGATCGTGAATGAGAAGCTATATGACGACACGTTGCTACTCAACTTTGATTAAATATTGCCAATACATCTAGAATAGTTTTCCATGAAATTACAAAAGAAGCAATAGATCACGCAATCAAAAATCCTAGAAAAATAGATATGAATTTGGTTGACGCTCAACAAGCAAGAAGAGTACTTGACCGTTTAGTTTGATATGAGTTATCACCAGTACTTCGACAAAAAATTAAGAGGTGATTATCAGCTTGAAGAGTACAATCTGTAGCTGTAAGGTTATTGGTAGAAAGAGAAAGAGAAATACAAAAATTCCAATCAGAATCATTTTTTAAAGTTATTGGAGATTTTATATGAAATGAAAAAAAACAATTTAAAGCTGAACTTGCAAAAGATATTTCAAATTCAAAAGAGGCCGAAAGCTTTTTAAATGAAATAAAAGATTCTACATTTAAAATTTCTAGTATAGAAGTTAAACCAGGTAAAAAGACGGCATCAGCTCCATTTACAACATCTACATTACAACAAGAAGCTTCACGTAAGTTAGGTTTTTCAGTAGCTAGGACTATGCAAGTTGCTCAGAAATTATATGAAGCATGACATATCACATATATGAGAACAGATTCTGTTAATATATCACAAAGCGCTATCTGAGCAGCTCAAAACGAAATCAAAAAATTATATTGAGATAAATATTCTAATCCTACAAACTACAAAACTAAGACAAAATGATCTCAAGAAGCTCATGAATGTATCAGACCATCTCATATGGAGAATCCCAATGCTTGATGAGATCCTTCAGAAAAAAAGCTTTATGAGTTAATCTGGAAAAGGACTATTGCTTCTCAGATGGCTCCTGCAATAGTAGAAAAAACAAAGGCTACTATAGATGTTTCATGAAATAAAAATAAATTTATAGCAACGTGAGAGGTTATAAAATTTGATTGATTCCTCAAAGTTTATTTTGAGTCTCATGACGATGATGAAGAAGAATCTACATGAATATTACCTAAATTACAAGAATGAGAGACTCTCCAATCTATACAGATACTAGCTACTCAAAGATTTAAAAATCATCCACCAAGATATACAGAGGCATCACTAGTTAAGAAACTAGAAGAACTATGAATATGACGTCCATCTACATATGCTCCTACTATCTCTACAGTACAAAAAAGAGGTTACGTAGTCAAAGAAGATAGACTATGAGAAAAAAGAAAATATGTAGAATTTGTATTACAAGACTCCAAAATTACATCAACAACCAAGGAACAAAATACATGAGCTGAAAAAAACAAACTATTCCCCACAGATATATGAATGGTAGTTACAGATTTTCTAATGCAGCATTTTGCAAATATCATAGATTATAATTTCACTGCTGATGTAGAAGGTGAGTTTGATCATATAGCAGAGGGTAAATTACAACGATCTAAAATGATATGAGATTTTTATTGACCATTCCATGAACAGATTTCTCAAACATCAAAAACAGAAAGAGTAAATTCTGATAAAGAAATATGAATCGATCCTCAAAGTTGAAAAAAAGTAATAGCTAGAATATGAAAATTCTGACCTATGTTACAGATATGAGAAACAACAGAAGATGCTAAACCCAAGTTTGCACCTATGCCAGCTTGAAAAACTATAGAAACTATTACACTAAAAGATGCTCTTCAGGCATTTACATTGCCTAGAGATGTATGAACATATAAATGAGAAAAGATAATTGCATGAATAGGTAGATTTGGTCCATATATAAAATTTGCAAATACTTTTGTATCAATTCCAAAAGATGCTTGAGTAGATCCATTTACAATTTGAATTGAACTTGCACAAGTGCTTGTAGATAAAAAATTGGAAGCAGAAAAAAATAAACATATCAACTCTTTCCCATATAATGATAAAGAAATCGAAGTTTTAAATTGATTTTATGGTCCATATGTAAAATATGATTCCAATAATTATAGAATACCTAAGTGATCAAAAGACGCTTCAGATCTTACTTTAGATGATTGTTTAGTAATTATCTCATCAAAAATACCAACCAAAACATCTTCCAAAACATCAAAAACAGAAGATAAAAAATCGGCAAAAAAACCCTCTAAAGCAAAAAAACCAGCTAGTAAAACCACAAAAAAAATTAGTAAGAAAAAATAATTTTTTTTACTTTATACCTAGTTTTTATTATTTTGTATTTTATTTTATCATTATAATATAAATGAAAAAGAAATGAATTTTCTTGTTGTTGTCACCAATTTTCGTTTGATTGTTGTGGCTCATTATTAGTGCAATATTTTGGTTCCTATCAACATTGGGAGTAGAATCTCAATTATTGATTGTGATTAAGACTATGATAAATCGGATGTTGGGTATTTTAGCTTTTATTTCTATACCACTATTGATAGTGGGTATTGTACTTCTTGCAAAAAATAAAAACAGTAAAATACCATCATGAGAAGTTATAAATTACGCACGACAAAAAACCAAACAATATATGACAAGATATCTTTTATGATTTTTTATTTTAATTTTGTTACAGATAGGATCATCTTATATAGATTGATTAAATAAGGTTAATCCAGATATTATATTTAGTATATTGTCTGTTGTTATCACACTACTATCTCGACGATTAGTTTTGTGACTTGCGAAAATTTCATTGAGTATTGTTTATGAACAAAACAATAAAATATCAGATTTATTTCAATGATTTTATAAGACAGTAAAATATATCATAGCATATGTTTTGAGTATGATAATAATTATATGCTGATTTATTCTACTTATAGTACCATGAATTATACGATCGTTTAAGTTATCGCTTGTACCATATATAATATTACAAGATTGATTATGACCTATACAAGCTATCAAAAAAAGTTGGAGAATGACAAAATGATTTGTATGAGATATGTTTGTTATAAATTTATTAGCATGATTGATTAATATATTATGATTTATAGCTATATTTGTATGATTATTATGGACAATACCTCTTTATATGATAGCAAATGCATATATCTATAAAAAAATTTCAGAACACATTTGAGATAAAAAAATTATAAAATCCAAATCAATTTCATTACAATCAAAAGCAACTAAAACTATAATTAAAAAGCCAGTATCAAAGAAACCAGAAGTAAAAAAAGTTGTTAAAAAAGTTGTAAAAGAGACAATCAAAAAATCAGCAAAAAAAGTCGTTAAAAAAACTAAATAAATTTTTACAAAAGATGAATAAATTTACATCTTAATAAAATATAAATGGATTTTCCCTTTATTACTTGAATATTATGAGCTATAGTATTACTAATAGGTGCAGCATATCCAGAAGAAAAATCAGTAAAACGCCCTACTAAATCTATTAAAAATCGGCTATTTGGTATATGATGAATTATAATGCTGATTTATGCAATCTTATGATATATTATATTTTGAGGATCAATTTTTTTCATTATTCTAGAGATATTAATAGTTATATCTTGTGCTCTTATGATGTTAAATACCAATGATAAATTTGATACATCGGTTATTGGGATAAGTTGAATAATACTAATTATATGGTCTATGTATCTATTCCAATGATATACAACCATCATATTTGTCTTATGATTAGCACTATTGGGTCTATGATATGCTTTCAATATGGGTAGTTTACGTAGAGATTTGATGTTAACTTTTGGTAGTATACTTATAGCTATTTTCAGTTATATAGAAGCTAGTCGAATATTCTTTTGGCTAAATATCTTTTTTGCACTATTTTCACTGTATTATACAATCAAACGATTACGTTCAAAAAAAAATAAAAAAATGTATTAGTTTTTAGTTAGATTAAATAATTTATTTATTTTTTTAACTATACAATCATGATCCCAGTTAAAGTAAAGGCTTATGGCTTAATAAATTTTACAAAAAAGCAATATATAATTATACAAGCAGTTGTTTTTGGAATAATTATATTGGTTTTTTTATTATCATTTTTCTATGATTTTGATAAATTCATGTTTGGTTATGCAAAAAGTATTATATTAGTAATCGCATTTCTGGAACTTATCGAAACATTTTTCATGTTTAAAAAGTTTAGAGAGAAAGAAAAAAAACAAATAAACAAATAATTTACTTTTGTACCTAATCTTACTCATCTTACTGTCATCTAAAACTTGCTGTCCTAAATTCAATCGTTTCACTATGTAACTTAGGACCAGTAAGAAATATTATTAGAACTTAGTTTTGGATTTTCACTAAGAGCTAAGAACTAAGTGCTATTTATAATTCTAGTCCATATGTTTCATATCCGATACGAATATTTATCAGACAATTATCCTAGATTTCGTGTATACAAAATCTACAATGAACAAGAGATTCAGCACTATACAATGCATCTTAATCTTTTCCAGGCAGTTGAAAAATCAAGTGAATATCCCAAATATGATCATATATTTATGCTAGATGAAAGTAGATTTTCGTTTTTTAGATTTGATATTTTTCAAGAATTTAAAGAAAAAGTTACACTAAAAGATGTACAAGAAATTATAGATAATAAAATAACTCTAATCAAACAGCAAAGGGAAATTCAAGATGAAATAATATCAACTTATATAGATACTATATACGTCGACTGAGATTCAAAAAAATTTCTTATATGAGAAAAGTGAGATATATTTTTTAGACTTTATATAATTTATATTCAAAAAATCTCTCTAAATACAATAAATAGGGTTTACGGTAATGTACTTAGTAATAGGCGTATAGCTATCATACCACAATCTTTTTATACTACATTATTTCTTAGAAATACTTTAAAAAAGGAAAACTTTACATTACTTTATATCAATGAAAATTATTGTAAAGTAATCAAAATTAGTCAGTGATTTTATTCCAAAGTAGATTTTATAAATTTATGAATGTGATCTCTCAGACAGATGTATAATGATAATTGAATATCACATTATCGGTATAAAGATTATGAATCTATAGAAGCCAATCCTCTCGCAAAATCACTAGTAACTGACACTATACAATTTTATGCTCAAACATTTTGTAAGTGGTTAAAAGAAAATTGATTTTTATGAAACGATATATTTATTATATCTCCTATAGTCAAAAACTGACATTTTATAGAAATATTAAACAACGAATACGGTAAATACAATAATAATTATATAGTCCCATTTCATCATTCAGATTCATTATCCAATTTCGGTAAAATACGGGAGCCAGAGGATATGGACTTTTTGGTACTTATAAACCAGAAAAAAGATAAAATATTTGCTACTAAAAACAAATAAATAAACTTGAATAAAAAAACCGAATATGTAAAGTAAAATCAGTCATTAGGACGGATTTATTTTTTGTAATTGAAAGAATGAAGTTAAGTAGAAGACAGATTTTCGCAATTCTATTTTTGCTTTGATTATTTATAATTTTTTTCGTGTGAAGAAAATTTGATGCTCAAACTTGAAAAAGAAGTTTAATTGTTACGCCAAATTGAATTAATCATTTTAGAAAATGATTGGATGTTTCTGGTTGAACAAAATTGGTTTATAAGGTTTCTTACGAAAAGTACGAAGAAATATATAAAGATGCCAAAGAATTAAGCGACATTAAAAAACTTATAGAAACAATAGTTTTGAAAAATATAGATAAAAGGATATCAAAATTATGAGTAAGTGACTACAAAGCTTACGTTCAAACTTTAAATGATCAACAGTATATAGTAGTAGAAATATGATGAATATCTGATTTGGATCAAGCAAAAGAAATAATCTGAAAAACAGTTGAATTGGAATTTAGATTACCAAATAAAGAAGAACCAAGTTTACAATCAATAGCAGAAAGAAAGACTAAGGCAGAGTTGATTCTACAGGAAGTTAAAACAAATCCTGAAAGAATAGCAGAATTTGCAAATTGAAGATGAGCAGAAAATATTTTCTACAATCATTTTACAGGTATTTCATTGTCACAATTACCAGAAATATATCAAAAAAATCTCAAACTTATAAATACTATAAACACTTGAGAGATTTCAGATATGTTACAGTGAATATATACAAATGTTCAAAATCAAGATCAAAACTGACTTATTTCCAATACTGAACTTAAATGATATTCATTCTTCCGCGTGATTGATAAAAAAAATGAAACAAAAACACTTATTACTGCAGAGGATATAACCGCAACAGCAAATGGTTTATGATTGGAAAATGATAAATTATTTTCAAAAGAAGACAATAAAATCTGAATTAATAAATATGAATATATATGAAAAAACTTAATTTTTAATCTATGAGATTTGGGTAGCTGACAAAACGCCTACGACGTAAAAGTAGTTAGTATAGCAAAGAAAAGTGCTATATGAGTTTCAAAAGAAAAGGCAGCTGAATTGGAAAAAGAAACTCAATCTACAATAGATTATATAGTAAGTAAAATATCAGCAAAATGATTTAAACTTGCCTCATGAGTGAAATCATTAAATGATTGACGATTATCTCAATCTGATCTTACAAAAATAGTAACAAATTTTGATCCATCTAAAACTGGTAAAGTACAAACATATAAAAAGTTTGATACAACATATATAGTTTATATACGTGATCAAAAATCTCCAACAGAAAAAATGTATTCTATTATAAAAGTTTTGTGAGTAAACAAAGATGAATTTGAAAATAATCTTAAAAATAAAATAGTTTATGATATAGAAGATGTATTTGTTCAAGATAGAGAAACGTGGAAGCTAGCTATATGACCAAATAGTAACAAGGTACTTAACTGAGCTTATTTTAAGTTTGCAAATGTTAGTTCTTCTCAATTATGACAGCCAGTTGTTCTTATAAATTTTGATGATGTATGAATAGATATTTTCTGTGAAATTACAGAATCTAGTATAGGTAGTCAGATGGCTATATTTATATGATGAAATTTGTTAACGGCTCCTACTATACAATCTAAAATATGTTGATGATGAGCTCAGATAGATTGACAGTTTACTCCAGAAACTGCAAAAGAACTTGTAAATTCATTAAATGATTGAGCTCTTCCAGCTCCATTGATCCTGATGCAAGAAGAAAAAGTGAGTCCTACCTTATGAAACAATGCCTTTAGTTGAGCTCTAATAGCTACTCTTGTTTGAATAATAGCTATATATTTATTGATGTTATTTATGTACAAAAATAAAAAATCACTTATTGCTCTATGAACACTTATTATGTTTATTGTTATGTTATTGACTTTCTTAAAGTTGATAGACTATGCCTTGTCTCTTAGTGGTATAGCAGCTGTTATATTATCTCTTTGAATGGCGGTAGATGCCAATGTCCTTATATTTGAAAGACTAAATGAAGAACTAAAAGAATGAAAATCTTTATCTTCGGCGATAGAATTATCAATATCAAGAAGTCGACCCGCAATTAGAGATTGACAGCTTAGTACATGATTGATAGCATTAGTTCTGTTTTCTATGTGAATAAGTATCTTCAAATGATTTTGATCAATGATGCTTATTACTATGACTCTTACATTACTTGTTAATGTACCATTTACACACGAGCTTTTAAAAATATTTTATATAAAAAAAGAATAATTTGACTTGAAATATAATACAAATTTGTTATAAAATAGACCGTCCAATAATATAATGTTGTTTGGACGCCAAATATATTAATTAGTTATATCGTCCACCACACGATAATAAACTAATAACAACGATAGGAAAATAAAAGTCCAGCCGGGCTTTTATTTTTTTTAATTCAAAAATAGTTTAAGCTTTTATGCGTTGAAACATTTAAACGAATAAATAAAATACAGATAATATTTAATTTATAAAAATATAGATGCGAATAATTGTTTTATTTTTATGACTTATATTTTGATCATTTTGATCAGTACTTATAACCAGATTATCATCAAATAAATTTGATAGAAAAGAAATCAAATCTGTTCTAATCTGATTTTCTAATTGTCCCAAATGTAAAAAAAGACTTAAACCACAAAATCTTATTCCATTACTAAGTTATATAATCCAAAATTGAAAATGTGATAATTGCTCTCAAAAAATTTCATCATTTTATTTCATCATAGAATTGCTATCTTGATTAGTATTTTTGCTAACATATTTATTATTCCCACATACAAATTATTTTGTTTTATGATTTCGATTGTTTACAAATCGAATATTACTTATGATTATGATATATGATTTTATGGAATATGAGTTACACATACCAGTTCTTACAATTGGCCTAGTTATATCTATTTGATTACAATTTTTAAATCTGATTTGAGATTATAATATTGCGTTTTGGTGATCTATTTCACTATTTATAACATTTCTAGCTATATATTATCTATCTAAATTATATGTCAGATATAGATACAAAAAAGACTTTGAATGAATCTGATTTGGAGATGTGATGTTAGCTTTTTTTATATGAACGCTACTCCCATTTATATTTCAATTTAATAATTTAATTTTCAATATAATAAATTTGATTCAAATAATACTTATATATGTTCTTATAAGTTCTATGGTATGAATAATTATTCGAGCTATTAAATTACTCATAAAACACAGTTCTCATTGATTAAAAAATATCACAAAACAACTAGATATTTCCTGACAATATATTATTCCATTTTTACCAGCAATGATTATAACATATCGGATATTATTGTTTGAAGGCCAATTTGTTTTACAGATTCTATTACCATAATATGGCGGAAGAATTTATTAGTTACAAAGTAAGAATAAGATTTGTTATAGTTACAGCTATAACATTATTTCTTTATATAATGGTTGTTTTTTCATTATTTTTTCTAAAAGATATATTTCAATCACTGTTATTTGTTTTTTTGTTTTTTATATCTTTGCATTTCTTTTTCTTAGAAACCAAAAAATATAAACTCATATACTTTTTTATAGGTGCCATTATACTAAGTATTGTAGAATATTTTTTAATGTGATTTAATATACGGCAATATATAGCATCTTTACTAGCTTTTAATTTAGGAATAGCATTATTTATTGTTAACATAGAAGTCCCTATAAAAAGGAAAATCTGGTTTAATAGCTTAAGTTATTTTACAGTCTGATGATATATATTCACTGTATTTACTACTATTACATATAGTTTTGCGTTGATCTGAATGTATAGTCAATTTCCGTTCAAATGTGAAGATTTATCTAGGGCTTCAAATAGTGTAGTAGATTTTTTTACAAATCCATTTAAAATCTGATTAGAAACAGCAAACCAAATAAAAGATGAAACTCAATTATTTTTTGATACTAGTCTGTGAAATACATTATGAAAAACCACTTCTATAAATACTCAAACTACAATAGGTAGTCTAATAAGTGATTATAGAGAAAGGATTGTAAACCAGGTAGTAAAAGACAATAAATCTATAAATATGTGAATATGTGATTATGTTCTATGAGAAATAAATAATAGATATAATAAACCAGTATTTCAATTTTCATTGATATTGTTGATGTATTTATTATTTTATCCATTCTTAAGGATTATATTTTGGATTATGAGTATTATATGAATAGTAATATTTAAAATACTACTTTGACTAAAAGCTTATAATATTAAGAAAGTTCTAAAAGAAGTAGAAGAAATAAACTAAAATAAAAAAAATATATGAGATCATTATTTGAAATGCTTATATTAGCTGCTATTGCCATTACATGTTATTTTATATATTCATTTTATAATAATTATGAATATGTTAAAAAAGATGATTTTTGGCAAATTTTGGGTGTGCTCATTATATTTGTAGTCTTATGTACTTCGCTAGTATGTGTTTACTATAGATATTATCTAAAAGAACCGCCTGATAAACCCTTATTATAATATTTGTAATCAGATTTTTTTTATAAATTATTTTAGATTGCTAAAATATAAAGATAATCTCATTATACTCCAATATTTTTCTATCCAAAATTTGACAAAAAAAGACATCTCAAGTATAATATAATACCAGTATTTACTTGGAAAAATCCTATGAGCAAAAAACAGATTCTTATAGACGTACTTACTAGACTTATACCATATCGAGAACTAGCAGAATGATTTCTAGTTTTGGTAAAAGAAACCCAAGATGAAGACTTTATACAGTCATTATTTTTTCTAATAAAAAAACAAATCTCTACTATAAAAGATAAGCAAGAAAAACAATCAATAGTTTCTCAGATAAAAAAAATAAAAAAAGTTAAGTCCCAAGAAAAAGATGTTACACAAAAAGATAAGGAAGAAGCCGATAAAATATTAGATGATTTAGTTGATGATAAATTTTAGTAGATGTGAAATGAATCACTAGAAAGTAAAGTAGATACAAACAAAAATAATGCAATAGAAGACAAAGAGCTTTTGGATTTTATCTGAAATCAAAAAAATCTAGAGGAGTTATGAAATTATTTAAATTCCATGTCGTTCAAAGATCGATGAGATAAACTATATAGAACAACACAAGAACAGATAGAGAACAATACTATATCAATATCAGATAAGATAAAAAATAATAAGGAGCTTACAACAGATGAAAAAAAAATAATGAAGCTACAATATTTCCTAGATAACAAATCATATCCTGAAACAGAATCAATATTGAATTGATATTTAGGTGCAAAGTTTGGTAATCAATTTTATTTAACAAAAAATTCTTTCGTTAAACAAGAGTCTATACTTTCACCAGGAGTAACAAAAGAAACATCAAATTTAAATCGGGATAATAATTTACAGATTATCCAATGTAGAGATGGATTTGAAAAGGGTACTATAGATAGACTTATTTTATGGGTAAAAGAATATGATTTCATCTGATATGAAACAGCAAGGATTTCTGCCGAAACAAGACATATAAATAAAGAGACTAAGTATATCAAAGACTATATAAATTATGATCTTGTAAATTATGCATTTCAAAAATACTCCGATATCATAAATAAAAAAGATAAGGAATTACAAAAACAAGCTTGATATACTGATGATGCGGATTTTACAAAACAAATGTGAAAGATTTGAGAAATTTGAAGGGCGATAGAAATATATAAAAAAGAAAAATTTCCAAATATAGATAATACTGTAAATCAATTCATGTCTTATAATAACGATATTGCAGATACAACAAAAAAATATTGATACGACAATCCACAAGATCAAGAAACAGCCACTGCAAATTATAAAAAATTTATACAAGAAGTATCCAAAATTTCTAAAGATCAAAAAATCCAAGAATTAAAAAAACAGTTGGAAAATCCAGATATATCTTCTTGAGAACAATTACAAGAATATTTTTTAGCCACCAACAAGATATTTGAATATAATACCACTTACCAGACATTGAAAAATAAATATTGAGTCAATTCAATCGATACGTATGAGAAATATATGGGTTCCGTAAGAGATATTACCACAAAATATGGACAAGAAAATATTATCAATCGATCTACAGAAATAGAAAATTATTCCAATTCGCTCCAATGATTTAAAAAATGATTTGACGCTACTATCGACTGGGATAAATATAAAAAATATGATGCTATGGTTCAAAAAGAATGATTAGCTCCATATAAACAATCTATGTCAAAATTATCCAATATTATCTCCAATCCCACAGACGCAAATAGTCCATTCTTTGGTTTGAAACTACAGGCTCAAGAAAAAACACTAGATCAAGCAAATACAGACAATATCTGGAATACTATCAAAAATATTGATCCTATATGATATCAAGCATTAAATTTTTGAGCATCTGCATGGAATGGACTCGTAGATTTTATAGTATGAACTGGAAGCTCATTATGACTGATGCTACAAAAATCATGGAAAACAGATGATGAACGATCTGCATCAGTAGATTTTAAAGAACAATTTGATAGTTTTTTAAAATTTAATTTATCCACAGAACAATCCAAACCATCACTGGATGAAAATGGTAATTTTGATCTATGAATAGATAATACCGTCAGTCAGGTATGATCACAGTTGGCAAATATGTTGGCATTACTTTCAGGTGCTTGATGAATAGGTAAGGGAGTAGCTAAGCTTTGAGTGAGTGCTGTTATATCTCAAAGAGTCTGATTGGTAAGTATGGCATTTATCCAAAACGTTGGACGTAGTTTCCAAGAAGGTAAAATGCAATGATTAGATGATTGACAAGCACTAAGCTATACTATGCTTCAATCAATTATTTCTTCATGATTGGAACTTATTAGTCCAAATGATATGATTATGTGAACAGGTGTATCGGTCGCTAAAGATTATATAAAAAATCTAGTAAAATCAGAAACCAAAGCATCTTTGATACAAGTATGAAAACTTTTTGGAAAAAATATAGGAAAAGAAGTTGCAGAAGAAAATATGCAAGAAGCACTACAGTTGGCGGTAGGTAATTGAATAAATCTCCGAGCAAATGATAAATGGAATGCAAAATTCGATGCGAATTTTAGTATAGATAATTTTGCCGCTACGGCAGTTTTGACAACATTGACCACAGGTGTAGCTAGTAGCAAACAATGATTAAAACAGGCAAATTATGATATGGGTCCTTTATCTCTGGATCAAAAAAATAAAATAAAACAAGAGATACTACAAAATCCTAGCTTGTATCAAAATATCACTCAAATTATAGATCAGATCAAATCAAACAAAACGAGTATCGAAGGTATTGATATACAATCCATACTGCAATTAGAATCAGAATTAAATAATTTAAAAGAATGAAAAATAGACTTTAAACCAGTAAAATCAAATGCTGAACAAAATAAAAATCAATGAAATATTTCTATGAACCCAGAACTTCTATTTGAATTGTCAGAAAAGGAAATGAATACTCTGCTATATGACAAAGCAGCTGAAATTAAAACAGAATTAGAAAGTTTAAACAAAGATACACCGTCAGAAAAGACAAATGCTATTATAGGTAAGATAGAAACTTTTCTTAATCAGATAAAAAATATTTTACTATATGTAAAAGAAAATTATGATACTCTCAAAAACTCAAAATGAATAAGTCGTGTCGATTGAACTATAAAATTAGTAGATGAAATGTTGTTTAGTGGTGCATTAGATCCTCTTAAAAATCTTATTGTTATTAACCCAGATCTTACAATAACTGTTATGGCTTTTAAAGGAGTATTTGAAATATATAAACAAATCAGAGTGATTTATTCTGAAATAAAAAACAAATGAAATATTACATGAAATGAAAATAATTGAATAATAATTAACACAGAAACAAACAAAAATCAATTAAATATATCCGCTGAAATTCAAAAACAAAATTCACTAAATTCTGATAAACTAATCAATCCTGATAATACAATAAATGTACAAGCCAAATCATCTGTTGAACAATTTCTTCGCGAACAAAAAGTACTTAGTGAAACACAAACACTTAGCGATGAACAAATAAAAAAAATATATGAAGTGCACAATATGTCCAGACAATCATTAGAGACGGATGATATTCAACTCAATATTAGAAAATGACTTGCTTTGAAGTCACTATTTACTGCTAAACAAATTAGAGCATTGATGGAGGGGAAAGTTTGTTGAGTGACAGAAAATAGAACAGATATATGATCTTTGAATATAGAAAAAAAAGATACTGAAAATCTACTTCCTAACGAATTTTTAGATTATATGATAGCAACTCAAAAAAGATTTTTAGATACCAAAATTAAAAGGAATCAAGACATAAAATTAACAGATAATGTATCTTTTGAAGAAAATATTACATTGGTTAATCATAATGATTTGGGTCTTATAAATCCGGCCAAACAAGTAATTAAAATAGAAATAAATACAACATTAGACAAATTTATAGATCAGTATAATCAAGCAATAAAAGATAAAATATGAAATCTTTGAAGTGAAACCGCTTATTCGATCTATGATTTCAATCAAGATATTTTTTTTCAAGCAACATGAGATAAAGACGCTAAAAATGAATCAGGATGGAGAAATTATATATCAAATGGTAAATCATTATGGAGGGAAGAAGCAATAAACAATAACAAAAATACATCAAAATTAGATAAATCTAAAATAGATCCTAAAATAGTAGAAAGAAATTCGAAATTGTCAGATGTTGATAGAATTATAGAAGCAAAAAAACTTATATTAGATATAACAGCTATACAGGAACAAGCAATCCTAGAAGCACACAATCAACCATGAGAAATATATAATCTTGATTTTTCTCAAATCAGAGTAAGGTTTGATATATTACAAAAGGCTGGATTTTCAAATGAGCAGATTAGAATATTGATGGAAAATGGTATCTGCGGAAAAAATACTCGCGATAGGATAATAACTATATTAGAACCTATAAAAAACTTCCTAGGAAGATGAGAGGTAGATCTTGCATTATCCTATGTAGAGAAAATAGCTCCTTCTATGGAATATATTACCTCTGAAGCTCCCAAAAAACTTATAGATGTTCCACGGGCTTTTATTGATGGATATTTGAGATCAAAAGGAGTAGCTGAGCCATCAGATTTGATATTTTTTCTATGAGACATTAAAAAATTAAAGGATAGTTTAGTATGTAGTATCCAGTTATATACAGAAAACTTGTGAAATATAAATAAACTTGAAGAGACAATAGCCAATGCAAAATTACCTCGAGATAAAAGGGTAGATAAGTGATGTAAAATCATAGAAAATACAGGAGAGCTTAAACTTAGTGAAATACAAAGAGATATTATGCAAAAAGCTATACTTAAAGCTCATGCTTATGGTCATTCGGAGACGGGTAAAAATGGAGAGCCTTCATCTATATATAATTATACTATTCATCAATTAGGTAATAAGATGTATATATTGATGGATGCTATGCAAAAATGTTGAATAGACTATCAAGCATCAAAAAATATAGCCAAAGAGCTTTTAAGAAAAGGTATATGCGGTGATATTGTGATTCCCAAATGAAGATTCGAGGCTCCCGTAGAAAATAAATTACCACCAGAAGTAGAAAAACAATATATAAGTACAATAGATATGATACAAGATATAACTGAAGGTATTATAGATGGTAGAGTAACTTGACGAGATGGAACAGAAAGTATGCTTTTGCAAACAATAAAGAGTCCTGAAAATACAGAATATAGTGAATTAACAAGAAAATTAAGTAGTACAGATCAAGTCACGCTTAATGATAATTTATCTAAATTTGCAAATAATTTTGTAGTAACTAATAATGCATACAATAAGGTGAAAGAGATAACTAATAAGGCAATCAGAACAGATCAAGATATGCAAACACTTATGGAAATTAGTGGTTTACAAGCAGCATTTTATGTAAAAGATGGTGTCTTAAAGGATGGTATATGAACTATCCGAGATCGAAAAGACTTTTATGCAGATATTCGTCTTACTCCTTTATGACTAAGAGTTTATATCAATCAAAAGGTAGCGAAAAACTTTTTTGGTGAGTGAATTGGTTGAATGCATACAAATAATATTGGCGAGTTTAATTGAAAAAATATAATAGTGGACTATATCGTAGTAGAAAAAGAAGGGGAAAATCTTCCAGTAGAAGGCAGTGCTGTTGTACACGAAAATCAACATAATATATATAATACATTCTTCTCTCAATCTACCATAAAAGAAATGACTAATGCATATTTGCAGTTTGGAGATAATATGCAAAAAAAAATATTATTGGGAATTAAATTAAATAATCAAAAAGGAGATATTGATGGTTTCACAAAAAATACATTGAGATCGGCTTACGAAAGTATTATGGAAAATTATGTAGATGAAATTATAGCATACAAAAAATGATGAACGGAAGTTGAAACTATTTTTCAAAATTTAACTAAACAAATTAAAGACGGCGGTCTATATGATTATACTTCCGAATTAAAAATTTTCCTAAAAGAAAAAATTTTAGAGATTTCGGGTAAGGACGTCTCTCCGACAATTAATGAATATATTTATAAGAATATGGAGATAATAGCTGAATTAGTAAATCTTTCGCAATATGCCACTATTGAAGAATTATCAATGACCCCATATAAGGAGCGATATAAATTTGACAAGACGTGAATGATTAAACCGTCTGATTTAGAATTTATAAAAGGATAAAGATAATCCAATTAAAAATCTTACTTATACTTATCTCTAAAAAATATCTTACAGGATAAGAGATTAAATGAATATTAGTAAAACAATATCAGTAAAATATATCTCAGATATTTTTTTGTAAATTAGTTGAAAGATAATAACTAATAATTAACCTATAACCTGTACAAAATACAGATAAAATTTTACATTTCATTTTTATTATTATGGTTAAATTAGTTGCTCCAGGATGATCATACAACAAAGCTATTACAGCAAGTATATATGGTGCAGATGAAGTTTATGTTTGAGTACCATTTACATCGCTTAGGATGAGACAAAATAAAATTCATGGTTTCGATGATCTCAAAAAAACTATCCAAGCTCTACATGATAACAATACAAGAGCTTTACTTACAATGAATATTTTTCCTAGAAATAATGATATCAATATATTTGAATCTGCTGTAGAAAAAATTTCAGATGTAGGCGCTGATGCTATTATTTTTTCTGATCCATGAACATTTAAAATTATTAGAAAATATTTACCCAACACTGACTTACATCTCAGTACTCAGACTTCGACTATGAATTATTGAGCTGTGCAATTTCGATACGACTTGTGAGTTAAAAGAGTAGTCTTAGCAAGAGAGCTTCATATAGATGAAATAATAGATATTAAAAAAAAAGTACCAAAGATGGAGCTAGAAGTATTTGTGCATTGAGCTATGTGTATGTCATATTCATGACGTTGTTTATTATGAGATTATATGTCAGGCAGACCAGGGAATAAGGGCGAATGCTCACATGCTTGCAGATTTAAATATAAAGTACGACTAGAAGAAGAACGCAGACCAGGCAAATTATTTCAACTCAAATGAGATGAAGCTGGTACACATATATTGTCTTCAAAAGATTTGTGTGTTATAGATAATTTAGATCAAATCTTGCCATATGTAGATGCTCTTAAAATAGAATGAAGATCTAAGTCAGAATTTTATGTATGAGCTGTTGTCAAAGCATATAGACATGCTATAGATTCTATTTCAAAAAATAAAAAGCCTGATCATGATATTATAAATCTCGTGAATGTAATTCCTCATAGACAATATCGAAACGGGTTTCTTTTAAATAAAATGCAAGATTTTCCAGAAGGTGAAAATATTATAGACACAAGCAAAACTATTAGCGAAGAAACTATTGTTACTTCTACTACTTTAGATTCAGCTTGACCACTATTTAATCGTAATTATTTTGGAATATTTACAGATAATTTCATTGAGCATAATTGAAAAAAATATTTTCAAATCGATCCCAAAGAAGTGATAACTAGATGAATGAAAATAAAATTTATATCTCCACAATCTATGTGAGAACTAGAAATTGTAGATATATTAAATTCTAAGTGAAAAGAACTAGAAAAGGCAACATGTAATACTCCAGATATTTATATGCTAACAGATCATCAACTTTCTTGACGAGAAATTTTATATGAATAAAATATTTATGTTAAAAAGAATTTGACTTTTTTTTGGATGAATGAGTAATGAAAATCAAGTGTCTATTTCATCAGCAAAAAATATCATAAAATATATAGATACGTCAAAATATAGTTTAGTTTTAATTTATCGACACTTAAATTGAAGCTTCTATAGAATAAATGATATCCAAGAAATTTCTAATTTAAAAGAAGAAAACAAAATTATAGATGATTTTAAAAATTATTTTGATAAAGCATTGTTGATAACTCATGGTAAATATTGAGAAGATTGAATATTACAAGGTATATTAGAATTAGAAAAAATCCCCTATTGTGGTTGCCGTGTTTTGAGTTCAGCACTATGCATGGATAAATGAGTTTTTAAAACATTTTTACAATGACAAAATATAAATCAAATAAAATTTATATCATTAGATACAAAATTATTATCTAAAAAAGAATTAGAAACGACAATAGAAAATATAAACAAAGACTTCGAATTACCAATTTATATAAAGCCATGTAATTCTGGTTCTTCAGTAGGTATTACAAAAATCAATGAATTTAAAAAATTAAGTGAAGCTATTTCACTAGCTAGTATACACGATAGTAAAATACTTGTAGAACAATGACTAGAATCCCCACGAGAAATAGAAGTTGCGATATTATGAAACGATAAGCTTATAATTTCTCAACCGTGAGAACTGGTCTTAACAAAGGATTTTTATGATTATGATGATAAATATAAACTCAATGAAGCTAAGGTTAATATACCTGCAAATTTAACATCAGAACAAACTCAAGAAATTCAAAATATAGCATCCAAAGTTTATAAACTATGTGATTGTCGTGGTTTTGCTAGAGTAGATTTTTTTGTTTCCACATGAAAAATATATCTAAATGAAATCAATACTCTTCCTTGATTTACAGATATCTCTATGTTTCCTATGCTTATGAATCATATGTGAATAAGCTTTCAAGAACTTATAT
>CAYSXV010000017.1:0-20786 GCA_964435215.1 uncultured Candidatus Peribacteria bacterium | reverse complement strand
CCTACAAGTATTGTTAGCTGATGATTAGCTTCTGTATCATGGATTATTACATGAGCATTTGTTTCTCCTACATATATATATGTTACACCTATAGTACAATGAGCATGGCCTCACCTAGTAAATACACCTACATGAATAACATATGTTTCTCCAAATCAAGTATGAACATATACTTTTTCTATGACGGTAATGAACCTAAATGGAGCGACAAATACATGTACAGCAACTTTAAATGTATGAGTGACGCCACCTCAGAATCCAGTACTTACAATACAAAAAACATTACTTGTAAATAAAACATATTATTCATGAGATCAAATCTGATTTAGAATAAATTTTCAAAATATAGGATCATGAACAGCTACTCAGGTTGTTTTGACTGATATATTACCTAGTTCACTTGCATATGTTTCAAGTGCTATATTTTGAGTAACTGCAAATTTAAGTATCGGTATGTCTGGTGCTAATCCAGTCATAATTTATAATGGTTTTAATTTGCCTGCATGAGCTAGTGGCTATATGCTCATAACTTGAGTTTTGTTGACAAATAATGCTCAAAGTAATAGAACAAACTACACAGATATATATGCTTCCAATCATCCTTTGGTTTCTGCTACAGCATTATTTACTGTATGAGAAATACCAAATAATACTGTTATATTTACAAAAGCATGAAATAAATCTATTTTCTTACCATGAGAATCTATCCAATTTACAATCACTACTACCAACCAATGACCAGCTCCTATAAATGATTTAACTATAACAGATGTACGACCAAACCCTTCTTGTATAACATATAATAATCGATCTTCAAATGATTGATTTATAAATAATGCTAGTATGAGTCGATTTAGATCATGAACTTTGGCTGTATGACAGACTGTAACATTGACATTGAGTTGAACAATATCTTCTAGTCCTTCTTGTGCTTGAAGCTACAACAATGTTGCTAATCTGACTTACTATGTATTCAATCAACCACAAACCAAGACAGCAAACTTTCCATTTAATGTGTTGGCATGAGCTCAATGTCTATCTCTGACTCCATTAAATGGTACTGTAATATTGATAAATAATTGAGAGGCTGATTCACAATTTAAATGTGATGCTACAAATTGAACTCCATCAAATATTAGAATAGTATGTTGAAATGGTCAGATTTTTACTGGATTTTGATCATCATATACAGCTACTTGTAATTATGGTAATAACCCATGAACATATAATGTTGCGTGTTATGTAGAAAATGATACAAATAATAATTGTGCTGCAACTATAATAGTAGATGAATGAATGATATGATATTGTGGTAATGGAACACGTGAATGATTTGAAGATTGTGACCTATGATGAACAGCAGCTCAAAGAGATAATTGAATCATAATACATGACTATTTAGATTTGCATTGATTAGATGCTGGTATATATGCAAATGATTGATATAAATGTGAAAATTGTGCAATTAAAAAACAATGATATTATGAAGCTCCTGCTTGTAACTGAATAAGTACAACTTTATCAGTACAAAAATGAGAAGTTTTACCATTTCGATGGGAACTTGAATGAAGTAATATAGTAGATGAAAATGATTGTTCAGATGCTGATAATGGAGATATTTTAAAAGATAGTTTAAGATGTACTTTCAAAGTATTTAATTGAAAAAATAACTTACAACAAAACGACGATCCAACACTAGAAATAACAAAAGATTGTGATGTGGATCAGCGAAATTGACATCAGATGTTTGATTACTTCTTAGATCATGCCGATGATATATATTTCTCTCTTGATAATGCTTTTGGTAAATTTTATTTTACAGCAAATAATAATAACAACAATTGATTCCTTATAGATAACACATATTGAGAATATAAATTGGTTCTTGATAAAGTTTCTTATGATTATTGTGACGGAAGTAGTGAAGAAAAGTGAACAGAAATAGACAGAATATGTGAGGTTAATTTTGCTGTTACCAAACCATATCTTATGCAAAAGAGTTTGTTCTGAGTAACTCCCAAAACTTCTACAGTTAATCTAGATGATTTCTGGGATATGAAATGAGAAAAATTAATAAACAAAACTGATCTATCTTCTATAATGAAAGTAGATGCAGATGATTATGCATGATGAGTAAAGATGGATTCTCAGATAGCAAGTTTTATAAATAAATATGAAAAGCTGTCTGTAAAGATTGCCACAAATGATTTACATTCTATCGCAAACTGAACCATAACAGAAGTAAGAAAAGTACCAAGCAAACAGATATATATTATCAAATGAACGGGTAAGCTTACTCTTAAACAATTAAACTCATACTTCAGCAAACCATTTACAATGATTATTAAATGAATGGATCTAGTTGTTGAATGATCACTTAAAACCAATTGAATGTTTGTTGTTAAATGATGAAAGATAAGCTTCAAAGAAGATCCTGCTAATCGATGTGTTGCTACACAATCTGTTCAATGAATATTTATTTCTGATATATGATTTGGTGTTTGAGACACCACATTGAATATGGCTAATGATTTGGATAAACCACGATGTAATCGATGATGAATAAATGTAAAATGAGTTTTGATATGAGATAATATTACAAACTTGGTGTTGCAAAGAAGATCTCAATTAAACGATTGGTTCCGAGTTCACTCAAGTGATGAAGATAAAATAAAGATAGAAAGAAGAAATAAAATATTCAATTGAGGTTCTGTACTCATAGAGTATAGTCCATCATTACGATGAGCTTTACCTCCAGGAGCAAGCGACTTTACAAAGATATTAGAGGTCTACAAAAAATAGTTTAGTTTCTACAATAAAAAAAGTCCGCATAGGCGGACTTTTTTGCTATAGTGAATAAATTATTGTTTGTATTCTGATTAAGAATTTTTTTCTTTATCTTTCAAAATATTAAATAGTTTTCTTCTATATACATCATTGCTCTTTTCTATTAGTCTATTATGACGTATACATCATTCTAGTATTTCATCCACAAAATATCAATCTGGATCTCGTCTATGTCCATCATATTCATAGTGTGTGAATTCTCTTCATCCAGCTTGTTGTATCGCCACTAAAATATCTTTTTTAGTAAACATTTCTGGTCTTCAATTTTTGCCATCTAAAAATTCAAATAAAATCATTTGTCATAAAACAGCTTTATATCTTCAACGTATACACAGATATCATGCATTATCCCTACCATTCTTTAAATCTTGAGTAACCCCTGCATAATCTTCAGTGGTTCTTTTTATTTTTTTTGAATTTTCCATAAAATGTGTTTTTAGAGAGTAAAAAACATTTTTGAGTTATTTAATTTTCTAATGTTTAACAAAAAGTATTGAGTCTGACTCATGTATCTTTTTGTAGTGCATAGATAAAATTTTTAAGAGAAATTTGTATTTAATATTTCCAATTATTTCGAGACATTTTTTGTTTAGTATATAAAAATGCAAAACAAAAACGCAAGATATAATTTATTAAAAAAACTGTTCATAATAAACTTTTTTAAATCACTTATTTTTGAGTGTTTCAAGAACAGATTGTACTACAGGTGGAGCGCCACATATATAAAATTCCATATTATCGTTTAGTTCAAATTTATTTAAATCTATTCTTCAATATTCATATCAACTTACTTCTTCTCTAGATAAAAATATTTTATAATTCAGATTAGAAATCTTTTTGATATCTTCTTCATAAAAAATATCACTTTTGTATTGAGCTCCAAATATTAATGTTTTTTTGATTTCAGGGGCGCAGTGTTTTATCATATTCATTATAGGAGCGAGTCATGTTCATGTAGCAATAAATATTTTTTCACTATTGTTATTATTTAATACAAAATTTCCAAATACTCAATTTATTTTTATTTCATCTCATATCTTTAATTCCTTCAATATTTTTCATCATCTTCACTCATCCAATAATTTAATTGTAAAAATACAGTCTGTAACATTGTTTTCATTTTCATGATATGCAATAGAATACGCTCTCAAAAATTCTCACTTTTCATCGTTGAATATCAATCCAATCCATTGACCGGGTTTTATTTTAAGATTTTCTTTAAATTCTACATTTAGTTCTAGAACATTTTCTGTTAACATTTTACGATTTATTATTTTTCATTTTATATATTCAATTTTATTATCTTTTCTAACTATCATTGTAAATTGTTCTTTTCATACTCTACATATAGGACATTTCCAATTATTTGGGACATCTTCCCACTTAGTACCTGGAGCTATTCATCAATCTGGATCTCAAAGTTGTTCGTTGTAAATATACCCACATGGATTACATTTTCGTTCTTTAAAATCTTTTCATGAATTTGTTCAAGCATCGTTTTTTATATCTATTTCAAGCTTTTTTAATCATATGTCTTTCCATTCAAATATTTTTAATATTATATATATTACTATCAATACTACAGATCATCATCGTTCTCATTCTCTTATTGTACTATGTAATGATCAAGCAAATAGCGCCACATATGCTATCTGTTGTACAATTTTCCAGTTTCTTCATAAAATCTTCATAGATAGATTATTTGAAGTTACAAATCCTATAAATAGAGCAGCTATACCTATATATCCAAATAAAATAAATGTTTGAGATATATTTGAGAACATTCATATTCATAGTTTATTTCGACCTATCAATAGTAAAGTAAGATGCAAAAATATACACCAAAAAGTTAATATTCACAACAATCTTCTATATTTCAAAAAGAATCAAGATAAGAAATATACTATGTTTACTAAAAGTTCTTTTACAAAAACCAATATCGGTTTCTGTGTCCATCATTTAAAAATATATTTAATAAAATCTGATATATTCCATGAGTCTGGCTTGAAATATTTTTTTGATATAACATACAATGGTTTTATAAATAATAAGAATATAAGTAAATTCATTCATCGTCAAGCAAAAACTTCTTGTAATTGATTCCCTCATACTATTCATTTATATACAATTATGAGTATTAAAAGAACAATAATAGGTATTATATAAAAAACGATACTAGTTATGTATTTTTCTAGCCTATCAAATTTATTCATTTTAAATTACAAGAAATAAATTATTTTGTATTACATAATGCCTTTTCTGCTAACGTAGATATTGTCTGTTTACCTTCTAATAATTCTCAACCAGCAAATTCTCGTGTAGGAGTTCATTTTAATTTTGTACAAGCATTTGTGTCTGTTGTACAATCTATATAATTTATATATTTGAAGCTATCTCCAAATAATTCTTTTTGATCTATACAGTGAGAACATGTTTCTGTTCAATACATTTTTACTCATTTTTGTCACAAACATTGAGCTATCTGATCAATATTTTCTATAATAATATCATCTTGTTTTGGAGTAGAACATCATAATAAAAAGATAGATGATAAAACGAATCCGATTCAAATTATTTTTTTACTTGTAGTGTAAGTCATTTCATTTGTTTTTAATATAAAAGCTAGTAAATTTTAATAATATCAATAAAATTATCAACCAGAATTTATTTTAGTTTATTAAAATCTTTTTTAAATTAATTCGTCTTATACAGCATATCAAAGTTTTTAAAATCAACATATCTCAAATATCACAAAATGTTTTTATTATTTATTATATTAAACAAATGATTTATACTGCAAGTAAAAAATTATTAGGATTATCATTTTTAGCTTTTGCTGTTATAGCTACTACATTTACATTCGCAAAAAATGATAACAAAGAAAACAATAATGGTTGAAGGAGTTCTTTAAATAGTATGTATTCACAAGATGATGAAGATGATGATCATGAAGATGATTACTCAGAGAAAAAAAACAAATCTAAAAGTCGTTTATCATGAGTAGTTATAACAACAGAGCAAATTCTTTGTGTAAAAACTGCTGTATGAGCAAGAGAAACATCTATAATTACAGCCAATACAACATTCCAGACAGCAATATTATCTGCTTTAAATACTAGAAAAACAGATTTGTTAAATGCTCGATCTTTGACTACAAAAGAAGAAATTAGATTAGCTGTAAAGAAGGCACGAACCAATTTTAAATTAAATAAAAGACTATCTGAAGTTACTCTAAAGAGATCAGAAAAACTTGCTTGAGAGACATTTAAAAAAGATATAAAAGCATGTAATATGGATAATGTTATAAATAGTATGGAGAAGGAAGCAGAAAATGCTTTCAAGGATAACAAAAATCGATCTCCTACACCAACACCAACACCTACACCAACACCAACACCTACACCAACACCAACACCTACACCAACGCCAACACCAACGCCTACACCAACACCAACACCAACCACTCCATCATATACAATACAAGATGTACAAACTCATAGCGTAAAAACAAATTGTTGGACTGCTATAAATGGTAATGTTTATAATTTAACATCAGCTTTTGGGCAACATCCATGATGAGATACTTTATTGGCTAGTCTATGTGGAATAGAATGAACAGCAAAATTTAACTGAATGCATTGAGCAAGTAATTGAGCAAAAGCAATGTTAGTTCCACTAAAAATTTGAATATTGAAATAATGTATTTATAGGAAACAAAATACCAAAACTAAACATTCCTAAAATAAAAAAAATCTGACCAACTACACCACTGGTCAGATTTTTATAATTAAAATAGTATTGACATTTACTATAAAATAGTTATAAGATAAACACAAAAAACAGAAAATAACAAAATCTAAAATTATCTTATATGAAAAACAATAACGATTCTTTTCCTCTTTTCCTTATTGTATTTATGTGGATTTTTATGTTTCTATTTATCTTCGATGATGATGATAAGAAACAAAGTCCTTCACAAAACGATATCGGAATACAGGCTGATACAAAATGTATTACAGCACAGGAACTTGTTGACCAGAAAAAAGTGGATCGTGTCATCACATTCGTCCCAGACACAGATACGTTGTTAAGTGGACAATCCCAAGTTGCCGGTTGTGAAATCCATAACAATCGTGGTTGTGTAAATGCTGGTGGTTTATATTTAGATAACCCCATGACAACTGCTTTGTTATCTTATCATAATTTGGCCAATGTCCCTATGTCTAATGTATCGAAACAATGGGATTCTCTACTTAGAGCTGAATTAGTTAGCAACCGTCCAGCATACTATCGTGGTGATGGAAACATTAGCCATGCGTGGGTATGCGATGGCTTAACTAATTCTAATATGTACCATTTGAACTTTGGTTGGGGTGGTTATATGAATGGTTTGCCTTCTTCTAATATTGATCGCCATACTGTGGTACCATCTAAATCCCTTGGTTCATCAAAAACTAAAGTAACTGACACTAATTATTTTACTGTCCCATCAGGATACTTTAGAGGAAGTATGTCTGGTTCAGAATTAAACAGACTATACAATGCTATTTTGTCTGCCAATTCTCCCGGAGCTAAGATGATAGCTTACATGACTGAGATGGATAAGCTCAACAAAGAGCAGGAAGAACTTGCAAAAGATATGGACAATCCAGCTCTTTCTGAATATGAAGAAGTCTTATTGTACGCTAACGTGGCTTGTTATATCCAAAAAAATTACCTTCCGATAAATTCTGTTATTCTGGATATTTACAAGGATCGCTTATCAAGAAATTAATATTTCATATCGCATCAAATAAAGTGGTTAGTTTTCTATCCACTTTATTTTTTTTAAAATTATTTTTTTGCTAAATTAGCATTGGTAAATTTTCTATCTTCTGTAACCTCCTTATCAAACCATTTTGGAACTATAAAATTTCTACTTTCAAGTGGAGTATTAAATTCTATTTCAGCAGTAACGAGTCATTGATTTTTTCCATCATAAACATCTACTTCAATTTTTTTATTTTCGTAAGGTATTATATAACGAGTTTTATTTAGATATCGATTTCAAACTTTTTTCCACATCTTATCAAAATCTTCTTTGCTTAAATTTATTTCGTTTTCTTTTCTTATCAATCAATGTCATTTTTTTATAGTTTGAAAATATTCGATTTTATTTTCCATAATAGCTTTTCTGATTCTGATTGTCTTATTATTTTTATCTTTAAAAAATCACTGGGTAATCTTTTTGCTAGGGTATTTATTTATATTTTCTGGTAATGTTTTTATCAAAAATTTCCTTTCAATTTCAAATTCTCACAATCATACAATTATTCTAGGCATAGCATCGTGAATATAATCAACAATACTATTTACGTAAGTTTCTAGATCGCCATATGACCCATATTTTTCTTCATATTCAGCTTCATCTAGTACGTCTTCTTTTTTACTATAAGCTACAAAATTAAATAATACTGACTCATATCAAATTGCTTTAATTGCTTCTTGATGATGTTTGGCCATACATATAATAAAGTCTTTATCTTTTAATACATCGTCCGTTGCTTTTGTCTGTATATGTTTATTTACATCACATCAATATTTTTCTAGACGTTTTACAGTATAAGAAAAAGGAGTTTCTGGATGTGCTACGGTCCCAGCAGAACTAATTTGTATATTTTTTATTTTATTATCTTTGATATATTTTGCGGCTAAATATTCTGCACTCATACTACGAAAAATATTTCCAGTACACACAAATAATATTTTCATACCTAATGTTAAAATGTTAAAGTGTTTCAATACTACGATTTTACATTGAAGTATTGATCCATTTCATATATTCTGGATTTACATCATCTGGTTTTATCCGTATCATTTCAGGAGTAGTATGTGGATGGTTTTTTTTGAAATATCATATTATTTTTTCTTTATTTCATTCTGGTAATTTGATTAATAATATTTTTTCTTCTTCATTTTTTAGCTTTCATTCCCACATATAATAAGATTTTACATAATTTATCCTATTTACGCATTTTACCATTCATGATTTTATCAATCATAAAATGAAATTTTTTAACTTTCTTCAGTCATTTGGGAAAGTAGCTATCAGTAGTAACATAATTGAATGTTTCAGATTTAAAATTTATTATTATTTTACATAAATATGTCTCTAGGTTTTGCTCATTCTTGAGGTCATATTAATCATCTTTCTTCCATCTGATCCATTATCCTAGCAGCACGTGCAAATCATACTCCAAGTTTCCTTTGAAGTAAAGTCGCGGATGCTTTTCTTGTCTGTGCAATGACTTGTATAGCTTGTTCTATGAGTTCATCATCATCACCAGCAGATCATGAATATAATCAGCCTTTTTCTAGCTTACTCTCGAGCGCATGAATAATTTCAGGATTGTATATATCTTCTTCTGATAATCATTTCATATATTTCTCTTTTAATCTTTCTACTACTTTTTCTATCTCTTCTGTACTTACATAAGGAGCCTGTATCCTAAGAGGGAATCTAGTATTGGAATCTATATAAAGCATATCTCATTTACCTATCAAATCTTCAGCTCATTTTCTTCATATTATTGTTCTACTATCTATTTCTGATACAACTCCAAATGCAATCCTTGTAGGTATATTGGCTTTAATAAGTCATGTAATAACATTTACAGAAGGTCTTTGAGTAGCGACAATCAAATGTATTCAAACTGCACGAGCTTTTTGAGCTATACGAGTAATACAAGTTTCTACATCTTTTTTACTACCTGACATCATCATATCAGCAAGCTCATCTATAACGATCACTATACGATAAAGTTTATCTCATATTATTTTATGATTGTATTCTTCAATATTTTTTACTCTTTTATCTTTTAACATAGTATATCTTCTTTCCATCTCATCTACTGACCATTTCAATAATTTTAATGCTTTCTCACTATCACTTACTATAGGAGCAAGCATATATGGTAATCAAGAATACATTTCAAGTTCTACCTGTTTTGGGTCTACCATAAGAAATTTTAATTCAGAAGGAGTATTTTGATACATTAGACTCAATATAAAATCATTCACTCATACTGATTTACCAGATCCAGTCGCTCACGCTACAAGTAGATGTGGCATAGATTCAAGTTGTTTTACTTCTATAGATCAATCAATTGCTTTACCTAGAGTCAGACTTGTATTTCATTTTTTCATAGATTCTTGGAATTCTTGTGAATTTATAACATCTCATATTTTTACCATCATGGGTTTGGGATTTGGTACTTGTATTCATATAGAATCTGTTCATGGTATGGGAGCTACTATCCTTAAGAACCTAGATTTTAAAGATAGCTTGATATCATTATATAATCATTCGATTGTAGAAATTTTGATTCATTCATCTGGCTTTATTCTTATCTGTACTATAGATGGTCATATATCAAATCATTCTATCGTGATAGCTACATTAAATTCCATAAGTTTTTCTTGTAGTGCTTTTGCCTTTTCCATAAGAAATGTTTCATCGATTGTAGTTGTTTCTCAAGAATTTGATTCCAAAAGTTCCACTCCAAATGTTGGCTTATCGCCCGAGAAATGTATTGCTGGTCTGGGCTTTTTTCTTTCTATTTTTTCTTCTACTTTCTTTTTTATAAGTTCTTTTATAAACGAACGAGATATTTCTTGTGGTTGTGAAACTTCATCATCTTCATCATCATTACCTCAACTATAATTTCCGCGTCATGATTTTTTTTCAGATTTTGGTTTATCATAGTTTTGAAGTGTAATTTTGGGTAAGGAAAAATTAAATGTATACAATACCCATCATATACACAAAGCAAAAAGTATAATTACAAAAGTTTTTACAGCCACTAATTTTCATCCAAACATATTTTCCAATATTCGTAGAATTGGCCATGATAAAAATCCTCATGCTTCCTGATATGTTGTTCCTGTTCAATCAAGTACTGGAAAATTTAATATTGAAGAAACCAATACCATCACTATCAAAAATTGTTTAATCAATAGTCTTATAAAATATCCTTTTACCAATATTAATATACCTACCAAAATACATAATGCAAAAAATATATTAAGTCAGATAGCTCCAAATGCTATCTTTGCATACTGTGTCAAAAAATCAAATACTGGCGATCATTTTGCAAGATAAAATGAAAAAAAATAAAGTACTCCAAGTATCAGCATAAGCAGTCATATTTTAAACTTATTTAAGGTTATATTTTTCCTAGATGAGCTTCTTCTTTTCTTCCTTCTTCCCAAAACAATAAATTACCTAAGTAAAAAAAACTGTTACAATCTACATAAATAGATATTTATGCACTATTTTCAACCCCAAAAGCTATTTATAATATTATATTGACTTATTTTTCTAAATAAATACAACACTGTCCAAACAAAAGTCTATATGAACGAAAAAATTCTAACAATCATCAAGCCTGACGCAATGAACCATTGCTCTGAAATTTGGACAATGATACTTAATGCTGGATTTATTATCCACAAAGCAAAAAAAATCCAATTTACTCATAAGCAGGCAGAAGAATTTTATTTCTTACATCCACATTCTAAATCTTTTACCGAGTTTATGATTTCTGGAGAATGTATGGTTGCCATACTTGAAAAAAATAATGCTGTAAAAGATTTTCTTAAACTTATTGGAGATGATAATCCTGCAAAAGCAAAACCTGGTACTATACGAGCATTATTTGGTAATCCCAAACTTTACGCTAAAGGCACGCCAGCAAACGCTATTCACGGACCAGAATCTCTCCGGATTGCCAACTTAGAAATTGAAATTATTTATTCATAACTGCGCAATCAAAAATCTATCTTAAACTGAATGGGGTTTTTCCATTCAGTTTTTTTTAACTTGAAATTTATTCTTATATTTTTAATATAGCACGTGAAATCACTTTGTGATATTTAAAAATTATTTTAGATTTATAATTTATATAAAAATGGCAAACGAATCTAAGTTATTACCACTAGAAGATCATATCCTAGTAGAAGCAATCGAAGAAGAAAATAAAACCAAATCTTGAATCATATTACCAGACTCAAAAGAAAAACCTAGTAAATGAAAAGTAGTAGCAGTATGAAATTGAAAAATTTTGGATAATGGATCTAGAGCTCCTATAGATGTAAAGATATGAGACATAGTCTATTTTACAAAATATTCACCAGATGAACTTGAAGTAGATTGAATAAAATATTTGGTTATCAAACAATCTTCTATCTTAGCTAAGCAAGAATAAATTTATAAATCTGTTTTATTATTTACATATATATCACGATGAAACCAAACGAAGGTAAAAATGATCGCATTTTAAGAATTATCTTGGGAGTAGTATTTATTATCGTTGCCTATTTTATGGTATCGGGCGGACGATCAGTTTTATTCTATATTTTATGATTGGTAGGTTTGATAACTGGAGCAACATGATTTTGTGGATTATACAAAATACTTGGAATCGACACATGTAAAATCAAAAAAAAATAATAGAAACAAAATTTTCTCTTAAACTTAATCACCCAAATTAGTTCGGGAGATGATATTAAAAAACTTTAAATTATACTGAACCACAAATAAAATATTTTTACAACTTAATTTATATTAAAATGGCAAAAATGATTCGCTACTGAGATGATGCTCGCAAAGACATATTTCAAGGTATTGAAATGGTTGCAAACGCAGTTAAGGTTACTATGTGACCCAAATGAAGAAATGTAATACTAGAAAAATCTTATTGATGACCAACAGTTACAAATGATGGTGTGACAGTAGCAAAAGAAATAGAACTAGAAAATAAATACTACAATATTTGAGCAAATATGATCAAAGAAGCTGCGGAAAAGACCAATAAAGAAGCTTGAGATGGTACAACTACAACAGTTATACTCGCTTATGCTATGGCAAAAGAATGATTAAGATATATACGCTCATGAGTAAATCCATTTGCTCTAGGTAGATGATTACACAAAACTGTTGATAGATTAGTTGAAGAATTATCTAAAAAAGCAAAAGTTTTAAAAACCAAAGAAGAGATAAAACAAGTAGCAACCATATCTGCTCAAGATGAAGAAGTATGAGCACTTATAGCAGATGTGATGGAGGAAATATGAAATGAAGGAACTATAACAGTAGAAGAATGAAAATCTATAGGTCTTACAAAAGAAATTAAAACCTGAATGCAATTTGATCAGTGATATGCGTCTCCATATTTTGTTACAGATGCGCAACGTATGGAAGCTGTAATCGAGAAACCATATATATTAGTAACAGATAAAAAAATTTCTTCACTAAAAGATATTCTTCAAATTCTAGAATGAGTAGCTGCTAGTGGCAAAAAAGATATCGTAATAATAGCTGAAGATATAGAATGAGAAGCATTAGCTTCGCTAGTTCTAAACAGGATCAGATGAATGTTAAATGTACTTGCTATCAAAGCTCCATGATTCTGAGATCGTAAAAAAGAAATGTTAAAAGATATAGCTATAGTGACTTGAGCGACTCTAATTACTGAAGAGCTATGATTTAAACTTGAAGAAGCGACAGTACAGATGCTAGGTAAAGCAGATAAAATTATATCTACAAAAGATGATACAATAATAGTTGATTGAAAGGGAGATCCAAAAGATATTCAAGAAAGGGCTGATCAGATCAAAGCCCAGATATGAAATACCTCGTCAGATTATGATAAAGAAAAATTACAAGAAAGATTAGCTAAATTAGTAGGTTGAGTAGCGGTTATAAAAGTATGAGCAGCTACTGAAATGGAAATGAAAAATAAGAAATATAAAATAGAGGATGCTCTAAATGCTACTCGTGCAGCTGTTCAAGAATGAATAGTTACTGGAGGCTGATCAGCATTATTACAAGTTTCAAAAGTTCTAGAAAAATTTAAATTGGAAAATTCTGATGAACAGATAGCGGTTGATATAATCAAAGAAGCTATACTTTACCCAGTTATACAGATTGCTAATAATGCATGATATAAATGAGATCGAGTAGTAGAAAAAGTAAAAGAATCAGATGATTTTAATTTTGGTTTTGATGCAAAAGAGTGAGATTTTAAAGATCTTTTCAAAGCATGAATAATAGATCCAGCAAAAGTACTTAGAGTAGCATTGGAAAATGCAGTAAGTTCTGCAGCAATGTTTTTAACTACAGACGCTGTGATAGTTGATGTACCAAAAAAAGATTGCTCTTGTGATAATCATTGAGCTTGATGAGGTGGTATGTGATGAATGGGTTGAATGTGAGGTATGTGATGAATGGATATGTATTAATTTTAATTTAAATCATATAACAAAAAAACCCGCTATTTTGTGGGCTTTTTTTTCTTGCAATTTGTATAAAATTGTATATATCACTGCTAAGGTAACTGAACAGTGTTTTGCGCTTAATTAATCAATTTAAATTGGAATGACTCCAATCTTTCTGGGACAACTTCTCAGTACTTGGATGCTCATTGGTAGGTTACCGATCAAAGATTCTTTTTATGCTTTGGGCCGTTGCGACATTCGCTTCGGTCCTTTTTTTATAATATAGGGATTATTAGAAAAATATTTTAAATGTTTCTTGTATCTTCTTCTTCTTCCGAAAAATTAAATTTTTCTCTATTTTTTTGGATTGCATTCATCATCAAATTATATGCCGCTGAATTCTTTTCTTTTGCTACATGCAAAAAATATATTTTTGTCTCATTTACCTTACGGATAGCTTTTTCTCTAGTTAATCATTCCATATCACGTAAGTTATGCATTCTATCTGCAAATTTTACCGCGAGTTCATTTTCTTTTAACTTATCTAATTTTCAAAAATAATCTTCATTTCTTTTCTTTTTTGCTATATCCACAAATGGTTTCATTTGTTTTTCTAGTAATTTATATTTTTCTAATTGTTCATCGTTCATATAAATAATAAGATCTTTCTCTCTTATTTTTTTTTCTGCCATAAAAGATTTTTCTGGATATTTTTTTATCATTTTTTCTGCTGTATTTTTCAATATAGCATTTTTTTCTTTTAAATATTTTTTACATATATCTATATCTTCTTTTGTGAAGGGTTCTTCTATAAGATAATTTTCCCGAGGTTTCTTACTCAGAGCATTTACTCAATTTGCTATATCATCACCATATATTACCCTAATAGAATCAGCATATTCTGGTAAATCTTCCTGCACATCATGAAGCAATGCTATTAAAATTTTATCAAGATTTAAATTTGGCAATTCTCGTATTATTATATCCATTACTCATTTTAGATGTTCAAAATATCTCTCGCCACTTTCTCTTTTATTGTCCTTAAATGCTATTTTCATGAGGGAATAAGCCTGATCAAAAAAATACATTTGTTCTCTTACTTCAGGATCTTTTTTAGTTAGTCATTTGGGATAAAATATTTTTTCTACAATCAAATCATAGTATATATCTATAGATCTCAAATTTTGGTTATATTTTTGACGTAATTGTTTTACACCCAACAAAAATTGGTTTTCACATTGCTCTTGGATTATAAGATATCTTTTTAATATACAAGCTAATACAAATTCAATAAACGCATCAAAACTTGATCTAGAATACAATAAATTATTTGGAGATAAATTTTTTCAGTGAGCCTTATTAAAATACGATAATAAAAATTTGAATACATATGTATTCTCTATTTCCATATTATCTTCCATTTTTTTTACTACAAGCAGTGGTACTTTTACATCTAATATGTTTTTTAATTCATATTTTTGAAGTGAGTCTCACCATAAAGAAGAATTATTTGGCTTAGAATCTATATTAGATAAAATATTATCCATATTGTTAATATTTTTATAAATACTTGTTAATTATAAGTAAAATAAGTAAAAAAATCAATTTTCATCTTATATAATTTAACTACAAAAACATATCCAAAACCATATCATTCAAATATGAAAAAATCAATATTGCTCTTATCTATATTATTTGTTTTTATAAATATCTTTAGTGTTCTGATATATTATTCTTTTAATGTTAATTTTTACAAAAATCATTTTGAACCAAAGCAAATTGAAAATACAAATCTTGTAGATTTACAAAATGTATATGATTTTCTACAAGATAAATCTGATCTTAATTCACATTTTACACCATTAGAGATCAGTCATATGCAGGATGTAAAAAACATATTTTCTGTTGTTCTTTATATGTTTTATATATCATTAATATTATTTATATTTATTGCATTATTTTTGATTTATTACCATAAATACAACATTGTTTTTAAATGATTATTCAATTGATCTATAATATCCTTATCTATAATTTGAATTTTATTGTTAGTAACAATCTTTGATTTTAATTCATCATTTCAATACTTTCATAAATTATTTTTCCCACAATGAAACCGAGAATTTGCAGAAAATAGCAGACTTATAACATTATTCCCTGAATCATTTTTCATATCTATTTCTCAAAATATTTTCATTACAATATCCATAGTATCGATTTTTATTATATCGGTTTATTTAATTATAAAAAAAATCTCTCATAGAAAAGAGATTTAATATCATAAACATATATTGGTGTTATTTTACACTACTAGACTAAAGAACATATAGAAATAGAATCTTGAAAACTTTCTTTATTTACAGGTTTGATGATAAAAGCATCAAACAATTCTCTATTTATAATATCATAATAAGTAATTAAATCAGCACTATAAGCAACTATTTTTGGAGAATTTCAATTATGGTGATTTCTTATCTCTTTAGTTGCATCGATTCAAGTTTTTCATGGCATTTTTATATCCATTAAAATAAGATCAAAAAGTTGTTCTTTTGCGACATTTACAGCTTGATTTCAATTATGTACTGTAACAATATTTTCGCTTTTTATTCAATTTTTTACTAAGAATATTTTTGCAATATTACAGCTGACATCATCATCATCCGCTAATAGTATTTTTATATTTTCAACTCAATTCATATTTATTTTAACTAAAAAACTAAACGCTATGTATTATCTTTATTTTGGATATTTAAATTTCTTAATATTGTTTGTTTGAATAACTCTCTAATAGCTGGTTTTATAATAATATCATCAAATAATTCTTTGTTTTCTGTATCATTAATCATTTTTTGTTCATTATTTGCAGTATAAGCAATTATTTTTGGGGAATTTAAATTATATATAGATCTTATCTCTTTGGCTGCTTTTTTGCCATCCATGAAGGGCATACCTATATCCATAATAATAATATCAAATAATTGTTCTTTAGCTGTCTTTAATGCATCTAATCAATCTATTGCTGTAACAATATTTTCTTGTTTTATTCATATGTTTTTAAGATAAATCTTAGCTAACTCGCGATTCCCATCATCATCATCAGCAATTAATATTTTTGTATTTTCCAATCAGTTCATAATCTTTCTATTAAAATACAAACCAATTTAGAATATATACAAAATATAACTAAAGTAAATATTATTTTAAGTCTTCGTCTATTTTGTGCGTTTCTTTATAATACAAGGAATAAGCTAATCCAAATAGAGCCATAAATGGATATACAATCATTCTATCTACAAAACTATGTAATACCAATCACTCAACAGCCAGTCCAAAAAGTCATAGAGCAAATCATATTATAACTCGACTATGTGCTCTTATACTCTTAGAAAAACTTTTTTTATTTTCATCTATCCATGCTTTGTATCATATCAAATGTAGCCATCCAAACATTATAATCCATCATATGAAGCCAAATATACCATATTCTATCCAGATCTGAATATATTGATTTTCTGGATTGAATCCTATTGTAGATATTTCATATTTGCTATTTATTTGTTTGATTTCATCACATATAGGATTGGATGTATTTTGATAACATATTTGATGAGATGCTGGTCATGCATATCATGCTCATCGTCACCATATAGGATTTCTTCCTATTATTCATACTCACTCAATTAATAGTTTTGTATGTCATATATTGGAATGTTGTCTTACAACTAGTGGTTTATAAAAATATCCGACTCATACCAAAATTATTATTACTGGTATTATCAATTTCCAAAAAATCTTTTTGATGCGATTAAAATACATAAGTAATACCATTATTACTGTTATTCCAAGCCATACTCATATTGCAGCTCTAGATAGTGTAGAAACTACTATCAATCAATAGAAAAATGATCGACCTCGCATTTCTTTTTTTGACTTTCATTTGAGTACTGAAAAGAAAAAAACTGGCCATAACGCTATCAGAAAGAATCCAAAATTTATAGGTCTCTCAAATAAAAATTGATTACGTACATATCATTGGTTAATCAAAGTATAGTATGCAGCAGGAGGTCTAGATCAGATAGTTCATTCAAAGTTAAATTGGTTATATCAAAAGAATTTCAAAAAGTTTGGTATAAGCCAAACCATTATCCACCAGAAGAATGATCATACTAAAGCTGTTTTAAATAATTTATTATATCGAGTAACTATATTAAAATCTTCCAATTTCAAAAACAACCAAGCTATAACGAAACTTAATATAAATATAAAAAATCAAAGTAGATCATATTTTATCGATAATATATAATTTCATATTCATACTTTTTTGATTACAAGACTGATAATAAATGTTACGATAAATGTTATCAGAAATACAATTATAAACTTTATTATTGGCATTTTATTTAATTTCAATTCATATCGTCTATTTATAATTTCAGTTTTTAATCATTTAAATTTTCTGAAATTAAATTTTTTTACAAAAACATATAACAGAAATACGCTTCATGCAACTACAAAAATTTCTTTCCACGACCATACAATTTTCCAAAATATATTATTCCATCATAATTGGAATGTTACAAATGTCTGTAAAAAAAATTGTAATATAAGTCATACAAAAAAGATTTTAAATATGAGTAATATTACTTTCCTAATTTTTAAATTTGAGATAATCATTTTAAATTATTATAAATTATAAATTACTTATCATTCTGAGTTTAACCAATAATCCAGTTTAATAATATTATAAATTACTGGATGTTTAGCATTGCTCAACATGACATCAATGACAATTTGTTATTTATTTTGTTATTTTGATTTATTTTATAGTATTGATTTGATAGAATATTGCTATTAAAGTAATAGCAGCCAATAATCATTGTATCATCCAAGCTTTCATAACTATAGTAGTCTCTGGTATTCATCTATGTTCAAATAAATGATGTAGTGGTGACATAGGGAACAATTTCCTTTTGAATTTCTTTTTCCAAAACATTTGTAGTCCACTAGATCATACCTCTATTATAAATATTCAAAATAAGATTATAAATGGTATAAATATACCTATTCTCATGTTTAATAAATATAGTAGCGACGCTAAAAATCATCACAGTGCAAATGCACCAGAATCTCACATAAATATTTTTGCGGGATTGATATTAAAAAACATAAAGGCAATCAGTACAGCTATAAGTATTGCCAATACTGTAGTAGCTATATATGTTTGATTCAAAAATGTCAAAACAGCTAAAACAAAAAGCACCATACTCATTAGTCATCATGCCAATCAATCTAGACCATCAGTTATATTTATAGCATTGACAATACTTATAGTAACAAAAAACGTTATAACAGGATATAATAATCCCAAAGATATTTTACCAGCTATAGGCCACAGATTTATATAATCTATACCTAGTTTAGAATAAAACCATCGACTGATAAAAGCAGAAAAAAGACACATTCCTATTAATTTTGTTTTAGCGCTTAATCATTTTATTGTACCATGTCATTTTACATTTAGATAATCATCCACTAGTCATATAAGTCACATAGAAAAAAATCAAAATAGTATCACATAAGTCTCTTTTTGACTCAATAATGTATTGTTTATTACTCCATATTTTTGTAGTACAAATGATAATCATATCATTACAAGCATAACTATAAGGAACATTCATCATCACATTGTGGGAGTTCAGGATTTATGTTTATGTAATTGTGTAAATATAACAGATTTTTCTCATGTAGCGGTTTCTTCGCGTATGGTTTTACCTACCTTTAATTTTCTTAATATTTTTATGTAGACCGGATATAATATACCAGATAAAAGAACAGCAATAAGAGAAAATACAATTATATAATTTAACTTAATTAACATTTTTTATAAAAAAAAATTAAAGCCGCCAATTATTTTGATTATATTGACTTTAAATTCAAGCCAAATTAATTTTGTTATACTTAGTTATTATTTTAATCTTAATTATAGCCTTGATATATAAGCAATACAATAACATAAATTTAAATGTCATTCTCTTCATTATCACTATTAACTTTCTCCCATCATAGTTGTCAGCATGCTCATTTTGCTTCTCTTCACATACTATCTCTAACTGTTACAGTCACTCATTCTCTTTCAAGTATTTCCTTAAATTTTTTGATATTTTCTATAGGACTTTCATGGAAATGTTTCATGGCTGGATTTTCATTATATGGGATAAGATTAACATGGGCCAATTGTCAATTCAATAATCTACTCAATTCCATAGCAAGTTCTGGTTTATCGGTAAGATCTTTAATCATAATATATTCATAGAATATTCTATTATCTGTAGCTTGTATATAAGCATTAATCACTTTCATAAGATCATTTAATTCTGTTCATTTAGCTACAGGTATAATTTCTTCTCTTAATTTTTGATTGGGTGCATGTAGAGAAATAGCAAGTTTTACAGTTAATCCATCATCTATCATTCTTTGTATTCATTTTACTATTCATACTGTAGAGATTGTAATATGTCTTCTCCCTAGTGATAATCTATCCTGAGCAAGCATGGTTTCTACAGATCTTTTTACATTATCATAATTTGCAAGTGGTTCTCACATTCACATAAAAACCACATTCCTGACTCCAAATAATGTTCAGTCTTCTTTCTTACCAAATTTATTTTTTATATAATTGTTTG
>CAYSXV010000016.1:16889-21554 GCA_964435215.1 uncultured Candidatus Peribacteria bacterium | reverse complement strand
AGTTCCGAGATTTCAAATGAGGTGATATAAAATATGTAATTATGTGAATAGCTGTGTTGGCATTTGCTTACGTAATCGTGAAAATGCTTGTAAATATGTTTATAAAATAATATTATAGTTCAGATTCTATCTGATCTCATTCAATTTCTTTTATTTGGTCGCGAATTATCGCGGCCTTTTCAAATTCCCAATTTTTTATACAGTCCTCCAATTGTAGCCTTAGATCTTTTGTTATAATTGCTTTTTCTACTTTTGTCATTCTTTTTAATCTTTTGACCTTTCATCTAGTTATACCATCAAATCATTGTATAAGATTATCATCAGTCTTTACGGATTCCAAAAGTTTAACATTAGAATCAGCCTTTTGTGGTGTGATATTATTTTTTACGTTATATTCCTGTTGTATCTTACGACGACGGTATGTTTCTCGTAAAGATTTTATCATAGATTCTGTTAAATTATCTGCATACAATATTACTTCTCAAGCAGGATTTCTAGATGCACGTCATATTATTTGAACAAGAGATGTCGTCGAACGTAAAAATCATTCTTTATCGGCATCTAATATTGCTATCAAACTTACTTCTGGTAAATCTATTCATTCTCTAAGTAAATTTACTCATACTATCATATCAATCTGACCAGTTTTTAATTTTTTGATTATCTCTCGACGGTCTAGAGTACTTATTTCACTATGCAAATAAAAAGCCTTATATCATTTCTTTACAAGAAAATTTGTCACTTCTTCAGAAGACTTTTTTGTTAAAGTTAGAATAAGAATCTTTCCTCATTTGGAAATATGTTCATCGATTTTACTTATCAAGCTATCTATAAATTCTGGTACCTGTGCTGGTAACTTATCGACATCTGCTTGTAAAAAATCTTTCAAATTAGTCTTTTTCATTTTATATCTAGATTTAAATCGGTTTGCATTATAAATATTAATAATAATATTAAAAGCAATAAAAAAAATCTGCACAAGACAGTTATAGAAGAGACAAAAATAAAAATAATAATAAAAACAAATCAAAAATAGATATAATAAAAAAATATTTTACACAATTATAATAAAGTTATATCTTTATAACACCATAATTTATCATTTTATTTCGTCCAAAGAATTCATTTTTCGTAAATTGTTCAATCTTCATTTAGCAATTCGCATCGCTTGAGAATCACAGGCTTATCTTTTGGAATATAACATGCTCGTCATTTTTCTTTAAGTATTTCTGAAGGGATATGTGATAATCCATCAAAATCTATTTTTAGTTTTTCTACTTCCTGCATAAATAATTCTTGTTGTACTAATAATTCCTTATCTTTACAGTGCAACTTGCATTGAACAACATTTCCATTGATTGTAAAATTTGAGATTATGATTGTTGGATGTTTGATTTTATTTACTACATTTTTATTAAATTCGAAAACTTTCTTATAATTTTCATCATTTTTAGTTATAGCTATAATATCTTCATATGATTCACTTTTTTTAATTTTACGGAGCGTTAAAAGATTGCTCTGATATACGGATCATGATTCAACTTTTCCCGTATATTTTTTTACAACTTCAAATCCAAATAATGACAATAAATCTTCTAACTCTTCTTGTTTTTTCCGGTCAAGAGAATAGATGTTGTTAATTGTACATATACCACCATCCTTAAGTACTCTACTTATTTCTACGAGTGCTTTTATCCTTTCTTCTAAGCTCATATAATGCAAAGCAAAAGAACAATTTATGAAATCCATCTCTTTATCTAGCCAAGGGATTTGCTTCATAGATCCATTAGCAATATTACCTATACCAGTCGTTTGGTCAAAATGATTTGAATTAATATCTAATGAATTAACTTGTGATTTATATTCATCTCCTAATCTTCTTTCGAGCATCTGAGGTCAACTTGCAAGATCAAGAATCTGTATGTCTTTTGAATATTTGTCTTGCTCTTTAACTATAGTAGCTATAATGGTAGCTAATATTCTATTTGCATTTGCTTGATATCATCTATTAATACTGGTATTATATATTTGGGCATATACTTCACCAAAATTACATCCTGCATTGCTACAATCCATCTGGATAAATTGTTTTCATTGTGCTTCTCCTATACCTTTTACTTTGGCGTAAATTTTATGAATATTATTTAATTGTTGTTGGTTTGATAAATAAAATTTTGCTAATTCTGAATTATTTTCTACCACTGTGGATGAAGTAGTTGCATCTTTTCTCAACCGTTTTGCTTCTATTTCTGATACCGGAATTCATAGTAAGAGTTTATTTATAGCCTTTTGTTTAGAATCTATATATATATGGATTCCCTCTTCTATAGTGCCAGGGGTTATTAGTGTTGTTACATCAATATCATGATCTAGTCCTGATCTATATACCCTCGCTATTTGTTGGTCCTTTTCTGCCTGAGTCCATGGTTCATTATATTCTATCACTTCTTGTGCAGCAGTAAAATCTATACCAAGTCAAGCTACATCTCACGATACAAATAGAATTTCTTTTCCTGCTTTTTTGTTAAAATTAACTTCAATAGATGACCTTTCTTTCATAGGAGTTGTACCGTGCATTTCCGTAATACGTATATCAGATGGTAGATTTATTTGTTGAATGATATTGTTTTTTCCACGTAAAACATTTTCCATATAATCATTGATAAACACTACTATTTTATCTTTACTTTCAAGACTCTCAATAAGATGCTTATTGAGCTGTATAGTTTTTGATCAACGCATATCTGGTGTATAGCCGATGGCTGCAGGATTAAGGATAAATTTTCTCATCGTCATAAGTTTTATAGAAGCCTGTGTATCGTCTTGTTCTAGAATAATTTTGTATAATTCTTGTTCTTCTTTAGATAGATCAATTGCGATATTTTTTTCTTTTTTTTGAGGCATATTCAGATGGTTTTGTATTTTTTTCTGCTGAATATGATGTAAAAGTTTACTTCTCAAATCCAAGGCATCAGAAGAAATAATTTGATCAACCAATCTATTTATATCTACATTTGAATATTCTTTACCCACAATAAGTTTAAGATATAAAGCAACATCTGTAACCTTATTGGGAATCGGCGTTCCTGACAAGAGGACTAAATATGAATTATCTTGTTCGCCCTGTGCTTGTAATTTTAGAATATTCTGTGACCGGCTTCCAGATTTTATATTTTTAAATTTATGGATTTCATCTACGATGAGCATATCAGGATGAATATCCAAAATTTTGTTGATATATATATTATTTTCAATATTTCAACAATTTTCATGAGACAATATTATATAATCATATCACGAAAGATCTTTATTTACATTGTATGTATTAAGAACTATAATCTTTGGTGTTTTTCCTATTGTAAAATATCCCAATTGTTTTCCTGTTTTGGGATCTTTATCATCACCTAGTCTTTGTATCCACGTATCTATGACATTGGCTGGAGCAAGTACCACTGATTGCCTACATTTAAGCGTTTCTTTAGCCAAGATTGCGGATCATGTTTTTCCTAGTCACATTTCGTCAGCAATTAAAATTCTCTTTTTTTCTTGTATTTCCACAATATTTATTTTTTGATAAAAATCTGGGAACTCACGATGTGTGGCATCTAGATGTGTGGCAATATTCTGATGTTTTTGCGGATCAAATATATTCAAAACAGTATCATAATATGTTTTTACCACTCCATAAATAACATTCAATTCTGGTGTAATAAAATCCTTAATCTGATTATAAAATTCAGCAAAACACTTATAAATAATTTCATGATCATTCATTTTCGGATGTTCTTTTCTCATTGTATCATAAGAACTTAGAATATGTTTTTTGACAACTTCAGTCAAGGATTTTGTAAATATCTCTTTATCTTGTCACTCCAAAAGATTCAAACCAAAACGTAAGTTTGGTGCAAAAAATGGTCTTTCTTGTGCGAGAAAATCTCCGAGATATTCTCCGATGATTTTTTTTGCATATACTACTGGTATACCTGAATATTTAGGATGGTATTGATAAAGAATATCTACTATATTATGCGATCCAAAAAGAGAAAGTAAGCTGTCCAGATAAGGAATAAATTCAGATTCAGATTCTGGATTTTGAGTTACTGAAATAGAAAGATATTTGATATTTTGTTCAAAAAGTGATATACTATTAACATAGTCTTTTATTTCTATCTCTGCTATTTCTTTTAATTTTTTAAGTATCGTTGGATGATTATGTAATGCTTCTTTATAGCCACTTGCAAAACCTATAGCAATAGCCGCTCCAGAAAGATATGTAACCCGTTTTACTTCTTCTCAATTGGAACATATAATCGATACATTCTTACCCCATGGTTTTAATCATTGTAGTGATTTTTTCTTTTTTTCTGCAAATTTTTCCAAGTCTTTTTTTACGTTCTCTTTGTTCTCATAATAAGCTTTATCCCTCAAAGAATAAAGTTTCTTATCTATAAATGGAGATACCTCTATTCAAGCTATTTCTTTTAATTTTCTAAGTATGATTCAACTAATATTTTTAGAATCTGTAGAATTACTTGAGAAACCTAATGCTATTCAAGCATTATTTATATATTTAGCAAGCCTTACTTCTTCTCAGTTTGAACAAATAGCATATATAGAAGTACATTTAGTACCCAACGATAATTCTGATATTGTCATATTTTCTCC
>CAYSXV010000016.1:0-16789 GCA_964435215.1 uncultured Candidatus Peribacteria bacterium | reverse complement strand
TTGCTTTTGCAAAACTTTCCAAATCTCTTTTCACATTATTCTTATTTTCATAATACTCTTTATTTCTTGGCGAATATTTTTCTACTCAAGCTATCTCTTTTAATGTTTTAAATATTTCTAATTGTTTATTTTTTGATTCATTGGAACTCTTAGCAAATCCCAATACCATTCAAGCATTATATATATATTTAGCAAGCCTTACTTCTTCTCAGTTTGAACAAATAGCAGATATAGAAGTACATTTAGTACCCAACGATAATTCTGATATTGTCATATTTTCTCCTATTGCTTTTGCAAAACTTTCCAAATCTCTTTTCACATTATTCTTATTTTCATAATATGTTTTATCCCTTGGTAGATATTTTTTAATTTCTACTCAGGCTATTTTTTTTAATGTTTTAAGTATTAATCATACATTGCTTGACGCCATCTTAGTTGTTTTTACAAAACCTAATTTTACTCAAGCACTATGAAGATATGTAACCCGTTTTAGTTCTTCTCAATTGGAGCATACTACTGATATATTTTCGCCTCATGATGACAATTCTAGTAATGATATTCACAGTTTTTCTGCAAATTTTTCTAAGTCTTTTTTTACGTTATCTTTATCCTCATAATATGATTTATCCCTTGGTAGATATATTTCTACTCAGGCTATTTTTTTTAATGTCTTAAGTACCGTTGATAGATGATGCATTGCTTCTTTAGAGCCACTTGCAAAACCTATAGCTATAGCCGCTCCAGAAAGATATGTAACCCATTTTACTTCTTCTCAATTGGAACATACTACTGATATATTTTCTCATGATGTTGGCAATCATGACAATGATGTTCTCTTTTTTTCTGCAAATCTTTCCAAGTCTTTTTTTACATTATCTTTGTTCTCATAATATGATTTATCCCTTTCCTTAATATATACATCTTTTTTTAATTTTTTAAGTATTCATGCCGACATAGAATTAGCTTGTCTAGTATTTTCAGCAAGATCTAATTCTATTCATGCATTATTAAGATATGTAACCCGTTTTACTTCTTCTCAATTGGAACATTTAGCTGAAAAATTTTTTGATGTTGACAGCAAGTATATTGATGTTCAAATAGCTTTTGCAAAACTTTCCAAGTCTTTTTTAACATTATCTTTGTTCTCATAGTATTCTTTATCCCTTTTTTGTATTTTTATTATATTTATTTTTTTCTCATTATCTATATTTAAGATATTTCCCAACTCATTCTGTTGCTCTTTTTTGAAATTTTCTATCTTTTTAAACAAATCAGCATCATTTTTCTTTGGGTCTACACTTGATTGTAATGCTACAGTAAGTGCATCACACACTTTTTGAACTTCATTTTTGGTAGGTAATGATATATTTCCTCCTAAATCTTGTATTAATTGATTTTTGACTTTGTCATAGATAGTATGTAGACTATTTTTCTCATTTTCAGATAAAGTAGCTTCCAATTTTTGGAGTTGCAGATCTAAAAATAATTTTGATGAAATACTACAGTGTTTATGCATATAAATATGATGTTTGATAAACGTAGTAATTATATCCAAAATTAAAAATTTTACAAATTTTAGCAAGAACTAAATTTTTCTTTATTTTTTAAAAGAAGTCTATAGAAAATCTTCACAAGACAGTTATAGAAAAGACAAGAATAACAACAAAGACAAATCAAAAATCGATATAATCAAAAAACATTTAAATTAATTTATTTTTTATTTCATCTCTTTCTCGATAAGTATTTTCAATCCATTTATATAGCTAAGGTTTTTTTGATTTTGAGAATTTTTTGATAACGCATCTAACTTTGAATAAATCAATTTATACGTTTCTTGTTTTTTAATATCAGAATAATTTTTTACTTGAGCTTGGATATTGATAAATAAAGTTAAAGCTTTTTTATCTATACTTCAAGAAGATACTACATTACCTGTTGTTATATTTCACCATTCCATAAGTTTTTTTATATTTAGAAATTTTCATAATTTTCATTTATATTTTGGGTTTATAGAATCTATATCATCTGAAGTTTCTTTAAGTGCTTGATAAATATCAGTATTTTTTAGATAAGGTTTATTTGACCATAACAACGCTACTGCTCAAGCTACAATAGGAGTAGCAAAAGATGTTCATTGTTCGTTGTTATAATCTATATTTCAAGAACCAAATCTCTTATCAGATAAACTAAATATATTTTCTCAAGGAGCAGCTATATCAACACACTTTGATCCATAGCGAGCAAAATCAGATTTTATTTTTTTATTATTTACAGAAGTCACTCATATTAAAAAATTTTTATTTCAATCGTTACATATTGGAGAACTAGGATATTTATCTAGATCTTGCTTAGATCCATTTAAAGTATTACCAGCAGCCACAGTCACAACAGAACCATTATCATACGCATATTGAAAAAATTTATCAAAATCTTTTTGATAATTACCCAATTCATCAGATCCAAAACTCACATTTATAATTTTAGCACCATTATCTACAGCATATTTTATAGCATCACCTACATTATAGACAGTTTTCAAAGATTTATCAAAAACTTTCAAAGTCATAATTTTTGATCTGGGAGCTATTCATGCAATTCAGATTCAATTATCTTTTTTGGCAGATATGATACCAGCTATCATAGTTCCATGATCAGATTGTATACTCATATCATGACTATTATTTACAAAATTTCGTCAACTAATATCATCTATATATCAGTTATTATCATCATCTATTTTGTTGCCAGGTATTTCTCATTTATTTATCCATATATTATCTTTTAAGTCTGGATGATCCAATTTCACTCAAACATCAACTACAGCGACAGTTATTCAATCTCATAATTTTTTATAATTTTTCCATATATTTTGAACACCCAAAACACCAATATATTCCTGTCTAGAAGAATATTCATCATTACTAGACTTTGGATATATATCAAATTTAAATAATTCTGAAACAATTCACGCACTGTTTTCTATTTTAAAATTATTTGTTATTTGTTTTGTCTGTGGTATATATAACCAGATTTTATTTTCTGTTCGAGATATTATATTAGCTTTATTATCTCAAAAATAAACATTACCAATATAATTTCCAAATCATCTTCATTGAATCAAAACTTTTTCTGATTCTCAAGCAGATTTTTTAACGTAAGCTCAATCAGATATATCAATAATTACTGGTTTAATAGCATAATCTGCAGTTCATATTAAATCACCATGTACATAAATTTTTATATTTCATTTCAGTGCTATATTTGATGGTACCAGAACCTTTATCAAATTATCAGACCATAAATACAATCATTGATTACCATTTACAAAACAATGACTATCATCATTAAAACATATTCATCAATATTGACCTATATTATCACCAAATCAATCACCATATATAGTCAATTCTTTACCTACATCCAAAAGCGAACTAGACAAATCAATTGCTGATGTAAAAGATAATAACAATCATATTATAATAAAAAATCAAATTATTTTTTTCATTATCACAAATAATATAAAGCTGATATAAATTATTTTTTTATTTGATTAAATCAACCTAATAAGTATTTTTTAACCTGTAATTTTTAATTTTTTAATTACCGATAGTGCAAAAATTCAATTTTTCGTTTATAAATCTTTGATGTAACAAAAATTTAGTAGATACTCAGTTTTTAATGTGAAGGATTTTTGATCTAGGCGCAAATAATAGCAATTATGAAATAAATTATTCAATTGAGCCATATGACAAAAATGTAGATTTTGTTTTTTTAAACACTTGTGGATTCATTTCAAGTGGTAGGGAAGAAATGATAAATACAATGAATAATCTTCTCAAAAAATGAAAAAAAGTTTACCTCCTGGGTTGTTGATTACAATATTTCAAATCTCTAACAGATAAAAATATAATAAGCCAGAATATACAAGATAAAAATAATTTATTCTCTATCTCTCGATCAGATTTTGAAAATATAACTATATCAAATTTAATAAAATGATATAATTCTCCAGATTTTAAAGATTTTAAATTTACAGATTCGCCAAGAGCATATACAAACGCTGAATATAAATTTGAATATCTCAAAATTGCTGAATGATGTGACAATAATTGTACTTTCTGTATTATTCCAAAACTTAGATGAAAACAAAAATCTCTATCAATAGAAAATATAATAAAAGAAATACATAATATGATAAATGCTTGAATAAAAGAAATAATCTTAATTGCTCAAGACACAACAACATATGGAAGAGATATTTACGGTGAGAGTAAATTATTCCAATTATTAGACGAAATAGAAAAAATAAAAGCTGATTTTAAATATAGATTATTATATTTATACCCAGATATAATAACCATAAAAGAACTAAAAAAACTAACAAAATTTACAAAATTTATTCCATATTTCGATATCCCATTACAACATATCAGTTCTTATATATTAAAAAGAATGTGAAGATTCTACAATGAAGAAAAGATTTACGAATTATTAGATTTTATAAAAAAATACTTTCCAATCAGTTTTATAAGAACAAATTTTATAATTTGATTTCCAGGAGAAACAGATCAAGATCATAAAAAGCTATTAGAATTTATTAAAAGAAAATATTTTGATAATATTGCACTTTTCGAATATCATGATGAACCATTTGCCACATCAAGCAAATTAGATAGCAAAGTTCCAGATAATATAATTAGAAAAAGATTTACAGAAACTAGACAACTAGTTAATCGCCAATTATTAGATCGAGAAAATAATAGAAAATGAAAAGAAGAAGTATGATATATTATGGATTTTATAGATGATGAAATTACGGTCCGTCCAGAACTTCACGCTCCAGAAATTGATCCCTATGATGATATAAAAGTAGAACAAATCACTTGAGTTTTTGAAGATAAAGAATTGGAAATATGAGACAAGATAAAATACAATTTGAATTAAACACTTGGTTCAATAAAAGAGACAACATATATTTCATGTATAAATAATTTTTAATTTTTGCGTTTAAGATGTTAAGTCTTTATATTCATATCCCCTTTTGCAATCAAAAATGTAAATATTGTTCATTTAATATTTTTCCAGTTAACAATATAGAAAACTCACATAAAATAATAGACAATTATATATCTAGTTTAGAAAGGGAAATTGATTCTTATTGAGAATTATTATGATCTCAACAAATTAGATCAATTTATTTTTGATGATGAACACCAAGTAAGATCTGAGCAAAAAATATCATTAGAATAATAGACAAAATTAAAGAGAAATTTAATTTAGAAAATTTAGCAGAATTAAGTTTAGAATTTAATCCATATCCTAAAGAAGAAATTTACGAGCTTATAGATATATTAAACAAAAAATATAATTGATTTTCTAGATTAAGATACAGTTTTGGTATACAAAGTCTTGATAATAAAATATTACAAGATTCTTGAAGAGAAAATTCATTACTTTGATTAGTAGACTTTATAAGATGATTAAGAGATTTAAAACAAGAAAATAATATTTTTAATTTTGATTTTATAGCATTTGGTAAATTCAACGAGACTAGAAAATGAAATAAACAACTACGAAATGAAAACACACTAGAATTTTTTCAAAATTTCGTAAATTCTTGATTAGCAGAAAGTTTTTCTCTTTATACATTAGAATTATTTCATTGAAGTTTACGATATCATCAAGATAAAAACAAAGATATGTTTGCAGACGACGATATTTATGAAGAATTTTCAATATTAAAAGATATTATATTAGACTGATGATATCTAAGATATGAACTATCTAATTTCTCTAAATTATGATTAAGTAGTATACATAATAGAGTATATCGAGAAATGCAAAATTATATATGACTATGAGTATCATGATCATCATTTTTAAATTCCGACATTGAAAATTATCAACAAATTATTAAGAAAATAAATCCAGATTTTGATACAAAAAACAAATGAATCAGAATTACAAATACTCAATCAATATCAGATTATATAAATTGAAATTTTATAGACCAAAATAATATCCAGATTTTAAATGAAGATGATTATTTGATAGAGAAATTTTTTCTTGGTCTCAGAACTGATCAATGAGTACAAAATATTGATGAATTCAAAACTGTTTTAGTTAAAAATTACTTAGAATTAATAACAAGTTATCAAAATAATTGATTTTGTATACTAGATGGACAAAAAATGAAATTAACAGATCAATGAATGGATGTCTTCAATTCGATAGTAACAGATCTATTAGAAAAAATATAATTATTTTAAATTATTAGTCTAAAATAACTCTTATGCCATCATGGACTATACCATATCAAACTCATAGATACCATCAGCAAAAAAGATTTGCTTGATGTGGTTTATATACACTTAAAAATGTTATAGAAAGTTTACAAAGTGAAATAGACTTAACTATAAAAAATTATGCTCCTACTTTTTGGAATAAAATTTCATGATTTATGCTACCTAGAACCATTATAAAAGTACTTGATAAATTTTGATTAAAAGCAATAAGATGAAGATGTATAATAAAATGAAGAGATAATAAAGTAAATTTTTTAAAAAATTTATTACACAATTGACCAGTAGTACTTGTTATATGACATGCATATAAAGGGGAAAAAGATTTTAATTTATTAAAAGCAGTATCTGTACAACATTATGTAAGTTTACGAGGTTACGATGATATAGAATGAATATTTTATGTATATGATTCTTGAGCGCCCAAAAGACTTATAAGAAAAGATTTACCAGTATGAAATATAGCACTAAAATATAAAGATATCATAAAATATCGAAAATTCTGATGATTTATGGTAAAAAAATATTTTTATATAAGTATAGATTATAATTTATAAATATATTTAATAATGATAACTTCTATTTTGAGAAATCATAGTTATCCTATATAATTGCTCCAATAAAATTAATTTCGCCAATCAATGCTGCAAAGTAATTCAACCAAAAGAAAGTTTCAAATCAATATTTTTTTCTAATAGTTTTTCATCAAAACCATAAGGTCATCATATGATAAAAATTACATCATTATTATTTTTACAAAAATCAAAAAACTGATTGGTATTTAAATTATTTCATTCTTTAGAAAGTAATATTTTTTTGTAAGATCAAAATTTTTTTGTTATTATATCTATGATATTTTGTGTATCTTTTTGTATAATCTGTTCTACACTACCATTTCTAGTCGGTTTCACATTTTCTATTTTTAAACTTTTTCAAAGTCTTTTTTCATATTCTTTTATAGCGCTATCAAAATGTTTATCTGAATCTGAAATACTCAAAATAATATATGTCATTTTTAGATGGTAATTAAATAATCTTATTAATAATTTTATATGATAATCAATTTGGAACAATCTGTATTAATATTTTCAAACATTTACTAATAAATCAAGGTACACAAATAACTTTTTTTCTTTTTACATATTGCAAAGATATTTTCACAACATAAGAGGTGTCTAACAATCCTAATTTTGGAGTGGTACTTACTCAAGCATTTGAGAAAAAGTTTGTTTTGACAAATCCAGGACAAAGTGCTTGTACATAAACTCAATACTTTTTCCATTCATAGTGAATATTTGTAGAAAAATATCTTACAAAAGCTTTTGTACTAGAATATAAAGGGTCTCCCACACGTAAAAAAGAAGCTAAAGAGGAAATATTTATAATATTTCAAGTATTATTTTTTTTCATAATTATACCAGCCAAGTAAGATAATCTCATAACAACAGTATTATGAACAAATATCATATCTTCTCGCTTATCTATATTTCAATCCAAAAAATTTTCCTTAAATCAAAACCCTGCACCATTAACTAAAAAATCTAAAGAAGTTAGAGATTGTATATAATCCTCAATAATTTTTAATCAAGTACGCTGAGTTAAATCAGCTTCCAAAAATCTACATTTAATTGAATATTCTTTTTCTAATTTTTCACAAATTTCCATACCACCCAGTTTATTTCTTCCTACTATAGTAATATCATATCACTGTTTAGCTAACTGATTTGCAAATTCCTCTCATATTCAACTAGTTCCACCAGTAATAAGTGCCAAGCCTCTCATGATATCAAAAAATAATTAATAAAGTATATATCTATCATCATATCAATAATAATAACTTTTGATTTTCAAAACGTCTCATTTATTTATTCAAGCACTTTCAAATAATCATAGAAATCCCCTTTCTTCTATTGTTTTCCAGAATCGCAATTCAGCTTCATCATTTCATCGTTGTAGTATAAATACCAATTTACATATTTCAGGATTAGAAATTCTCCATACTTTTCAATATCTAAAATTCACTTCTTCTACATAACCCTGTTCCAATAATAATGGTTTATCTTGATCTGTTATATCTTCTATCATATTTTCAGAAATTCTATGAGTTATTTTTCTTTCCAAAGCCTCATTGTATGTAACATAAGACGACGATTTTAAAATTTCTACAAATTTATTTAACATACCATCTAAACCAAAGTGTGTAGCTGCAGAAATTATAAAAGTATTTTTTTCAAGCAACTTATCTGTTATTTTCTTCCATTTATTATTTTTTATAAAAATTCAAAATTGTTTAAAAACCTGTTTTTTATATTCTTGTATAATTTCCAGATCATTAACTAAATCATATTTATTTATCAGTATTAATATCTTTTTATGTATTATAATTTCTTCTCATTTGGTAACAAGAAAGTGAATATATCACTCCTCTTCTTTTATAATAATTTCATCATCATCTCATAGATCAAATTTTTGCTTAACATAAACATCAATCTCTCATAAAAGCTGATTTAAATCATTTATTCAACTATCATATCTAGAAGCGTCCAATAAAAAACAGAATACTTTTGATTTTAATATATGTCTCAAAAAAGCATTACCAAGTCATTTTCCACTAGATGCTCACTGTATCAATCATGGAATATCTATAACATTAAAATTATATTTTCAAACACTTACTGATCATAAATTTGGAATCAATGTTGTAAATGGATATTCAGCAACCTTGGCTTTTGTATGAGAAATGGCGTTTATAAGAGATGATTTTCATACACTTGGAGTTCCTATAAATGCTGCATCAGCAAGTAATTGAAGTTCTAGTGTTATATCTCTTTTCTGTCATGGTTCTCATAGTAAACAAAAAGTCGGATATTGATTTACAGAGTTTTTAAAATGAATATTTCATTTTCAACCATCTCATCATTTCAAAGCAACCCATTTTTCTTTGTCTTCAACAAAATGATATAAGATATCTCATGTCATTGAGTCTTTAATAATAGTTCATACAGGGACAGTTAAAGTAACATCCTCTGCATCAGCCCCAAATTGATCTTTTGTCCTTCATTGTTCACCAGGCTTTGGTTTAAAGTTTTTTCTATACCTATAAGCTAGTAAAGTATTTTCATCTTTTGATGCGACAAAAACTATAGATCAACCATTTCATCAATCTCCACCAGATGGTCATCAAAAAGCTTCTTTAGCTTCTCTTCTACCAGAAGCTATACCATCTCATCATTTACCAGATTCTATACTTATTTTTACTTCATCATAAAATTGCATAATTATATTGGATAATAAAATTTAATATATAATAAAAATCCTGACCTTAAAAAAAAGGGCTTTTAAAAAAGATAATAATATAGTCATTAAACAATAGCATTGACTTTATATATTAAAAATATATAGTATAAATATAAAATACAAAAACAATGAAAAAAGAAGAATATGAAATACAAAAAAACACCATTATCAAAAAAAATAATCCATTTATATGGTGGATTTTATCACTGATATTTGGAGGTATTGCAGTATTGTCTATGAAAATCGTAGATTACGAAAATTCCTGGATTGGCCCATCAATATACGCTTTGGCCATTTGTTTATTTATAACTGGGGTTTTCAAGAGCATGAACAAAGGAAGAAAAATCAAAGAATTAGAACAAAACTCACAAACTGAGTAAGTTCAAATTTTAAAGTAATTATAAGCTAGGGGTTTCTCTGGCTTTTTTTATTAAAAAAAACTGAATATCAATTCAGTCCTATATTTGAATTTGGGGTGGCGGGGATTCGAACCCCGGACCTTGTCCTTAAGAGGGACCTGCTCTACCAACTAAGCTACCACCCCATGAAATAAATTTCCAATTAACAAAAAAATAGCTGGTACTATATATCAAATTGCCTTAAAAATTCAAGACATATAAAAACATAAAAATATTAAATAAAATCCATAGATAAATTTAAAACAAAAAACAACTTGATTTTTATTTAAAATATAATATAAAATATTTCGGATGTGGAACAAAGCAATAGCGATTTTAATGAGTTAGCGGGACATCTCGAACTAACAAAGAGCCCAAACTCCAAATTTTGGAGGGTTATAGGACCTCGCCATGGAAAAGACAATATACCAAAAAATGGTGTTCTTACCTAGGGGTAATCCTGAGTAACTGGCCAAATCCAGTGAAATCACGTGGATACAGATAAATACAATTTTTTTGTCTGAAACGATCACGTAAGGCTAAACTACATTCTACGAGGTTCGGGGTATCACCCTGGACCTCTATTTTTTTTAAAAAAAAGTTAGTTATTCTTAAATATATATCAAATTTCATAGCAATACTTACATTTATAATAAGCCGAAGTACATATATCGACTAAGCAAGCTATGTCGCACAACTCGCGTCTTATACGACTTGAGTTTTTACCTAATTTTGACTTGACTCAGAAGTAGGGCCAAGCGAAGCGTTCATTTATTTTACAAAAAACTTGTTATTACATATTAAATTGTTAATTTATAACACGTTTACAACTTATAATCTCTTAATGTTAAATTTCGAAAATATTGCACTAATAGACAAACATATAAAATATCTAACAAAGAAATTTAAAAATAAGAATATTTTTCTTGTGGGTTGATCTGTAAGAGATATATTACTATGAGTGGGAAACTCACCTATCGATATAGATTTTACAATGACATGAGATCCTATAAAAATTTATGAACAACTAGATAAAAAAGATATATCACATTTCATTACAGAAAAGTTTGGTACAATAACTCTAATAAAAGATGAAATTAAATACGAACTAACTCCTTTTCGTACAGAGTCATGATATAAGGACACTCGTCATCCTGATGAAATCACACGAAGTGATGATATTATATTGGATTCTGCTAGAAGAGATTTTACTATCAACTGTATTTATTATTTTTCAACCGAATATAAGTTTAAAATCAGTAACACTAAAAAAACCGAAGCAAAAATAGATTTGTTTAAGTCTTTAAAAGAAAACTGAATAAGCTTTATTCCTGGACTAAATATTTTAATAATACAAAAACACGATTATATAAAAAAACTATTTAAAAACTGAATATTCCAAGCAGAGTTTTTAGATAATTTATTGGAAATAGTAAAAAACACAGTAGTAATACAATCCAAATCGAAGAATATTGAAATAAGTTCAAATACAATAAGGATAATAATAGATCCATTTAATTGAATACAAGATCTTATAATAAGGAAGCTACAAACTTGTTGAAATCCAGACAAAAGATTCCAAGAAGATGCTCTTAGATTGATCAGAGCTATAAGATTTGTAAATGTATCTAATCAAAAATTACAAGATCAAATCACAGAAAAAGAAAATAAGATCTCTCTTTTTGATTTCGAAAAGGAAACATGGATAAGTCTAAAGAAAAATTCTAAACTTATAAAAAATATAGCCAAAGAAAGGATAAAAGAAGAGCTTTTTAAATGATTCAAAGACTGAAATCCATTTTGATTTACAGCCTTATTGGATGAATCTGGTATGTTAAAATATTTATTTCCATCTCTGGCAAAAACCAAAAAAATTGAACAACCTATAAGATATCATCCATTTGATGTATATGCACATACTATGCTTACTCTTTATCAATTGCAAAAAATAAATACTGATCCTATAGTCAGATTAGCTATGTTATACCATGATGTTGGTAAACCATTACAATTTGCAGAATACAAAAATGGTCTTTCAAAGGATGAAATAAGAGAAATTATGGCCTGACCAAACAACCATAGAAGAAGTGGTCCTCAGTTAGCAAAAAAGGATTTTGCAAAACTTTGATTTTCTAGCAAAGAAATTATTGAAATATGTAATTATATAGCTCGACATCACAAACCAGAAGAAATATTAAATGCAACAATAGAAAATAGAGAAAAGAAACTTAGGAAATTTTTAAGTGAAGCATGATTTGATAGAGTTAACAACGTATTTGATATAGCTATAGCAGATAGATTATGACAATATAATCCTTTACAAAATAGTAGTGATATTTCAGATGTACGAGATCTCAAGATTCAATTAAAAAAATTGAACGATAAAGAAGGCCAATTTACTATAAAAAATCTAGTAATAGATTGAAACGACATAATAAGATATTTCAAAATCAAAGCTTGACCTATCATATGAGAACTTATACAAAAAACATTAAATCGAGTAATGGATGACATCAAGTATAGAAATACAAAAGAAAATATCTTAAAATATTTAAAAAAATATCTTAAAAACAAACAGATATAACAAGCTCATTTCTAGATTTAAAAAATCAAGCATTTAGACGCTTTGTAAATTTGTTTATAAATTTACCTGTAAATTTGTTTATAAATTTGTTTATAAATTTGCTTTTATTTGATATTTGATTATAATTTAACTACGTGCATTTTAGCGTATATATAAGACAATGAATGCCGAATTTATAACAGTCATCATTACACTATTAATACTATGAATAATCATAGGTTTATGAATGATCTTTTTTAGGTTAATAATTTTGAATTTTGTAAAAAAACATAAACAAGAACAAGCAGATAAATTAAGATTTTTACAGATTAGAATACCCAAAAACGCCGTAGCAAAAAATTCTGATATAGAGGCTACTGATCATACACAAACCATGAAAAACAATATAGATCTTATGAATCAGGTTTATAAAAATTTTTATGCAATATATGAAGATAAACGGAAATTCAAAAAACGATGAAATAATTATATAAGCATGGAAATTTTGGTAGAAAAAGAAATGATTAAATTTATAGTTTGAGTGCCAGAAGATCATCTAGCAACAGTAGAAAAAATGATAGCTTCCTTCTATGCTTGAGCGATAGTTGATAATATAGATCAACCTAAGTTACTAGAAGCAGGTAAATATATGGCATGATGAGAATTTCAACTTACAAAGCATAGCGTACATCCTATCAAAACATACGAATCATTTGAAGCAGACCCTATGGATAGTATACTTTCTTCTTGCTCACAAATAGATAAAGACGAAAAATTACTTTTACAGATATTGGTAGAACCACTTGCAGAAGATCGATTAAAAAAATTAAGAAAAAAAGCTGAAAAAATAAAAGAATGAAGAGATCACTGACGACGAGTATCTACATTTTTAAAGATCCGAAAATGATTAAAAGAAGATTCAAAAAACGATAAATCAAAAAAAGACGAGGAAAAACATAAGCATGATTTTTCACAACAACAACTATGAGATTTCGATAAAAAAATGGATGATGAACTATTTAGTGTGAAAATAAGGACATTTGCAACTTCTACAAAACCAGAAAGACCAAGAAAAATAATTGATGATATATCTAGGTTATTCAATCAATACAACTATATATGATTAAATACAATCAAATTTAAAAAAGCAAAAGATATAGTTAATTTTGCAAAAGAGACTATAAATAGAATATTTTTTACAGATAGATGACGATGGACAAATATAAATGAAATGGATAAAAAAATGATTCTAAATATCAAAGAACTATCATCGATAGTACACTTTCCACATGCTAGATTTAACTTAAATCCACGTATATCACGACAAAGATATAAAATTGTTCCTGCTCCAGATAATCTACCATTGGAATGAATATTATTATGATACAATACTTATGGTTGAGTAAAAAAAGAAGTAAGATTAAAACTAGATACAGATGATAGATTTAGACACGTTTATGTATTATGACAAACTGGTTCGGGTAAATCTACATTATTAAACACATCAATGTTAGAAGATTTAAGATTAGGAAATGGATTTTGTATGATAGATCCACACGGTGATGCTGTAGATTTTATAATGAAATATTACCCCAAAGAAAGAATAGATGATTTAATATATTTTGATTTAGCAAATACTGAATATCCTATAGCATTTAATCCGCTTGATTGAACAGAAAATGAAGATGAAAGAGATGTGGTAACAAACGATATGGTAGAAATGTTTGTATCTATGTATGGAGAAGAAATATTTTGACCACGTATACAAGATTATTTCAGAAATGCTTGTTTTTTACTTATGGAACAAGCAGAATGATGAACCCTTGTAGATATCATGAGACTATTTACTGATGATGCATTTGCCGAATCCAAAATAAGAAATGTAAAAAATCCAGTAATTGCAGCTCGGTGGAATAAAACATATAAAAAAATGTGAGAAAGAGAAAAGGCTGAAATTATACCATTTATCCAAGCAAAATTCTGACCATTTACTACTGGTACATATGTCAGAAATATAATCTGACAACCAAAATCAGCATTCAATTTTTTTGATGCTATGAATGAGAAAAAAGTTATTTTAGTGAAACTTTCAAAATGATTAACTTGAGAAGATACAAGTAAACTTATATGAAGAATAGTAACAATGCAAATTAAACTAGCTGCTTTAAAAAGAGCAAGTCTTGATCCTAAAGACAGAAAACCATATTTCTTATATATAGATGAATTCCAAAATTACGTATCCAAATCTATTGAAAGTATATTATCTGAAGCTAGAAAATATAAACTATGATTAACTATCGCACATCAATATATAGATCAATTAAAACAAGAATGACTATGATGAAATTTAGATTTATCCAAAACCATTTTCGGTAATATAGGTAATATGTTTATATTTAAAGTATGAGCACCAGATGCAGAATTTTTGGAAAAAGAAATGTGACCGGAGTTTAATCAGACAGATATGGTAAATGCTGATATGCATAGGGCCGTATGTAAAATTGCTGTAAATAATCAACAAACAAGACCATTTAGTTTTACAACAAGAGTACCATATTGAGATCCTATAATTAATACACCAGAAAAAATAGAAATCATGAAACAAATATCTGCTCTTAAACGATGAACAAAAAGAGAATTGGTCGATAAAGAAATTTACTTTAGGGTATGAGTTTAAAATGGAAGAAAAAAAAGAACATTTCAATACAAGTAACAGATTACATACAGATGTCTTACAAGATAAATATTGACCAATTATAGCAGATGTATTGAGACATGACAATGTAATTAAATCAAAAAAATGAAGTGAAAGAATTAGAGAAGCAAGATTAGTAGATAAAAATAATATTTTAAGAACATACGCTTTAACATTTCTAACATACGACAAAAACAATAAAGAAATTGTAAGTATAGACGAAGAAATAAGACTTTGAGGATTAATTTGAGAAACTTTTCGTAAACATTGATATATAGTAAAAAAAAATGTACTTGATGTTTTCATTATGGATATTCCAAATCGAATGAAAGAAGACTTCAAAGTAGATAGTTACAAAGCAAAAGCTAGATTAACAGAATTTTATGCAAAAAGTTCAGATACAAATCCTGTTATTTATTGAGTAGTTTTAGAGGTATATAGTCCAGATTTTAAAAATCCTAAAGATGGTATAAATCAAACCGATATTAATCAAATAAACCCATCAACTTGAACTTTACAAGACAGTGGCATACCTGCTGATAAAATTCGAGAGCGTTTAGATAGAGCTGCCGAAACAGATGAATGGAAAGACTTACAAGAAAGGTATATTCAAGCTCAAGAATTAAGCAAAAAAGTTGTAAATTCTTTACATAAAAAAATAAATAAATTTATAGAAAGTAAGTAAATTTATATTTTATACAATCTTTTGAAATTATTTTCAATTTGCTCTTGTAGGGCATTTTTTTCTTTTCAAAGAAATTCAGCTATATAATCATAAATGTATCTCACATTAGCTGGTTCATTTTGAGTTCATCTGACAATCTGAGGTGATAGATATGGAGCATCTGTCTCAAACAACAATTGTTCACTTCAAACCAGTCTTAAACTTTCACGTAATTCATCAGCCTTCTTGTAAGTTACATTGCCACAAAATCATATATATAGTTTGGGTAATAATGATTGTAATATTTTTATTTGTTCTGGACCATAACCTCGACAATGAAAATATATAGTCAGATTTTTATAATTTTTTAAAATATCTATAGTCTGATCAAAAGCAGCTCTTGAATGAATAATAATAGGTAAATCTAATTCCTGCGCCAAATCACATTGCATAGCAAAAAGTTTTTTTTGCAAATCCAGTGTTTGATCTGTTCAAGAAAAATAAAGATCAATTCCACACTCACCTATTGCAACTATATTATGTTTATTTTCCAGAATCATATTTTTCAGCTCCTCCACTTTAGAGCAAATAGTTTGCATATCATCATTTGGAGTTAATATTTCAGGATGTAATCATAATGTAATTTTTAAATTAAATTTTTTTGCCAATGTCATAGCGTTATTATTGTATTCCTGACTTGCTCAGACAATAATCATTGATTTTCATCATATATCAGTAAAATTCTGAATATATTTTTCAGCATTAGCGTATAATCCCGGACTATTTAAGTGTGTATGTGCGTCGTAATACATGGATTTATAATCTTTAATTTTAAATCGATAATTAAGTTTTTCCTTGCTTTAATTATAC
>CAYSXV010000015.1:0-21975 GCA_964435215.1 uncultured Candidatus Peribacteria bacterium | reverse complement strand
AAAAGTAAAGATTTCCAATGTCTTAAGTTTTCCATATTTGGATAATTTTAATGAAAATCAAGGAACTTCATTCGATACAGAATCAAACTGAAACATAAATATATTAATTTGACCAAACTGATCTTGAAAAAGTAATTTTTTATTAATAATAAATGATATATTAAAAGTCTGATTAACAAGAGACTATATATACAAACCAGAGATTATAATAAATGATGATAAATTAAATTTCAAAAATGTTATTACATCAAATGAAATGACATTAAAAAAAATATTTAAACACTTTGGACAAAAAGATAAAGAATCTAAGGTATTGATATGAATAAAACTAAATGATCATGATATAGAAAATATATGATTTATAGTAAAACACAAAAATCATTTCCAAAACATATTGAATAAATATAGTAATATAGAGCTCAATTTATGAGATATTGATACACAACGATTATCTCAAAATAAATACATAGATATAGTCTTTAATATAGATACAGAAAATAATAAAGTACTTGTAGATACAACTTCTCTTTCAAAAGAACAGACTATTATAATAGAATATTTCAAAAATATAGAACTAATACAGATAGGTATTATGATACAAAATGAATTTAACTATCCACAAGATAAAATAAAATTTTATCCACTCAAAAATACATTCTGATCTATATGACTTCATAGAAGTTTTTTATGATTATCAACAAAAATCAATCCAAAACTACGAAATGCTTATATATCACAAAAAGATACAATAGAATATACGCCATTTATATGATATTATCTTTGTATAAAAAAAATACGAAATATTATAAATCATACTTCAGATGAAAATATCACAAAAAAACAAAATACCAAAGAATTAACTATTGAGAATATAGAAGCAAAAGTTGAAAAATCTAAATTTTATTGTAGTTTAAAAACTATTATACAAAAATATTTCAATAAAAAATTATGTATATGAAAAGATAATGATGAATTATATCTTTATATATTAGACAGTTTTGGACAAGTATTTAAATTTGAAGATTTAAGTGATGGCGAACAATCTTTATTAACAATAATATTTGCAATATACTGATTTGACATGAAAGATTGAATAATGATGATAGATGAACCAGAAATTCATGCTCATCCACAAATGCAAAGAAGCTTTATAAGAATGCTCCAAAAAATAAGTAAAAATCTATGAACACAATTTATAATATCTACATACTCTCCTCTATTTATAAATGAACGGAATATTTCAAATGTTTACAAGTTTTCAAAGATAGAATGAGAAACTAAAATAATAAATCCATGAAATCTAAGTACAGATGAATCGACTCTTATACAAATGTTAAAATTTGAAAATGCATCTAAAATATTTTTTTCAAAAAAAATAATAATGGTAGAATGAGAGACTGATGCATATTTCTTTGAATTCTATTTAAATCATTTACATACATTTAAAGAATGGAAAGATAAGATTACAGACTATGAAATCATAAATATAAATGGTAAATGATGATTCCAAAGACGGAAAAGCTTTTTATCAAAATTCTGAATTCAATCTTATTTCATTTGAGATCGAGATAATACAGTAGAATTTAATATATTGGAACAAGCAGATTTAAATTATTATTATCAACAATCAAAAAAATATTACAATTCCATTAAGAAAGTAAAATGACATATGGATCGTCACTACACAAGATTAGTTAATACTATAAGAGCATTGCATCCAGAAAAACATAACTATGTAGTTAAAAAAATAGAAGAATTATATCAAGATAATATATTTATATTGAAAAAATGAGATATTGAAACTTATCTTTGAATGAAATCAAAATGATTGGAAGAGACAATAAACTTTTGTCATCGAGACTTCCAAAAACGACTATCAGATAAATCAGTAGCTCCCCACAGAGAAGAATTGAATTATACTATAAACTCAATTTTTTCTTAGCCCTTTACAATAAAAAGTGCAGCAATCACAATAAATATTAATGATATAACGACAAAAACTATATTTTTTGTTCTTTCATTTTTTACTTTACCTTTTAGTTGATCAATTTTCTGTTCCAACTTTTCTTTTTCAACAATAGCTTCTTTTTTCTCTTTATTGTAATCAGGAAGAGCTACCATGTTATGAATCTTGCTTTCAAGTTCACCGACTCTTTGTTGAAGCATAAAAATAATTTTGTTTTTTTCTTCCAAAATCTTGTCTTTTTCTTTGAATATAAGAAAAAATTTATCAATTTTTTCATCAATTGATTCTTCTATTGAAGATCTAGCTACAATAGATTTTGAATTGTTATTACCCACAATCTCTGTATTTAATTCTTGATGTAGAGCGGAAAAATCATTTTGTAATGTATCCAACTCTTCTCTAGCCAACAACACTTTGTTAGCAACTTTTTTATAAGAAAGCTTTCCACCTCTTATATATCTATCTATCGTTCTTGTAGATATACCTAGCATTTTTGCAGCTTTCTCTCTAGTAATACTATACGTTTTCATATAAAACAATATTTAATAAATCTAAATAACAAATTTTTTATAAATCAAATTTTTTTACATCTTGTTGTTTCATGTCATCTATAAAAGATTTAACATATAGGGTAATAAGAACTCATTCTAGAATTCCTAGAAACAATATCCATGGATAGACTCAAACAAAATTTTTAGCAGCACCGACCAAGAAAAAAACTTGAACAGGAGTAGCAACATTTTGAAAATATGGAATCCATAAAAACACAAATATAAGAATTATCATTACAAGATAAAAAACATTTCATTTTTTCATTTTTATATTATTTTTTTAATTAAAAGATAAGACAATGTAATAATAAAAGACAATACAAGTACTTGTAATACAGTACCCAAACTTACTAATATTCAAAATTCAGCTTCATAAGTATTTACAACATACTCAAATATATAGATTACAAGAACATTGATTATGAGAGATGAAATACCAAAAGTTAAAATTTTTAATGGTAATGTAAGTATTTTAAGTATCCTCTTTAATATGAAGTTAAAAAACCAAAATACAAATCACAATATAAGGAACGTCATATAGACATCATATCTTGTTGCCTGTACTTTAAATCATAAATCATACTTATGTATAAAATACAATATAACTCAGTTTATAACAACATTTATTATTAAATTTTTTATCATCTTTTTATTTTAATTAATAATAGCTAGTGAACCTTACATAATCAGATTTTTATTTCAAGACAATTTAAATTATTTGTCTATTGTTGTCTATTCTTCTAAAAGATCATCAAAATTATCCTTTTTTCAATCATTTAAATAATTGTGTATAGCGTTTCTAACTGCCATTAATCATATAACCATAGCTCTCCTCCTCTTCTTGGAAACATCAAATCATTTATCAACAAATAACTTAAAATTCCAATTTAAGATATCCTCTATATTTTGTCATATAATAAATTCTGATAAGAAACTTGCGGCTGCTGTAGTTATATTTGAACAATCTCAATCAAAACTATATTTTTTAACGATATTATTTTCTAAAATCAAATAAACATTTATATCATCTCAACATATAAAATTACCTTCATGTGCAGTTATAGTATATTCTTCCATCTTATAGTTGCATAAAGGATTTTTTGCATATTCTTGCACCAATAATTCTTGCTCTGTAGTCATAATCTTTATATAAAAATAAATTATACAAACTTAAAGATAAAAAAAAATGCAACGATTTCAAGACCGTTGCACCTTTTTATTTGCTAAATAGTACATATTTTAGTTCGTAGCTATCTTATTAAGAATATTCAATGGAACTAAGCGTCAATAATTACATACATAAATCCTATGTTCCAATATTATTCAATAAACAATATGCTGTATATATTGTGTCAACACTTCTACATCTACTTCATCATTACCTGGCCATATACACAATTCTTGTATATTATTTTCTTGAGAAGAACAATCTATACCGAATCTACCAGCAAAATAATCTATATCAAGTCGACACATAGGGAATAAATCAAATTCTATCACTTCATTATTTTTACCCAAATAACATATATTAACATTTTCATATTTTCAAGATTTTATACCAGATATATATGCCCAAACATCATCTAAATCTGATTCTTGTATATCATTTGTTATATTGCAGTATCAAAGCATATTAAATCCAGATCCCAAAAAGGTTTCAAATCATTTTTTTCATAAACAATAGAAATCTAACTGTTCTTTATCAGATTTATACTTTGAAGCTATATAATTATGTAGTTTTAAATCATTATCTCATCACAACAATACCAACATCAATTTTTTTCAATTAGTATTTTCATTATCAAATAGATTTAAGTTTGGTTTAACGATTTTAAAGATCTCAAAGAAGTCTGACATAAAACTTTTATAGTTATCAAAAGATTGGATAATATTATTTTCTATTTTTTGCTCTTTCTTTTTTATAAGCATGAAAATCCAGTTCTTAAGAGTAAATTTTTGTTAGACAAAAATCTTTATATTAATATTATTTAATAATTCAAGAGAAAATTAAAAAAAAAGCAAAAAACAATAAAGTTTTATACTTTATCCTCAAAATCCAATAATTATTAGATTTAAGATAGTCTATAAAAAAGATGATCGATCAAAGATTTAATCAAATCTACAATCTTTCTAGATACTTCTACAAATCATTTAATAGCAAGAATCTCGAATTCTACAATTTGATCAAACACTCTAGATACTCTTACAAAGAATTTGTGAGAATTAACCTCCAAAATTACATCATAAAAATCGTCCAAGGTGTTTACAAACATCGCTTTAATATTCCCCAAACAAACAGTTTGTTGGTTCATATCGATTTGACTAAGCAATGTTCATTGTAGCATCATTTTTTTATACCATAATAAATCCTGACGAAAAAAAAATCGTCATAGACTTAATAAATTTTTGAATACCAATTACAACAGAAAATTCATTAGAATTTTTATAGAAAAATCGACTTGATTTTTTTGTAAGAATCATTAGATTTCTTCATAACAATTTATCAGTTTATAACTAGCATATGAAAAATAAGTATTTCGACATTATTGTAAAAAACTTATTAAAACATAAAAATAAACTAATTGAAATAGAAAAAATAAAGACTATTTGAAAAAAAGTCCTAGACTCAGAATACTCAGAAAAGAAACTATATAAGATCATTTATTATCTTAAAAACAGAGAATACCTTCAAAGTTTAAAGAAAAATATCTTAATAGTAAAAGATCCAGAAAAGAAATATACAAATCAACAATTATTAGAAACTTACTATCGAAATATATTAAAAAAGCATTGTAATGAGTTTGTAGATTGAAAACGATATATATGATGAATCAAAGCTCTTGAGTTAAACAACTCCTCTTACGAAATACCAGAAGAGATAATCATAGTAAATTCCAAAAAACAATGTACAGAAATAGTAATGTTTGATAAACAAATATTATTTAAATTGTATTCTTCTGATGAAAAGAAACTATTCTCAATATTTTACAAAATGACAAGAAAAATATATATCAAGAACAATGTATTTCCTATAGCAAATACTGAATTGGCAATATTAGAAAGTCTTTATAACCCATCTGTTATTAGTAAAGGATATGCAGATGAATTTATAAAAAAAATACTCAGAAAAAGCTGAAATACTTTAGATACAAAAATACGAGAACAAATAGTAAAAACATCAAAACACCATAGTAGTATAAACAGACTTTATAAACTAGCTCAGTCTGTAAATCCAGAAATTGCAGAAAAGATAAAAAATATTATCAAAAGATATAGTTATTTTATTTGATAATAACTTTTTGAGTTTTCCTCAAAAGAAAATACAATCACAAAACAAAAAAAGCGACAAAAAATCGCTGACTTTTAGTCAAATACAAAATAAATTCTGACTGACTATCCATTCTTAGATATTCAATGAAAAACCTAACAATACTATACCATACAAGAAAGATTCAAGAGATATATCATATCTTATAAACTCATTTTTTTATGAAATTATTTAATATCAATAATGTAACTATAAATAATAAGAATCCCTCAAAAAAACTAGATAATAAGTTTGTATTTACTCTCAGGAAAGAATCTACCTTATCATAAACATAAAATACATTTAATTTTTGAAATAAATTTATAATAGGATTACTCAATCATCGAAAATTATAAGGCACTAATATACCATATAGCTCTTGGTTTAAAAAATTTCATATTCTACCAAGCATAATACCAAAAGGAGTTATAGTAAGTACAAGATCAAATATCCACAATAGTTCAGATTTTTTTAATTTTCTTTTTTTTACAAATATAATCAATGAAATTACAACTCAAATCATTCCACCTATAAAGGACATTCCTCATTTCCAAAATTGTAATATTTCTATTGGATTGCTGAAATAATAGCTTAAATCATACAACAATACCTGTCACAATCTTCATCAAATAAGAACTCATAATACAGAATACAAAATAATATCATCTATATGATTATCCAATAATAAATGTATTCTAGGATATTTTATAAATATTTGTTTCTTAGCTAATATACTAAAAAACAGATATGCAGCTCAAAATGCTAATACATAAAATATTCAATATCGATAAATATTTATCGGTCAAATAGAAAGCGCTATCATTGTATTATTTTATGATAAAACAAAAAATAATCTAAAGATTATTTTATCAAAAACAAGTTAGAAAATTAATTTCCCAATGTATTCAAAACTTCTTTTGTAGTTATCAATTCATCAAGCAAACCATTTTTCATAAAATCAAAATTTCTTATTATAAGGTCTTGTTGAGATTGAACATATTCATATTTAATTTTAACAAAATCATAATAATAAGTTAATTGATCCAGCAAAGCGGTCTTTGAATTCATTTTTATTCTATTTTCTCAGATACATTTTTGTGCTTCAATAGATTTTTGTAAAGATTCATTCATATAAATCTCATCATACAAAGATATAGCTTCAAAAAATTGTTTATCATATAAATCTTTTTGATTCAAACAATCGTTCATATCAGATAATAATAAAGCAATATCTTGTTTCAAAACATTTGTAGTAAATCAGACATTATTCAATAACTGATCAGTATCATTTAAATATTTATCCAACACAACTTCTTTTATAGCACTAAACTCAAGCATAGCAATAATACTGATTGTAGCATGATTTTTTATATTTTTCAATAAAGATAATACTCATTCTTGTTGAGCACCATTATTATTATCAAAATTATTATTAGCTACTCATTTATGTAATCATACTAAAAAAAGTGATATATTTTCATCTTTAAAAATATAATTAGCAAACAAAAAATCTGATCAAAAAAACAGTCAAACTACAAACAATGAAAATAAAATTTTATTAAGATTTTTTTTAAACATTCTACAAAATATTTATTTAAATATTACTGTCATACAACATTAAGCATTTCAGCCATAGGTAAGAATATAGACGCCACTATTCATCATATAATAACAGCAACTCATGCCATTAATATAGGTTCCAAAACAGCCATCATAATTGCTATTTTTGATTTCAATAAAGTATCATAAAAGACTGAAATTTTCTTCATAGAATCACCTATACTTCAAGTATTTTCTCAAACACTAACTATCTGCACAAGTATAGGATCAAAAAGATCAGATCATTCCATAGAATCATAATAACTGAATCAAGCAGATATATCGTCCTTTATTTCAATCATTTTCTTTTTATATTGAAAATTTGTTAATATTTTAGACATCAATTTCAATGATATAACTGGATTAACTCAGGCTTGATAAAATTGTCCCAAAGTAGAACAGAATCTATACATATAAAATGTTTTAATTACAGATTTTATAATAGGTATTTTCAAACTCAAAGTATCAACCAATATTTTAAAAGGTAAAAAGTATTTATACAACATACTGATACCTATATATCATGCAAAAATAAGGAAAACAATCAAAGTCCATGTTTTTCTTAAAAAATCAGAAAGACCCAACATAAATTTAGTAATACCAGGCAATTGATCTGGTGATGGAAACATAGACACTATACTAGGCATTACAAAAACAAGCAAAACTATAACAGCTCATATAGAAAACAAAATAAGTATAAGTGGATAAGTAAGGGCCTTTGTTATAGTCTGTCTTATATTTTGCATATTTTCAAGTTCATCAGCAATTTGAGAAAGAACATCTGGTAGATTTCAAGTCAATTGAGAAGACCTTATAAGTTCTACTTCAGAATATCAGAAGAAATAGTCATGATTGGACATTGCATCAGCAAGACTTTCTCCTTGTGTCATCTGATTTATCAAATCATCTATTATAATACGTAATCATCTATGAGCTTCTGATTGTTTAATTGAAGTCAAACAATCTCTAATTCATAGTCCTGCTTTTTGAGAAATCGCCATCAATCTAAAAAAATTTGTTTTATGTTCCAAACTAGGAGCAGAAAACTTTATCATAAGTTTTTCCAAAAATCATCATTTAAATATCTTTTGAGCCATTATACAAACTTATACATTAAAAAGTTTTTCATTTTATAAATTTGAAAACCTGATCTAGATTAAGAAGTCATTTTATAACTTTAAAAACTCAATCTCTCTCAAGATTTATCATACCACTTTTCAAAGCAGCTTTTTCGATTTCAAACGCTTGTTTTCATGATAGCAACATAGTTTTTATTTCATCATTATATGGCATCATTTCAAATATACCAAGTCTAGACTTATAACCACTTCATCAACACATAGAACAAGTTCATCATGTTTCAGGATCTTTTCAACTTCAAACATAAATATAACCCTCATTTATAAAATCACTTCGTTGTTCTTGAGTAATACCTCTACTTATAATTTCTTTTTTTAAAGCATCCTTATCAAAATTACGGAAAGACTCCTTTATATATTCTATTCTTTTATCTCATTTTACAGATACTCTAGTTTTGCAACGTTTACAATTTGCTCTACAAAGTCTCTGAGCAATTACCAAATTAAAGGTACCTACTATCATATAAGCCTGAGCTCATAAATTTAATACTCTTGTAATTGTTTCAACAGCAGAATTTGTATGTACAGTTGAAAATACAAGATGTCAGGTCATGGCTGATTCCATAGCCATATCCAATGTCTCATTATCACGAATTTCTCATACCATCATAATATCAGGATCTTGTCTCAGTCAACCTCTAAGTCAATTAGCAAATGTAAATCATATATCAGCTCTTATCTGTGCTTGATTTAATCATGACATTTTATTTTCCACAGGATCTTCGTAAGTAACGATATTCACCTCAGGAGTATTTACTTCAGTCAGACAAGCATAAAGAGTAGTAGTTTTACCTGATCATGTAGGTCAAGTATTCAAAATAATTCAGTTTGGATATTTTAAGTAAGTTTCTAGAATTAGTTTATTGCTTCATTCTATACCAAGTTCAGAAAGAGGTGGAATATCTTTAGATTTATCTACGATACGCATTACCAATTTTTCTCACCAAACAGTAGGCAAAGTATTGGCACGCAGATCGATTTCTTTATTTGTTTGAGTAACATTAGATACTCTAGCATCTTGAGGAAGTCTTTTTTCATCTGGTCTCATTTGACCAGATTCAATTTTAAATTTAGATATAATACTTTCATGAAGATGTTTAGGGTATTGTATAAGCTCTTCTAAAATTCAATCAATTCTGATTCTTATTCTAGAATAGTTTTCCAATGGCTCTATATGTATATCTGAAGCTCAATCCTCTACTGCAATAGTTAAAAGATTATCAAAAATCTTCACAACGTCAGATTGCAAAACGGCTTGATTCAATTTTTCTCTATATTGAGCAACATCTACCATTATTCCAAAGATTTTACTTATATAAATTAACACAAACTAATTATAATCAATTTTTCTTTAAAAAGCAAAAAATCATCAGAGAAAAAATATATACAAAAAATGAGACATAAAGCCTCATTTTCTATATTTTTACAATTTTTATCAAATTTGGGTTATTTTCCTATATATTCTTTACCCATATAAGGAACCAAAGCCTCTGGAATCTTTATAGTTCAATCCTTTTGTTGATTATTTTCTATTATTGAAATCAATATTCTAGGTGTAGCAACGGCAGTATTATTCATAGTATAACAATATTTCATATTTCATAATTTATCACGATATCTTAGGTTTAGTCTACGAGCTTGAAAATCTAAAAATGATGTTACAGAATGTGTTTCTCCATAAGCATTACGTGAAGGCATCCAGCATTCCAAGTCATGAGAATTATATTTTCATATAGCTAAATCTCAACTACAAAGTTGTAAAAGGCGATAAGGAATTTTCAAATCATCCAAAATTTCCATTGAATTACCCAAAATATGATCATGTAGCTTATCAGATAAAGCAATATCTTCAGGTAAAATAACTACTTGTTCTACTTTCATAAATTGATGCACTCTATATAAACCAGCAGTATCTTTACCATATGTACCAGCTTCTCTACGATAACAAGCAGAATATCAACAATATTTTTTTGGCAATTCATCCTCATTCAAAACTTCATTCATATGATAGGCTGTTACTGGTATTTCAGATGTTCATATAAGCCATTGATTATCTCTTTCCAACCAATAAGCATCTTCTTCTCATCAAGGAAAATATCCAGTTCATATAAGACATTCAGGATTTACAATATTTGGAACATTCATAGGTACAAATCACTTTGCAACAAGTTTTTTTAATGAATATTGTAAAACCGCTTGTTCAAGAAGCATACCATCTCATTTAAGGAAATAACTACGAGCTCAAGCAAGCTTAACTCATCTTTCTATATCTACCATATCATATTTTTTCATCAAAGTCATATGATCTAGAGTTTCAAAGTCAAAACTAGTTACACTACCGAAATTTTTAACTACAACATTTTCAGCTTCATCTTTACCTATAGGTACTCATGGATGCAAAGAAGTATTTGGCATACTTAGATTGAGTTTATTAAACTCTTCTACTACTTTATCATATTCAAGTTCTAATTTCTGTATTTCAGATTTTAAATTTTTAGCTCAATCGAAATCTTTTTTAGCTCCCAATTCTTTTTGTTGAAACTTCATATCATCAATTTTTTTTTGAAATTCTCTTCTTTGATCATCCAATTTTAAGAATAAATCAACATCAATATTTTTATTTTTATTCTTACATATTTGTTTATAAGCATCTATATTTTCACGTACTTTTTTTATATCTATCATTTACTAAATTATTAATTAAAAATTATAAATTAATAGTAATCTACAAAATCGAAAGAATATTATTAAAATAACGTAAATCAAAAGTCAGAATCATTTTTTCTTGTTCTAATATAATAAATCTATAGACTATAGTTAACAATTTAGTTTTTTTTTACAATTCAAAATGCAGCAAAATATACCATTGATAATTGTATGAATAATAATCTGATTGATATAGGATATCTGATTTCAAAAATATATTTTCAGATAAAGATTAAATGACAGAGACAAGAAGCAGTATCTAGATCTCGTTCAGTAGTATTGGGTAATGTAAATGAAAAGATTGCTCCTCTACTACCAAATTTCCCATATTACTACAAAGATATGGTTTTTGTATGAAAATGAATAGATTATGTGGTGTTTAATTGATTATCTTCAGGTACCTTAAAAAATATTATATTTTTGGAAATTAAGAGTGGAACATCGACACTAAATAGAAATGAAAGAATGATAAAAGAATGTACAGAAAACAAAAAAGTATATTATGATATATATAATATTAAAAATTAGTTATCTAACTGCATCATTTTTACTGCTATAAACTGAATCAAAAATCTGATTATTTTTAATTTTTCCAGATTCTATATCATAGATTTCTTTAATCACTTGAGCTGATAAATTTCATATTTGTGTTTTATTGATATTTACTCATTTAGAAGATTTTTTGGGTGAAATAGCTATAAGATAATTAAATTCTCATTCATCTAATATTTTAAAATACATTTCCTGATCGGAAGTATTTTTTATTTCAAATTGTTTATTATTTTGATAAATAGCTGCATCATCTCAATAAATATAATCTGAATAATACGAAGTAAGCCATACGCTATGTCATGATCTTTTTACTATTTCTATATCTGGATTAATAAGTGATGTTCTAAAAAGTTGACTAGCAAATCAACAAACACCTCCATAAAACATTAAATTTTTTGGTCAAGTTCACTTACAATATCAAGGCAAGTAGGATATATATTCATTTAGATTTATTGTTTTTCAGGGAGATAATATAAAGTTATCGAAGCTATTCAAAGCTACTTTATAATTTTGTTTAGTACATGGTTTTAATAAACTCAAATCTTTACGAACCACGAAAAATCAAAGTTCTTTAGATTTTTCATAATAAATATATTTTTCTGGTATTAATAGTCTTTTTCCTTGCTGTTGTAAACTAGCCAACAAATATTTATGTCTATCACTTTTAGGCATAAATGATTTATATCATTGAAAAAATGGAATTGTTGATTCATAAATAAAATTTTTACTAGAATCGTTATAAATCTCATTAAATCATTCTAAATCAGGCCATATTTTATTTATAATTGTCTTATACGGTATATCTGGAAATTCTTTTCTAAGTAAACATACTGGTGATAACAAATAGTTATTTCAAGTAATCTGATATTCACATTTTTCATCTTTAACAAGAATAAGCTTTTTTAATAAAGATATTTTGGGAATCTTTTTACTATATACAGATAAAGTATTTATATTTTTCATATAATCAGAAAAATTCACTATCTCATCAGTTAGACCAAAAGATAAGGTATAAAGCAACATAATTATTAGTAAGATTAGATATTTCATTATAAATTACTTAATGATAACTCGGAGTTATCATAACAAATAAAGCTATTTATAATTATATATCAATTATTGAAATTGTCAAATCTTTGTAGTATAAATAATATGTATAATTTGATTATTATCATATACGAAATATAATTGTATTAACATAGTTACTTATCGTAGTTCTACTACACCTACTAGGTAATCATGTTGGAGGTATTCCTCCTAAAACACTATCTAGATCTTTTACCCAAAAAGATCAGATGGAACTTAGGAGAGCACTGGATGTTTATTATACAATCTATAGGAAATACAAAAAAATGTATTTAAATCGGTTGTATGAAACCGACTCTGGTGCTCTCCAACTTAACTAGAGGTATTCCCCTAGTTTTTTTTTATATTTAAAATTTTTTTAGTCTATTTATTACTCTTTCTTTACCCATAACTTTCATCACAGAAAACAAATCTGGAGTCTGACTAGCACAACATAATTGTATCCTCAAAAACATAGCCAAATCTCATATTTTTCATACATATCATCATTCTTTAAATTCAGCATTATTTGATGCAAATCATATTTTTTTTCAAATTTCTTTTAGTTTATTAAACCAATCCTCTAAATTTACATTAAGATCCAAGACATTAGAATATTCTTCTACAAGTTTATTAATCAAATCTTTTGTAAATATTTCTGGTAAAGCTGGTTTATTTACAAAAAGCTTTTCCCATTCATCATCATAAAAAAACATAATTTGTTCTTCTACATCTTTAAAGGTTGTAAATCTTTTGGGATCTTTTTCTGTATGTCTCTCTATATTTATTGCAGCTTTTGTATATTCCACATCAATTTCCATAAGATTAGCAAAATGAACATTATATTTTTTTGCCCATTCCAAAGTTTTTTCATAAAGTTCGTCAGTATATATTCTAGATATATAATTATTACATACACTATCTAACTTTACAAGATCAAACAATGCTCAAGCATGATTCATTTTATCCAATTTTATTTCAAAATCTTTATAAGATTTATCAGGATTGGCTATCTGCCATCATTCAAATTCTGAAGAAATTATTCACATTATATAATTTATAATTCATTGGACAGGATATCATCATTCAAAGAAAAATTCTATATCAGCTTCAGGATCTTTTCTTTTACTTAATTTTCTTTTTTTACCATCATCAAGTTTCAATATTTGAGCTGGATGACAATATTTAGGATGCTGTAATCCACAAGCAGCAAATAATTGTAAATGCAAAGGTACTGAGGTAAGTCGCTCCTCAGCTCTAATAACATGCGAAACTCTCATCAGATAGTCATCAACGACATGGGCCATATGATAAGTAGGTAATCAATCTCATTTAATTAATACTACATCATTATAATTATCTATCATATTTACATCTCATCTTATCTCATCATGAAAAATTATCTTTTTAGTTAAATCAGCAGGTGACCTAAATCTTATAACTTCATATTTTCAACTTTCTTCTTTTAATTTATCAAATACATCATCAACAGATTTATCTCTTCGTACAGAAAACTTTCAATAAATTCAAGGAACCAATTTTGATTTAGTTTGATTTTCCCTGATTTGATTTATTTCTTCCTCACTCATCCGACAAGGATATGCTAATCATTTTGAAATAAGTTCTTTGACAAAGATCTCATAAAAATATTTTCTCTTTGATTGTATATATGGACCATAATTTCATACATCTATATTATTTACTCATATTGGTCATTCATCTATATCTATTCAAAATTTCTTAAATCAATCTATTATAATTTCTATTCATCATTCAGTTAATCTTTTTTGATCAGTATCTTCTATTCTAAGAAAAAAAGTTCATCAATGTTGTTTAGCAAATTTCAATTCCACTAAAGAAGCAAAAATCGCTCATACATGCAAAAATCAAGTAGGACTAGGAGCAAAACGAGAACAGATAGGATTTTCTCTAGGAGGGAATTGTTTGCCTAAATCTTCTATTGTTTCCTTTATATCAGGAAATACTATATCAGCTATATCTTTTCGAGTAGTCATAACTTATAAATACAAATAAAAATATGAATATATTTAGGACGATATAAAAATACGAAATTTATAAATATTTTTAAACGTCAAAATTATACTATTAAATATAAAATAACAATCCTGAATATAAATTCAAGTCAGCATTAATCAATAGTTTATATTTCATAACCACGTTAATAATTTTCTATTGAAAAGTTTCAATTAATATATAAAAACAAAGCGCCATAATTTTATTTTTAAAAAAAAATTATATGAAACTAGATGGTAAGAGCATACAAACTGCAATTATGCAATTAGTGGAAGACTTTAAATTCGATCCATATCAGATTTTAGAGATTGTCAAGCTCTGAATAAGATCAGGATTTAAAAAAGACTTTCCAGAGCATAAAAAATCAGATATTATAGTAAACATAGAAAATGACGGTACAGTAACAATTTATCAAGAACTTGAAGTTGTAGAAACTGTTGAAGATCAAGACGTACAGATTACATTACCTGAAGCAAAAAAAATACGTGCAGACATAAAGATTTGAGAAAAATTACTTACAAATGTAACGCCAGAAAAACTTGAATTATCTAGAATAGCCGCTCAAGCAGCAGCTCAAACAATAAAACAGAATCTCAAAAATATAGAAAGAGAAAGATTTTTTGAGAAATTCCAAAACAAACAATGAGAACTTTTGAAAGCAAAGGTAATTAGAGTACATGCAGATAGCGTTATTTTAGATATAGAATGATCGGCTGTAGTACTTCTTCCTGATGGACAAATACCACATAGAATTTATGAACCAGGTGAAGAAATTTTCGTACTATTGAAACAGATTTCAAAAGATCAATGATGAATAGTACTAGATATAACACAATCAACAACAGATTATATAGAAGCTATTTTAAGAAAATTAGTACCAGAACTTGAAGAATGAATAATAAAAATAGATAAAATAGCTAGAATAGCAGGTAGAAAGACAAAAATCATAATATCATCTACTGAAGAAAAAGTAGACCCAGTATGAGTAATGGTTGGTCACAAATGAGACAGAATAAATACAGTACTTTCACTACTAGATTGAGAAAAAATAGATTATATAGAAAAAACAGATGATCCGATTCAAATGATAAGAAATTGTCTTAAACCAGCTCAGATAGAAAGCATCGAAATAAATGAAAGAAAAGCAATAGTGATAGTTAATGAAGATCAAAAAGCACAAGCAATTTGAAAATGAGCATCTAATATTAAATTAGCAACTCAATTGACTGGTTACCAAATTGAAATAAGATAAATATATAATACATATAGAAAAAAATCCTGAACTAAGTCAGGATTTTTTTTATAATTTATCAATAGTATAAGCTCTTATAAGTATTTCATGGAAAACAGCTTTTTTCATAATATCATATTTATCAGATGAGAACATACCACGAATCAATGATATTACTTTCCGCTTATAACTACTTCAATATTGCTTCACTATAGATTTTATAATCTTATCCAACTTATCTACAAATTTTCGATCTTCAAGACTTAAATCATATTTTATATCTGGTTGATAAGCTTGTTTTTCTGGTGGTGTAATGGAAGTAAGTTTTATATATTCATCTCTCGTCAAAACAACAAATGCATCCATAATACTTCTCCTATCTCCCCTATCCAATACCAATCAAGAATAAACCATTCATAAACTAGCTCAAGCATCTAAATTAATAGCATTTCGGCATCAAAGATTTTTCTTTATAAATGCAGGTAATTTCCATAAATTTATTCATCATACAACTCACATATAGATAGTTTCATTGTTTTGTGTAGAACATATAAAACTTTTATTTCAAGCTGTTTCCATTTTTTTATCTACATAATTTGTAAATCATATTACAACATCTTCTCAGCTATCAAGTAAAACAGGAAAATTACCAAGTCAAAAATATAAATCATTTTGTTTATCTTTATTTACATTACTTCGATATCATACATCATGAAGTCAAAAATTATTTTGAACAAGTAATGGTTCTCAATTCTTATCAAATCAAAATATTGCTCTTATACTAGTATCTGGCCAGAATCTACTATAATCCTTAGCATTTCACATATATATTCTCTCAGAAATAGTATGAGTTACTCAGTTACAATAGCCATAATCTTTTGGACAAAAATAAACTCCATTAACAGAAGCATCTCATCATACTTTTTTAGTAAGATTTTCTAATGTATCTCAGCCATCATTAGCTACAGAACTTACAACATAATCTTGTCAATCAAGAACAACCTTTATAACTCTAATCGGCAATCATCACCTATTTTCTATTAACAATTCTCTATATCCAAAAGCATTTCAAAAAAGAAACAAAAAACTAATTATAAATAATATTTTTTTCATAATTTTCAAACCAATAATCTAAATACAATGATTAATTTATACCAACTATTACAAATATTTATCCAAGTTTTTTATTCAAGTAATAATAGAAATTCTTATTAGATATATATCCAATAAAGTAATATTTAATAAGATAATAGAAATATTATCTATCAAACATCTTGTCTATATTTTTTTTCTCTACTTGTACAAAAAAAGTTCTTCAATGCTGACATACAAACATACCTTCAATATTTTCAAATCAATCCTTAATTAAATTCATCATTTGTTGCATAGATAGTCTATATCAGGCTTTTATAGATGTTTTACATGCTTTAGTAGCAAATATTCAGTCCAAAATATTATCATAAGTAATGTTCTTAAGATACAAAACATAATTTAAAAGTTTTGTAAGATCTACAGGATAAATCACAAAGATTTTTGGAACAGCATATATTACAATTACATTTTCACTTATCAAAGAAATGTCAAATCAAAGATTACTTAATTGAGATATTTTATCTTCCAAATCGGGTATATTCACAACATCAAATTTTAATGGTTGTAAAAGTATTTCAGGATTTAGATTTTTTTCTTTCTTTATTTTTTCAAAAGATATTCTCTCCGCCAAAGCATGTTGATCTATATAGTATACAGTATCTTTTGACTCAAGTACTATATAGCTATTCCACATCTGTCCAACTAGTTTATACTCTCATATAAATTCATTTTCAAATATTTTTTCTTCTTCATTCTCTATAAATCAAGATCAATGTATGTTAAAATTAGAAAAATCATTTGGAGAAATTAAACTTTCCTGAGTAAATTCATCTGCATCATTTTTTTTATTATCTCAAACAATAAGATTAAATTCTGATCATTTTGTAATATCTGGTTTTTTAAATTCTATATTTACGCTAGCTATTTTATTTCATCATAAAGCATTTTTTACACTTGTATAGATAATTTCAAAAATTTTCCTTGAATCTCGAAACTTTACCTGAAGTTTACTAGGATGGACATTTACATCCACCATATCAGTTTTCACTTCCAATACCAATATAGCAAGAGGATATTCACCAGGCATTATCTGTCTATAATAAGCATCCATCAAAGCTTTTTTAATTATTTTATCTTCAATAGGTCTAGAATTAACATAAATTTTTATATTTTCTGCAGATCCAAAACGCAGACTAGAATCAGATACTACTCACCAAAGATTTACATTTTCATCTTTATAATTTATATCCAATAAATTTGCAGACCAATCTTTTTTATATATGTCAGTTATTCTGGCTAATAATCATTCTTGAGGCAATAAATCAAAAACTATTTTATCATTTTTTTTTAATATAAAACGTTTATTATAGTGCCACAAAGAAACATCTACAAAATAATTATAACAGTAGTAAAATTCAGTTTGAGCAGATTTTAGAAATTTTTGTCTAGCTGGTACATTATAAAAAATATCCTCTATACTGATTATTGTTCAATGTTCGAAACCAACTGGCATATTTTTGATTATATTTTCAGAACTCCTCCTTATAAGCTTAGTTCATACTTCACTATATGCTGTTTTAGAAATTACAGTTGTTTTGCTTACTTCAGCAATACTAGCCAATGCCTCTCATCTAAATCAATAATTTTTTATATTAAACAAATCTTCTTCATTGTTTATTTTGGAAGTAGCATATCTTTCAAGCAGTAAGTCCATATCAGAAAGTTCTATACCACTTCAATCATCTTCTATACTAATAAGACTTTTTCATCAATCATTTATAGAAATAATAATATTTTGAGCTCAAGCATCCAAACTATTTTCTACCAATTCTTTAATCACAGAAGCTGGCCTCTGTACTATTTCTCAGGCTTTTAATCTATTTATTATATAATCTGGTAGTCTATGTATTGCCATATTTTAAAGTTTATAGCTTAAATTATTTTATCATTTTTTCACAATTTAAATCAATGTTTATAAATTTTTATTGCAAAGTGTTCATAAATTTATTATTTTCCCTTGAATTTTCAACCAAGAATAACAAAAGATAAAGACACACAATTAATAATAAATTAATAATAAACATGATAAAATTAATCAGATTTATACAGAAATATTCTACACAACTAAAATACTGATTATTGCTTGCTGCAATTTTTTTAATGATACTCGCTATTAGATCATATCTAAACAATGTTGCTATTTTGGATGCAATAGATTGAGTAGAAAAAGATAAATTAGCAAAAATAGACGAAATTAATTACACACAAAATTTCCTAACAAAATATTTATGATCAGATTATGCAGATTATTTTTTGGCTCATGAGAATAGCATTTTATACAGAAACGAATATATACTTAGACTAGATATGAATATTCATCAAGAAAACTTAACTTGAAGCACAAGTACTTGAAATCAATCCACATGAAAAAATATGAATTCTCAACAATCATGGAAAGATTTTTTATGAAAAAAACTAAAAGAAGTAAAATAAGTTAAAATTGAAATCTCCAATTAAATACTTATATAAGTTTATATAGCTTTAATTACTTAACAATTTTCCCATGTTTAAAAAAACTATTCTAATAGCTGTTATGGTTTTTTCAACAATAATATTATGATGCTGAAATTGAACAAAAACAGTGGAAATATGAGATAAAGTAACTTTAACATATTCAATAAATTTTGAAGATTGAAGTATTTTCAATACATCAACTACAGTTGAAACAAATATTTGAGATTGAGCTATAGTAAAATGAATAGAAGAGTCTATAATATGACTCAAAAGCTGAGACGAAAAAGAAATATTAGTAACTCCAGATAATTGATATTGAAAAGATTATAATCCTGCAAAAGTACAAAAAATTACAAAAATAATTTTTGATAGAATGTGATTCAAGCCAGAAATATGAAAATCATATAAAATATGAGATTTAGAGGGTATTATAAAATCAACACAGTGAAGTTGAGATTTTCAAATATTTATGCTAGATACTAATCCAAGAAATACTTACGAAAATCTAATATTTAAAATCAAAATAGATAAAGTAAAAAATATTTAAAAACGTTTTAACGTTTCAATACTTTCCATGCAGCTTTTTAAAAGAATATTGCTTTCATTGTTTCCAGATGAAATGATGTCAAACAATATCAATCCTGCAAGTATGTTCAATTCTTTTATATCAACAAAAGAATTTTTTTCAGTAATAAATAGAAAAATAATAGAAAACTATAAATTAAATTTATTTGATATTGCAATAGATCCATTTGAGTTTAAAATATGATTTTGAGAAAAACAAAATTTCAAACCAAAAGATATAGATGCATATTACTGATATTGTTGAACAGCTAATATGAATGGATATAGATTTCTAAACCCATCCAATACTGCAAATACAATAGCTCTTATTTCTAGTATTTATACTAAAGATATATTTTCAAAATATCCCGATGATTATCTGATAAATTTTTTATATGCTATATATTTGTTAACATTTGTATTTTTAGCAAGGATAAAAATATTTCCACACAAAAAAAAACAAGAAAATTACAATCGATTTATAGAAGTTTTCTTTTCATTTTATAGATTTGTATTTGAGCAAACCTGAAAAAATATAGATGAAAATATATTTAAAAAAATACAAAAAGAATTATTAAGTCAGATTGAAATATTTTTTATGTTATTCTATTATTATCAGAAAATAAATTGATTACTTTATAGCGACCAAATATCTTCAAATGATTTTTATTGATGGATATTCTATGATGAAATAAGAGATCCAGATATAAAAGACAATATAAATAAGTTTATACAATCTAGTAAAGAACAATCTATAAATCCCAATTTTGGACAGATAGAAAAGAATATATTACAATATATACTTTCAGCAGACGTACTTCTAAAATATTTGTTTTTGGAGAACAATATGAATCTTATAATAGAAAATATAGTATCAAAATTACGAGATAAAAAAGTATTGTGTGAATATTTAAAAACATTCCGCAAAGATTGAAAAGAATTAGAAAATTTACTTATATATCTGACAGATTATAAACATTTCAAAAAGAATTTCTTTACTGGAGTACAAAAATATATAGTTACTATATTTAGGAATAACAAAAATCTAGGATTTGACGAAGAAATAGAAGAATTTATGTCATCTATATGAGAAGATATAGAAAATGTAGAAAGTTTCAAAATACCAGAAAGAATCAAAAAAGAATCTAGAATAATGGAAAAAATATTAAATTTTTATATCACATTTATATGATGATTTTGGATATCAAGATGAGATAGTTTTTTCGTGAAAATGTTTAGAAAAGACATAATTACTAAATTTTTAGATAGCGATTCATCAGACAACGAAACCTCTTTATATTACTATGGCACATTACTCTATCAATATGGTAAAAATGTTTTTTATTACAAATATACAACAGATAATCTTAGACAATGAAAACAAAAATTTTTTCTACCATACAAAAGCGATAATAAGAAAATATATTCCAATATGTGTATACTTAAACTATTCGATGAAAATTTTTTATGATGATTTCTTCAAGATATAAATCCTAAAGACATAAAAATATACGTAAAGAATAAGCAGATAATAGACGATTTTAAATTGATTTTTGGTAAAGAAATATCTTCTATAGTCAAAGAAAATTGAAAAGAATTTATAAATAAAATTTATTGTAATTGCAGTTCATTACTTCAAAACTGAAAAGCATTCA
>CAYSXV010000014.1:17642-23134 GCA_964435215.1 uncultured Candidatus Peribacteria bacterium | reverse complement strand
ACATCTGAGGATAAGCAATAGTGATAGTAGCTTGGTATGCTCATACTTCTTGATTAATAGGAACAAGTACTCTAAGATCTACAGTATCAGTTCATATTTCACCAGCTGTTCCAGCAGCAGAAGTTTTTTCAAAAACTTTTCTAGGAGTAGATAAGTTTGTACCTCGAGCAGAAAATGCTCATATCAAACCAGCATATGAAGCACTTCATCTATATTTTGTAAGTGCAGCAGTTTTGAGTTCTATAGCAGTATTTGGTATAGAATAAGCAGTTCAAGTAACCGTTAAATCAGTTGAAGATATCTGCATATTCCAAGGACCTTTTCAAGCAGAGTCATTACAAGATCGTCTTAGAGGATATGTTCAATTATTTCCAGTAAAGGCTCCAGTCATGGTAAATGCACTATATGTTTGATTATGATTTCATAAATCAAGATTGACTCCATATCGACATTGTCATGTAACAGCAGTGATTTCCAAGCTTAGACAAGCTTCTCAAACTCATCAAACACAAGTAGTTCAACTAGTATATTCTATAGTATCACTCGTTTGAGCATCGCTTGTTGTATCTCCATTAGCATCAAATTGAACATAAACAGTTTTAGTTCAATAAGTACCAGGAAGAGTCCAAGATTTTGTAGTTGCATAAGTTTCTCGAGAAGATCGAGAAGTTCAATCATCAGAGAATCTCATATGTGTTGCAGATGGGGTAGTAGTCATATTCAAAGTTACACCTGTAGCGCTAGTAGAAGCGGCATCATTGTTGATGACAAATGTTCAAGTAAAAGAACCTCATCATTGTCATTCTGGAAGAGTAACAGCAAAGTCAGTAAAGTGGTTTGTGGTAAATTCTGCATATGGTAGTCATCATATAATCACGACATTTGTACCAGTATGGAAATTTCGACTCACTCAATTATCTTGTGAATAATAAATACTTACAGGGTCTCAATTATTTTTTCAATCTGCAGGTATAGATAGTGTAGCTACTCATCATGTCATTTTTACTGACTCTGTACTACTACCTACTTTAAATGCTGATAATACAGTTTCGCTGTTTACAGTACTTACAGATTTTGTAGTAGGAGCTGATATGATTCCACTATAGTTAGTTACATTGTCGGCTCTTTTAAATTGAGTATTTGCTGAAAAAGATAATTTGATATTATTATTTTTTATATTAAATGATGTTGGTATATTACCATTTGTATCACTTAGAGAAATTGCTTTTGATCATACAAAATTTCCACCGCTTTCAACATATCACTTACTAGTAAATTCACTAGCGACAGTACTTGTATTTGTAGAATTTGGTATAATAACCATAGAGGAGAAGGGTAGTAGTTTTGATAAGAAAAGATCTGTAGTTCAAGCAGATGTTAATGATGTTCAAAATATATTAGTTGTTCATGCAAATTTCCCCACGACATAAACGTTGTCCTCGTTATTAAGAGATATACTACTTGCACTATCATTTCATACTCAACCAATTTTTTCTACTCGGATTCCAGTTCCACTTGCATTTAATTTTGATATGAAAATATCAGATCATCAACTAGAAACGATCTGTTCTCAAAAAGAATTTACTGTTCATTCAAAATTACCAACAACATAAATACTTCAGTCAATATCAAAGCTAGAAGATATTATAACATCATTATTTGTTCATCCAAATTTTTTTGATAATATATTATTTCATCCTGAATCTAATTTTGTTAAATATCCATCAGACGCTCAGTTTGAGATTAGACTAGATCCAAACATATTTGCTGTTCATGAAAATCATCAAACTATATATACATTTCAATTATCTACCGTTAATGATTTTACATTTTCTCATAAATCATTTCATCATTTTTTTGCTCGTATCACTGTTCAAGTAGAACTCAGTTTTGTTACAAAAACGTCGCTATCCCATCGTTGAGTAGTATCTAGTGATGGTCATCCAAATATAGTCGTTGCAGATTGAAATGTCCCAGCAACATATATATTGTCATTATAAAAAGCTATATCCAATGCATAGTTATGTTTGTCATTTCAAGTTCTTTTTGCTCGTATTGCATTACCACTACTATCCAATTTAGCCAAAAATATATCTAGTGCTGCTCACTCAGAAGTCAGATTAATTCCAAATATATTTGCAGTATTTTCAAATTCTCACAATACATATATATTACCGTTTGTGTCTACTTTTATATTTTTAGCATAATCATTTTTTGTTCCAGTATTTGTTTTTACTCGTACAGTATTTCAATTTGTATCCAACTTAGCCAAAAATATATCACTATCAAACCATTGTGTCGATAGTACATGTACTCAGAATATATCTGCTTCAGAAGTGAAACTTCATGCTACATAAACATATCCACTATTATCTACTGTCACAGCATGTATACTATCTACATCCGTTCAACCAGATTTTTTTACTCGCAAAGGATTTTTATTATCATCCAATTTAGCCAAAAATACATCTTTGTTTCCACTAGATGTTAGGCTTGTTCAGAATATACTTGTAGTACCTTGGAAATTACCGATAACGTAAATATTTTTATTACTATCTATAGCAGTAGCATTTCAATTGTATTCTCAGTTTCAACCTGCTTTTTCTCATCGTATTCCAAGTACATTGGATGCACTAGAATATGATAATCCAAATAATAATAGACAAGCACTGACTAAAAATAATTTTTTTGTTTTCATCTTTACAGTATATTAAATATTTAAACATATTATATTATAAATATTATTTTAAATATGTCAAATATACTAGACCTTTTAAATATACTAGACCTTTTTATAAATATTTTTTTCGTTGAAATGATGACTAAAATATCTATCCTAAAAGACATAGATTTACAATGCTGCAAATATGGATACAAATGCAATATTTCTCTTTACTGGAGAAGAAAAATACTTACTAGACCAAGAACTCAATAGATGGAAAGACTGATTTATTGCTAAATTTTGAATAAATTCATTTTCTGCTTATAATAACCAAAACTTCTCATCAGATGAACTTAGTCAGACTATATATTCTGGTTGATTGTTTACTTCCAAAAAAATGATAGTGGTCAAATGATTACCTTTAGATACACACGAATGAAATAAAATCACAGCAGAGAATTCGCAATCATTTGTAGATTATTTCAAAAAACATTGATCCAAAATACCAGATGATACGATACTTATTTTTGTGAGTTACAAACCAGATGGGAGATCTGCATTTCTCAAATCTTTAAATGAAGTTATACCAGCAGCAAATAAAAAAACATTTGATAAACTCAAGTGAGTACAACTCAAATCATTTATCAGACAACAATTGTGAAAAATCCAGATTCATGAATTGGATATAGAATATATGCTTATCAAAATATGAGATGATCTCTATCGTATAGTCTATGAATGTGAAAAACTTATTACTCGATGTCAGGTCAAAAATATAACTACAATAGATCATGAGATTATAGATCACATATGTTTTGGTATGGTAGAGAGTAATACTTTTGCATTTTTCGATAATCTATTTACAGACCAATCCAAAACATTATCATTACTAGACAATATAAGAGATGATGGAGTTATCTGGAATCAATTCGCAGGTACTCTTTATCGATGACTCAAAGTTTATTTATTTATATTGGATCTTTACGATCAGTGAGTCACAGATTCTAGACAGATTATAAGTCTTACAAATTTACATCCATTTGTAGTTTCAAAAACTATCAAAAATATAACTCAAATCCAAAAAAACCAATTACAAATAAAAAAATTCTATATAAAACTGATCGAACTGGACGCAAGTATAAAATCATGAAAATTTCCTGATACATATTTTCGACTATGAATAAAGAAGATAATACTAGATAAAATTTAATAATCTAAACTTGAATGAAAAATTACCTTAGATTAGCAATACTTACCACAATCATTCTATGCTGATTTATTACATCAGATATTTTTGCAGTATTTCAAGATAACCTTTATTGTGAGCTTACAAGTAAATCAGTCAGGATATATACCCAAAGAACCAAAGATACTCTCAAATGTAGTGAATATATTGAGTCTCTGGAATACCTTATAAAAAAAGAATTTCAAGATATGCAAAAAGTAGATATCTACATATACAAAAATCAGGATAAATTATATCGAAAACAAATCAAAGAATCGCAAATCCAAAAAATAAATAATCTTCAGAAAATCAGATTATGAGTAATCGATAGTATGAATGTATTTGAATCCAATTTCATAAAAAAGACTCAGGAATACATGCAAAAAAAATTTACTCCTTACCAAAAATCTCTTGAAAATAAAATAGCTCCATTAGCTAAATTATGAACTTGATACCAGTTCAGTCCTTATATACAACGCCAAATATATCTTATTACATCGCAGCTACAGAGTTTAAAAGATATGTATACAGCGACATGAACAGATAGTTTTCTAAAATGAATTCAAAATTATCTTTATTTCAAAAAATTACTTGAATGAAAATATGAATAATCACATCATGAAATGATAATCTTACTTTATTCAAATTTCTAAATAAATATGATCATGAATATGTTATTTATTATGATTTTTTATATCGACCATACTGAGATAAAGACTCAAGTTTTATTCAAAATAGGGTAGTAGAGATTGTTAAATTTCTAAAAAAATCTTGAGTAGAAAAAATTATTTTACCACCATCTTTGGAATTATATTTTTTACAAAATCCAAAATTACTCTGAGTTAATCATACTTTAATTCTACCATTATTTCAGATATATATTCATGACTATTGTTTCAAATATTCGTTGATAGGTAAGATATGAGTATTTTGAGACTTCTCAGATATACAGATTATTCAAGACGTACTTAAACAAGAAGCAAAAAATTATAAGCTCACAGATAATCAAAAAAACATTCCCAAATTTAATTCTCCATCCACATATCGGACAAAGGAAGTTCCGCTTTGGAAATATTATCTCACTACATTATCTCACTCAGATATCATGGTCAACAAAGTTATTAAATTTGATATGAGATATTTTAAAGACGCTATGACTGATACAGTTATACCATTAAACTATTGATATTTCCATTTCCAAAATACTTTAAGTAATTTTTTTAATTTCAAAAAAATTAGATTTCATAAGTTGGAAAAAATCGAAGACTGCTTTCTCGGTTTGAAACTTAAATCTAGTAAGTATTTAGTATCCATATACTATACTTGACCTATAGATTTATTACAAAGAGAAAAAAAACTCATCCGACTCCTTGCTAGATGAAAAAGCATAGAAATTAAATATGAGAAAATATAGCATACTATGTCATCTCGAGCAAGGTCGAGAGATCTCTAAAATATTAAGAGATTCCTGCCTGTCGGCAGACAGGTCTCCACTTCACTTCGTTCCAGTCGAAATGACAGTTCCTATTCTTCAAATGCACCAGTAGGACATATTTCTTGAAGCTCTTTTTTTTGTTCTTCAGTCAGATTTTCTTTTACTATTTT
>CAYSXV010000014.1:13680-17542 GCA_964435215.1 uncultured Candidatus Peribacteria bacterium | reverse complement strand
ATATTTCTTGAAGCTCTTTTTTTTGTTCTTCAGTCAGATTTTCTTTTACTATTTTATCGCCATCATCTCATACTTTTACATAATCAGTTGTAGTACATATTCCACATTGTATACAGTTTTCTTTTACAAATTTCATTTATTATAAATCAGTATTTAAAATTATTTTAGTTCTTTGATTTTATTTTTAAGTAGTTTGTCTAGTTTATCTGCTTTATAATCACACACAGTATTTTTCTTATTTTTATCCAACTCTGTTCCAGTAAGTATTTCTGGATCTATAGCACTTAGATACAAATCTTCACTTACACATGTATCACTCCAAACGGGGTCTCAAATATATTGATATCCACTTATAGATTTGGATATATTAAATATTTCATAATAATTTATTCATTCTACACCTATCCTTTCTTGTGCCAAATAACATTTTTTATCTTTATCGGAATATACAATATCCACTAATTTACTTTTAACTGCCATTCAATCACACTCATTCCCACATTTTTCTATATAATTGGGATTATTATACAGATTAAAATCTTTTTGTATAAGAACCTTTAAATCAATACATTTTTGTTCTTGTGAATAGGTCGTATTAGTATTTTTTTTGGAACAAGCAGTAATTATCATAGTCATAAACGATAAAATCAAAATCATTATGATTTTTTTACTTACAGTATAAATCATTTTTTTTTCATTTTAAAATAAATTAATTAGCATTGCTTAGTCGTCGTCGATTCAAATCTACTTTGATTATTTCTCATTTTGGATTAAATAAGAACGATATAATTTCCAAATTAGCTTTTAATTTATTTTTTATACAATATACGTTGTTTTCATTTCGATTTATAGCGAGTAATTCTTCTTCCGTATATATTTTTTGATTATTACAAAAACTATTTAATCGTTTATTAAGATTATTTAAGTATATAAATTTATAGCGATTATTTACATATGAAATATATCATTTATTATCAGTATATAAGTTCTGTAATTGTATGTTACTAGCTAATTTATATTCTCTTACTTTAGTTGCAGTGTTTTTAAATTGAAACAAAGGTCACGATATCGGTCAAAAATCAATATCAGTAAGCTTATCCTTGTAAGACCAAAAATCTATTCATACGGTTATTGCTCAGCTTTTTGTTTTATAGTATCTCCAATCTCATCGTTGATTTTCCAATGCATCTATCGTCCAAGAATAGAGACATTTATTGAAATAACTCAAAGATTTTATTGCTAGTTTTGAATAGGCATCTTTCAAATATTTATCTTTTTTTGTTTGTCAATTATCCCAGAGATCCTGTAACTTTGTATTTATAGATTTTGCTGCATCAAAATATTTTTTACTTGGTTCTCAATAAATTGCTTCTCATGATCCCAACCATCAACATTTCCTAGCGTTGGTTTGATAATCAACCTTATTTTTTAATGCTGCTGACTTATTGTTTGCATCTATAGTACTTTGAGATAAAGCATTTACATCCAATAATATAAATCCTGCCAACATGACGAGCAAAAGAATAATAGTTTTTTTACTTACAGTATAAATCATTTTTATATTTGAAAATAAAATCTCAATGAGATTATTTTTCTGCTTTTTTTATTCAAGCAAAACCTCTTGCTAATTTTTTCTAAATTTATAAAATAATACAAATCAATGACACAATGTAACATTTAAACAATGAATCATTTCTTATGTCTTATGATCCCAAATTATTAGTCTTACTTGATATTGTAATAGATAATTACATCAACAAATGAGAACCTGTGGGTTCCAAGTTTTTGCATACACTTGAAGATGTTGCATATGCTCCTTCTACTCTCAGAAAATATCTAAATATACTAGAAAAATCATGAATGGTTTATCAGCCTTACAATAGTTCAGGTAGGGTACCTACTATCGAAGGTCTAAAGATCTATATAGAAAGCTATATTGCTCAACAAGAAAATCAAAAAGAAAAAGAAGTACTCGATGCTAGGAAATGACTCAAATATCTTGTTGAAAACATATGAAGTTTAGCTGATGGTGTAGTGGTTTGATTTCTTCAAAATGATGAATATTATTACTTGGGTATCAACAACTTACTTCGTGATGAAATGCTTGATGATTATCATACAACCAAGAGTATTATAAAATTCATAGAAGATAAAAGAGTTGTAAAATTTCTAGACAAAAAAATGATAAAAAGGTGACACATTTATTATACATTTATAGAAGATCATGATATTATGATATCGGCTATTTATACAAAGGTCTTGATAAATGATTATGATTGTATCATAAGTATAGTATGACCTACAAGAGTAGATTACAAAAAAAATGTTTCTATATTGCGCAAAATTATGCAAAGCATAGGCACTTAATTTATTATAGAATTTAAATAACCTGAATGTGAGAAAACAACAAAGACATAGAAAAAAAATCTGAACTTTGATCTGATTCTTGACTTGAAAACAAGGATAATCTCAAAGAATCTTTTTCAGATCTTAAAAATGAATTAAATAAACTTCAAAACCAGATAAAAGAATGACAAGAAGATAATAAAGATGAACAGAAATTAGACAATTTAGACAAAGAAATTAAAAATATAGATTCACAAATCGATACAGAAAGAGAAATAGAGAATAACAACAAAGAGTGAAATTTATCTCCAAAACAAGAACAATTTTTGGCGCAAAATATGCAAAAAATTACTCTTTGGTTAAAGCAAAATCCATGAGAAGCTAATGAGTGAAGAGCTCAATCAGCAACATCATTATTAAAAGATATTTATTCATCTGATCCCAATCCTATAGCAAATAGTATGCAAAAGATAATCAGATTTATATTGAGTCTTGGAAAATAATATTTTTATATATTTACTACGATTATGTGAGAAATAGTGCAGAGCGCATGAGGTATTGTCTATTACTTAGATTCTACTAGAGAACCAAGATATTTAATCATCAAAAGACATGCTCTTTCAGGTAAGATAGAGCGAGTAGCTCCCAAATGAAAATTGCAATCATGAGAAGAAATGGAAACAACAGCTTTGAGAGAAGTTAGTGAAGAAACTTGAATTCCTATAAATCAGATGAGGATGAAACAAAGGATTTGAACTACATCACTCAGAAGTACAGAAACCAAAAAGTGACAGCTCGATAAAGATGTTACATATTTCCTTATAGAATATTCTGGTAATCCAGATGATGTAAATATTATACAAGGAGAATGATATATATGAAATCATAAACGAGCAACCATCGCCGAGATACTTTCACTAGTATATTATGAAGATATCAGGGAACTATTTAGGAAAACTTATCTTATTATCAAAGATCAGAAAAAAAAATCTGATATTAAAAAAGATTTTATGGATAAATTAGATTAATAGATTTTTATTGAATTTACTATTTATTTCATTAAACTCCAATTATAAGTGTTCTTTATAACAAATATCTATATAAAGATTAGTATTATTAAAATGTGCATAAACATATAAAGTTATACTTTGATTGTATTTGCTCATCCTGCAAAGGCTGGATAAACTTATTTTATATTGTAAAATCATATCTATGACAAACAAACCTATTGTTTCGCACAAATTTTATAATGTACCAGATAAAGAACAGAAGATAATCCAGGAAATTGTAGATAAGAATATTGATTGAAAAATGGATTCATATTTACAGAAAATTTATGCAAATAAACATGATGCAGAAGTAAGGATAGAATATAAAATTACTCAAAATAAAAAAAAGAAATATGAAGCTAGTTTCAATTTCTTCTATGATGGTAAGTTGTTTCCATACAGCAATTCAGTAGGCTTCAAATATGTAGAAGATTTAGTTAATCATGCTTTCAAACATTTTAAAGAAC
>CAYSXV010000014.1:0-13580 GCA_964435215.1 uncultured Candidatus Peribacteria bacterium | reverse complement strand
GGCTTCAAATATGTAGAAGATTTAGTTAATCATGCTTTCAAACATTTTAAAGAACAATTATCAAAACAAGAATAATATTTTAATTTATCTCATAAAAATATTTAATGGCTAAGAAAACAAATTATATTACCAAAGAGTGATATGCAAGTTTAATTCAGGAATTGGACGATCTTAAAAAAAATAAATTACCGCTAGTTCTAGAAAGATTATGAGAAGCAAAAGCTATGTGAGATCTTTCAGAAAACTTTGAATATAAATCTGCTATGGAAGATAAGGATTTTATAAATTCTAGAATGTGAGAAATTGCTGATTTGATAGAAAATGTTGAAATTATAGAATCAGAAGTAAAAAAATGAGAAAAAGTCGTAGATTTTGGTTCCAAAGTAACAGTAGAAGTAGAATGAGACAAACCATATACAGTTACAATAGTTGGTACTTGAGAAGTTTCAATTGATTGAGATTTTAAAATTTCATTCGATTCTCCTTTAGGAAGTGTTATTAAATGAAAAAAAAAGTGAGATACAGTCAAAATGAGATTACACACAGGAAGAAAAAATGTAAAAATATTGGAAATTAAATAGAAATATATCATATTAAAATCAGTTCTATTAAGATGGCAGAAAACTATTACAACATTCTGTCATTTTTTTGTAATATTTTAATTCTTATTTATTAGTTCTGCACTATTTTTCGCTCATTCATTATATCAAATCTCACTTCACATTGAGTATCTTTTTTATCTTGATTTTTTCATTTTACATCAATGATTATTATACTTCAGTTTTGTCATATAATATCTATATTGGTAATATTGAAAATATCTTTACAATTATTTATTATAAGTTCTTTTTTATTATTTGATATATAATCAGAATTTATAATTTCTATAACAGAAGATAAATTTAATAGCACATCATCATCTTTTGTTTCCATATAGTATCATAATAATGTATCATTAAAGGCTTCCCACCTGTTTTTATCTATCTTATAATAAAACAGTCAATTATAAGAATTAAAATATTCATTTTCATTTAAATCAAAATCATCAATTAATTGTTTACAGTTATTAGAAGCAGAAATTTTACTACATCCAAATGTAGATATATCTATCAAAGGATTGTTTTTATAGTAAATAATGATTTTATTTCATTGCTTTTTTGGAACTACTGATGGCATTTCTTTTGTGTTGAAAATAATTAGTTCATTTGCAAATGTATAAATATTATTTTCTATTAAAATATTATTATCAAAATCTTTTATATATTTTATAAAAAAAACTTTATTATCTCCTATTTCTTTGATTTCTCAGTTACTAAGTATGTTATTTCATATTAAGCTATCTATGCTTTGAGGATAATTTTTTACAATGATTTGTATTTCATTATTTTTTAAAATATATTCATTATATCCTACTTTTTCTATTTTCTCTATTTTTCAAAATATATTTGTACCATTGCTTCAAGAAAAATTATTAGATCAAAATTTTATCTGTCCCAAAATATTAGAGTATTTATAAAAAATAACTATCAAAAAAATAGCTACTAAAATAAATATAACTACTGTTTTTAAGTATAATTTCTTGTTTTTATTGAGTTTCCTTATAATCATTTTATTAATGTATTTTGGTATAAATACATAGTATATTTTTTAACGAAAATAATTTTATCTTTCAATATTACAAATTCAATAGAATATCTTTATTATTGACAAACATTTTCTAATAAGTTTTATTTGATTTTTTCTATAAGTTTATTATAAATCTAAACTGATTATGAATAAATTATTGATTTGTATCCAAATACTGCTTATGAAAGGTAAAAACCCAATAAAAAAAACTATTCTGAAAAGAATAATCAATAACTCAATAATATTTGTTATATCTATTTTTTTGGCATTTATTTTATTTTACGTCAGTAAAGATACCAATATTTTTCAAGCAAGTATATTGTGACTACAAGATATAAAAACAATTCAAGAAAATCAACGAGATATTGCTTATAAAAATACAGATTGATTATTGGATGTTTTTCTTTCAAATAAACTACTTATTAAAGATTATTCTTCACTGGATATAACAATAGTTTATGACTACGATACAGTCTATTTAAATACTCAAAATATAAGTTTCCAAAAACAATATAAAATAAATTCTAATCAGTCTTGATCCATTACTCTTTCTTTTGATGATTTAAAAGATATAAAATCACAAGAAAGTTTTTTTATAATACCATTTAGTTGATCAGTAAAAGATATACTTATCAGTGAGGCTTTAGTTAAAAATTGACAATTAAAAGACAGTCTTTCAATAGGTAATCTCACTTCTTATACAGAACATTAAAATATTTTTACAATTAAATTTACTAGATGAACAAAATTTCATCAAGAAACATGAAATTTATAGCTATATTACTTTTGATATTTAGTTTTTTTTGATATTATAGTTATACTTTAGCAGCTACACCAAATGCATTTGTTGTTGAAGTACAACCCAGTTCATTTGAAGCTAATCAGGCTGTAGACCTTGTGGTAAAAGCAGTAAATAATTGAGAAATCATAAAAGAATATAATTGAGATATTTTCATAGAAATAGATTGAGATATAGATCCACAGAAAGATTATATAGTCCCTAGCGAGGGTTTATATACCTTTGTCCCTCAAGATCAGTGAATAAAGATATTTTCCAAGTGAATTCAAATCAAAAAGTCTTGAACATTTAAAGTAAAAGTTTCTGATATTACTGATGATAGTATCGCTTGAGAAGCAACAGTAATAGTTGGTACTCCATGATGAACAGATCTCAAAGACATACAGATTACATCACCAGTTGCATGAGTCACAGAAAAAAACAATATAATTAATATCTTTTGAGTCAGTGCTCAATTGCCAAATTCTCCTATACAATATTATGTAAATGATATACTAGTACAACAATGAATTACTGATTCTGCAGGAAATTTTAATGCATATTTGACTTGAATAGTTGAGTGACAAAATATACTTAGAGTAAAAATAGTAGATTCAAGTGATACTGTTTTAGGTGAATCTGATCAAGTTAGTTTCAATTATCAACCCGTTACTGACGAAACTTTTAAGTGAATAGAAATTATTCCATTAGCAAATATCAAGCAATGAAGTCAGGTTATATTCAATGTAAAGACAAAAGACTGAATATCTTCTGTTAAGTTAAAATTAAGTGATGGTAAGACATATCCTATGGATAGAGTAACAGCGTGACAGTTTTCCAAAAAAGTTAATATGGAAACGGAATGAGAAATACTAGTTTCGTTAGAAATTATAGATGCGTGAAATACAAAAACATATGATAATATACAGACTTTGCATGTTTTACAATGAACTAGTATAAAAAATATTAAATTTTTTACTGATCTGATAGACCAAAATACTTTAACTATGAAACGGGAGGTAATATGAATCGTCCCTACAAATTTTCAAATTGAATATTGAACATGACAGGATTTATTGGATCAATCAGCTAATGTAGATACAAATGAATTATTTGTAGAAAATATCAATCCTGATATTATTTATTATTTCAAAATTACACCATTAAATTCTGATCTTAGTCCTATATGATCATCATCTGATGTAGTTAGTTTTAACCCGTCTTGACCGACTTGTATAGTACAAAATATAATAATTTCTGATGAAAAAATATGAGATAAGCATTATTTAGTTTGGTCTGGAGTAGAAAATGCTGATAAATATATAGTTTATAGATCTGATTTTGAAACTTCCGATGTATCTCAAATGAAAAAAGTTTGAGAGACTACAGAAACAAGATTTGAATATCCATTCAATAAATTTTCAAAAAAAGATGAATATGCTTTTTATGTTATACAAGCACTTTGTAAGGATTGAAAAGAAGTTAAAATAGATAATGTTAAAAAAGTTCAGGTATGACCAGTTGAAAATATATTATTAGTGATTATGTTTAGTATATTCGCTTATAGTTTATATAGACTTTATCAATACTCAAAATAAAAATTTTAAATATTCTACAGTCTTTACAGATGAAAGATTTTCCAAAAAAATATAATTATCATATTGTAGAAAAAGAAATAGAAGATAAAAATAAAAAATATAAAGATTATAAACTCAAGAATCTTGCTCAAATATTTTCAGACCTTACTCCTATTTCTGATCAGCTTCATCTGTGAAATATTTTTTCACTTGTTTATCAGGATATATTAGCAAAGAATTTAAATATTTTATGAAATAATTTCTATCGAAATATATGATTTTATACATCTCCATCATTTAAAAAAACAAATTGAACTAATACAGAAAAATTTAGTCATAAAATATTATTTAATAAACAAAAACATAATCAAAAACAGATTTATCAGTCTTGAATACCTCATACAAAGATTCCTATCTCCACTATAAATGAAGATTACGTCCATATGGCTCGTAAAATTTTTATAGATCTATATAAAAAATGACTGATTTATGAAGATAAAAAAATAGTATACTGGAGCAATGAATATCAGTCAGTAATATGAAATGATGACGTCCAATTCAAAACTATACACGGTAAAAAATATAATATTAGATACTTTATAGAAACTAAAAATGATTCAATAGTTATTTCCACGACAAGTCCTGAAACAATATTTTCAGATGTAGCATTATTGGTAAATCCAAACGATAAAAGATATAAAAAATTTGTCTGAAGCAATGTACTTATACCTATCATCAATAAACCTATTCCAATATTAACAGATGAAACAGTAGATACTATGCAAAATAATGGTATAGTAAGAGTCAATCCAAACCATGATTTTGCATGACTTGAATTAGCTCAAAAACACAAATTACAGATAGATATCTGAGCTATAGATGATAAATGATGTTTTACTGAGATGACATGAATATTCGCTGAAAAAAAAGTTGAAGATTTTTTTGATAATATCATACAATATTTAGATGATATATCCAATCTGGATCGTGTTTCTGATTTTGATTATCAGATTCCTATACTTAAAAAGACTTGAGAAAAGTTACAAACTATTCTAAAAAAACAACGATTCATTAAAATATTACCAGAAAATAAAGAATACATCATACAATCACTAAATAATCAAGACATACATATTACTCCAGGAGAATATTTAGATCAGATAAAGAATTGAATTGATCATACAGATACTTGGTGTATTTCTAGACAGTATAGTTTCTGACAATCGTTGCCAGTACGAGAGAATACAAGATGACGTACATATATTTTTGATGAACTAGATGTTATAGATAAACTTATTAAAAGTAGAAAATCAAGGAAAGTAATGCTAACTTTGATTATATTCAATCTCATATTAGATTGATATTTATCAATAGATTTTTCTATAGACGAATTAGTAGGTGTACTTTTTTCAAACACATTTCAGTCAGATATTAAGATAATAGATTATTATATAGAGAATTTACAAGAAAAATTATCTTCAACCCCCAAAGCAAAAAAATATTTAAGTGAATTGAAAGAATTAAAAAAAGTAACAGAAATCATAGATATGGCAAGAAAGAGTAGTTTTGAAAAGATTCAGTTACTATTAGATATCTTAAAAAAGTCCTATTTAATAGATAATCATTGAGAAGATTATAAGTTTAATATAAGTGAATTATGTGAAGATAGATATAAGATATCATTACAAAATTGTGTTTTTGATCCATCTTTTATCTGCTCTTTATGGAGTATTTATATATCTTGAATTTATCAAGATACGCCCAAAAAGATTACAAAATGAATATTATCCACCTGATCAGATAATATCGACCGGATAGTTAAAATATTGATTATGAACTCAAGCTTTTCAAAAGAATTATTGTTTGATCGTATATTTGTACATCAATTACTTTTAAACGATAAATGAAATAAACTTTCCCCGACAGATAATATAGTATTAGATTCAAAAGATATATTTAAAAATTATGGTAAAGATGATTTGAGACTATCCTTTATTATAAACGGCAAAGAAACAGATTTTCAATATTGTATAGATGATATACAATTGTCGGCTAGATTTTTGGATAAACTTTGGAATGCGTCTAGATTTATTTTTAAAAATTTCTTCAGTTCTAGGAGAAAATTAAATATATTAAATCTAAAAAAAGAAATAGAGAAAAATGTTGATAAATTACATGAAACAGATATCTGGATTATATATACATTCAAAAATCTATTGGATGAATTAAAAGTGAGTATTTCTCAGTGAAATATTATAAGTTTTTGAAATAAATCCATAAATATAATAAGAAAATATTTTTGCGACCGATATCTTGAAATTATAAAGGAAAATAAAACTGAATACACTCCAAGTGTTGTATTATATCATCTTATTATGATTCTAAAGCTGATTTATCCATATGCTCCATATATTTCTCAAAAAATAGTTGATAATTTTGGATGAGATATAAATGAAATACAAATGGATATGTTTGAATTAAATACAGATAAAATTCATAAAAATTATAAAATACATCTATTCTTTGATATTATGGATAAGATAGTCGAAATAAGGGAAGCAAATTGCCTTAAACAGCATGAGTCTATAGATATATTTTTGCAGGCAAATACAGACTTTATAGAACTTATAGAAGACTATGAAGACTTATTGAAAAGACTTTTGAAAATAAATTCAATAGAATATCTCAGACCACATCAAAGCATACCAAACGGTTATATAGTAGATACTGTAATTAATATAACATTGTGAGTTAAGACCAAAAAATTCTGCTCTGAAAAAGATATTGTAAATGATCTGAAGTCTCAGCTAGAAGAGAAAGAACATCACATCCAGAATCTTAGAAGTATATTATCTTCATTTTCTCCATCAAGCGACCAAGAAGAAAAAAGTAAAAAGGAGAAAGAGATGAAGAAGCTCAAGAAAGAAGTTCTAGAGTTAGAGTATAAAATAAATAAAATTAAAATGAACAAATAATTAATTTTAATAATATTATATTATATAAAAAAACAGCGCTTTGATACGCTGTTCTTTTTATATATTTTCTTAATTATATTTATTATTGTGCTGCAAGCATTTTGTCTATTTCTTCAACGAATTTTTCAACAGGATAAGCTCATGCAACCAATACATATTGTCAGTTTGCTGAATTTACAATTACATTTCCAGGAGTTCAACTTACGCCAAATCCTTGTCCTTCTTGTAATTGTTCATTCACTTTGGCTGTGTATTTACCACTATCTAAACATTCATTAAATTTAGCTGTTTTCAATCACATATCTTTAGCAACTTGTTTGATTGTTGCATCAGTTGTATCTGTAAGAGCAAAAGCTTTTACCAAATATTCATAATATTTTTCTACTCATCATAGTTCTCCAGCACATTCAGCTCATTCAGAAGCTTTTGGAGCTGTAGGATGTAGATTTACCAAAGGAGACTGTCTAAATATTCTATTTACTTTACCATTATATTTTTCAACTACTTTTTCTATAGTACCTTGTGCAGATTGTCTTTTACAGAAAGGACAAACTAAATCTGAATATTCCAATATTGTTATCTGTGCATTTGGATTACCAGATACATATCAATCTTTTTTGATATTGTTTAATTTATCTACTACAGCTTGATCTGGTCATTGACTAGGAGCGGCTGGTTCATTAGCAGTTGGCTGTTGTCATTGAGTATTTCAATCTGTTCATTTTATAGATCCAAGAAATTGTGTTATTGAATCTTTTTGTTGTTTTTTATAAGTATCTGAACTATATAATTCTTGTACTAGAGTGAAATTTTCTGTTCATCAAGCTTTCATTTCTTCCAAAGATCGTGAAGGATCTTTTCTTACTATTACAAATAAAGTTAATACAATATTTAGTAACAATAATATAACCAACCAAATATGTGGTAATTCAAATTTTTTAAATTCTTTCATGTTTATAAACTAACTTAAATAAAATATATTGAGATTTATTGAGTTATTGCTGGTTCTTCAGCTTGTAATTGTTGTGCAGGTATAGCTTGTTGTCATTGATCAGTAGTATTTGCACCTCCGACAAAAGAATTTAAAACTTGCATAATAGCTCATTTTTGTTGTTCTTTATAGCTATCCATATCGTATAATTTTTTAACCAATTCTAAGTTTTCTCTACCTCATACTTTCAAAGCTTCTATATTTCGAGCAGAATTTGAATTCAAAGAATTCCATACTCCAATAGCTAAATTCAATACAAGTAAAATAATAACCAATATTCCAAAACATTTTTTACCATTATGATTGCAACAACTTACTTCTTCATGTTTTTTAGTTTCTACTATAACAGGAGAAGCTTTTTTAACCGTTTTCTTAAAAACCATTTAAATATTTTTAATATATAAAAATTTTATAAAATAAGTGACATACTAATTAAACATTTGATGTTTTAAAGCAAGTTTATAATTGAATTACATTTGACAAAAATATAAATTAGTATATCTATAATATAAGATTTGCAATGATAATAATAGCAAAAATAATAATTATTATACCAGATATTCTATTTATCCATTTAAATACTTGATTATTTATTTTTTTCCTAAAAACCCCCACACTATTACTTAACATTATCCACCATAAAACAGATCCAATAAAAATGCCCAGTATGGTTGATGGTATCGATTTATTAGATACTCCTATACCAGCAAATATCGCAGCAAAGAAGAAAATAGTCATCGGATTTATTATACTCAATACAAATGTTGATAAATAGTCCGATAATAATCCTTTTCTCTTAATTTTTTCTGCTTTTTCTTCTTTTGGTTTTTCAAAAAAAGTTTTAATACCCAGATAAAACAAAAATAATATTCCTATACTTTGGAATCATCATTGGTTATCGACAAAAAATCTTGGTAATAATGTTAATCAAAAACCAGCAATTAATCAATAAAAAACATCTGATGTAGAAGATCCTAGTCAAGTTAAAATGCCAGATAATGGATTTTTTACCAGACTACGACGGATACACAAAACGCTGATTGGTCAAATAGGAGCTTCTATAGCTAAACCGATTATGATACCTTCAACAATAAAATGCAATTCCATATTAAACTATATCATATAAAATCACAAAATATTTTATATTTTTTTCTTAACAATCAAATCTTTTGTCAGATATCACGTGATTATTCAATAAGATATAAAAAATAAATAATTTACCATACTATCTTCAAATACATGCAAAAACAATCACATCAAAAGTAGGCATATCCAACCAATATTTAAATATTTTCGGATCAAATAAACTGCCTCATCGTTATTGTTTTTTTCTATAAAAGATTTTTTAATTTTTTTTTCAATTAAAATAACTGCATATCGTATCCATGCCCATAATATAAATCAGATTGTGCCTATATCTATCATAATTTGAATGAAATAATTTTCTGGCAAAATGGTCCCATTATGATGAATAGCAGGTCAAGCAGTACCAAGTCCCAATCACATCGGTTTCTGTATTACTCGATTTATACTATTTAGTTTTGCATACATATGTCCCAATGTAGAACTTCATTTCAATATACTAAGTGCGACTATTCAAATTATTCCTATTCATATTATAATTCACGTTTTTATTTTATTTTTTCTTATTCGATCTATATTCAACAGCAAAAACACAAGTGCTCATCATAATATTGCTGTTCTAGCAAGTGTAAATAATATTGCAAGTATCCATATAAAAATCCAAATCAGATTTAAAAATGCTTTTAATTTAAATAAATCTTTCCATCTTTTTGCTTGTACCTTAAATAATAATAGTACTATAGGTAAAAATGCAACTAAGAAATATCCATAATTATTTGGTCATGAAAACAATCATTGCCATCTGAGAGTTCATTCATATCAGGTAAGATAATATATAGGAGGATTCTTACCAAAAAAGAAATCATTTAGTGGTCCATATCACATCTGCATAAAAAAATCAGGCCAAATTAATTTTGCTCACTGTCGTAAGAATCAAAGTACAACTATTCATATTAAAAAACATCATATGCTTTTTAGATTTTTAATCTTTTCCAATTTATCTTTTCATACAAATCATAAAAAACTCGCACTCAAGAATATGAAAATATAAAAAAATCAGTATTTTATTCATATAAGTATATCTGATATCGATTTATCCATTCCGATTGATATTATAATTCATCGTATCATCATTATTATCAAAGCTATCCAAGGATATTTTCGTTTGCTAAAATATTTTTTCCAATCTCTTCGATATGTAAAAAACATCAAAACAAAAAATCCAATCCACAATCAGTCTCTAATCAATGATGGTAGTTCAGGATATTGACCTCATAATATACCATAACATACAACAGTCACTATTATATGATATAGTACTACTAGAATAAAGAATCCTTTCAGAAATTTTAACATAACTTATTTAAAAATAAAAATTATTGCAAACAAGTTAGAATAAGTTATTTATATATTGCTTTAAAAAATAAATACAAGTAAAATTATGGGATTTAAACTTTCTATCGTTATTCCTAGTAGGTGAAATATAGACAATATAATAAATATTTTGTGATGTCTTCAAAATCAGACATTTCAAGATTTTAATGTTTATTTTATTATAGACATACCTCTTGATATACAATGATATGATACTCTTAAATCTATAATCATAAATAAACTTAATTTAGATTTTCAAGATTTTTCTGAGGGGAATTGAAATTGGGATAAGAAATATAATATTATTTGTAATATAAATTCAGATTTTGGATCTGAAATATGAGATAGCGCTAGTTATGTAAGGAATTATTGATTGGATTTAGCTACTTGAGAATTTATAAATTTTTTTGACGATGATATTATTTTTGAAAACGATTATTTAAAACAAAGTTTAGATTATCGGACATCATTTAGAAATGAAATATGAAAAGATATAGTACTTACTCCTACTTTAATGTATAGGAAAACTGGTAAGATTCAAAACCAGTGATTTAAACGTTACATGTTTCTATTATCCAAACCACAAGTCAACTTTTTAAAAAATAAAAAATCTGACTTTATACAGCTTTATTCTTGAAATTCTCTATTAGCCCCATCTTCATTATTTAAACAATTCAAATTTGATACTGATATCAATTTCGTTGCTGAAGATTTGGATTTTACATACACAATACACAAAGCAGGATATCCTATATTGGTTCTAGCAGATCTTAAAATTTATCATATGGAAAGAGAAAAATCCATACTTGATCAAGCTCGAGTGGGCAACTCTATTTCGGCTTATCAAAAAGCAAGAAACAGAATAATATTTGTCCGCAAACATTGATTCTTGTCTCAAAAAATTATTTTCTTTACAATCTGATTATGGGGTAATAGTGTACGATTATTGGTAAAAATTCTTAGATATGCCAAATGAAAACAAAAATGGAAACTGATTTCTAGCTTCCTTAGATGAGTTTGGGATGGTATATTTAAATATTAAAATCTTTTAAAACTTCTTGCATTTTCACGATCTTCTTTTGATAAGGATATACTTTAACTTTTACTCACAAAAATTTAGATATCATAAATAGATGTAATCTACCTGTAAAAACTATTTCTGATCATTTTAAAATTTTCAAAAATTCTTCAAAATTATATTCTCGATCCAAAATCTTTATATCTTTTAATTTGAGTTTTTTGCTAATTTTTTCAAAATATATCATATCATTATATTCTTCATTTACTCATTTACTAACTGGCACAAAATAAATATCATATCATTTATTTATATATTCTTTTATATCGATAATAATTTCATCCAAAAATTTATAGGCATTTTTATTTAAATTTACAACAATATAAGGACGTTTTAACTTTTCAATATCTCAGTCTTTCAATGACCAGTCATATGCATAATATGCGGTATCCATAAAGAATTCTATATTTTTGAATCAGTATTTTTTCAATTCATTTACACATTCATTATCCCTAGCATAAATTCTTTCAATTTTCCTTAAAAGAAAATCAAATAACCATTTATTTACTTCTTTTTTGGGGATTTGTATTCATCACATCAGATATATCTTAATATCGGAAAAAAAGCAGGGTAGTATACTTATTAATCGATATCGATAGGAATTTGTATTTTCTTCTGTTAATATCTCACCTCATCATATTATAATACTATCTATTTCACGATATTTTTTTCGTTCTTTTAGTTTTCATTTTTTTAAATAATCTAATCCTGAATTAATTCATTTTGGGATTTCAGTTAAAAATATAATTTTACTTATATCTATAAATTTACTTAAAAATAATTTCAACCATTCTACGTTATAAGCTGCAATATATATTTCTTTTTTCTGTTTTATCAAAAGCTTTATTGTTCATAGCAATATCAATTCATCTCATAGATTTTTATAAGATCGATTGCCGACAATTAGTATTTTTTTTCAATCTATTTTCAGTTCTTTATTTACTTGCATCATCAGTTATTGTTCTAAACTTACTACAACCATATTTAATGTTTTCTATAGCATTTACAATATTTACATAAAAAATAAAAATCTCCTCCAAGCTGACAAGCTCGAGGAGACTATATTGTTAGATAATATGTTCTTAAGATAATAAGTTGAACTGTGAATTCTATATTTACTTTGATTTAATTTGCTCGTACCGGTAGTCCACCGTAGTGGACGCAGCCGGTATATTTTGTTTTTGTTGGATTACTTTAAGTAGGCAAGTTATTGGTTTTCTTATCCTGTTTCCATATATCTAGAGTATTTAGATATTCAGCATATTCCTTAGTATATTTGTTTAATGTAGGAGATAGATTTCATAAATCACCAAATCGTCCAGCATCTATTACTTCAACAGCAGATAAATCATATTTTTTTGGATTATATCGTTTTAGATTTGGATCTTTATTCTTTTCTTTAAATACAAGATCTCATATTCCATCCAATTTTATCAAATCTAGAGGGTTTGTTATTTCAAAAGGCTTATCAAGTTGATTTGCTCTTCATCTAAATAATTTCTTTATATAGTTTGTGAGATTTGCCACTTTAATCATTTCCATTGTGCTCTTGAAAAATATTTTTTCATTATTGAAATTTAAATTAGGAATGGTTTTTGTAGCAACGTTTATAGCTGTCCATTCTCAATAAGTCTTAAGATATATATTTCAATCTGATTCTTTAAATTCTATATTATTGTTATTGTTTGTTTGTGCTTTCAAAATATTTCATGCTGCAACCAATATCTTTTTTTGATCTGCTGGTATTGTCAATAAATCAACTTTAGCTTTTAATCATAGTACATCATTGCTTTCGTTGAAATTCTTTATTTCTCAATCTACTTCACTTACTTTGGGATTCTGAGTTATTCAATCTTTAAATAATCATGCTTCTTCAAGAGCTACCAATGAAGGATCTCCATTTGCTATATAATTTTTTACATCATCTCTAAATAATTCTATATTCATTTTCTCATATTTATTTTGTACCATAAAATCGTTTATAGATGTTAATCTAGCAAAAGCGCTGACTGCATAATCATCAAATTTTTCTGTTCATCATTTTTGAATATTATCATAATTCATTCACATTCATTCAAGAGTGAGATGTATTATATTA
>CAYSXV010000013.1:18087-24396 GCA_964435215.1 uncultured Candidatus Peribacteria bacterium | reverse complement strand
AAGACTAAAAAAATTCTTCAAAAAAATATTATATTTATAAAGCAAAATCAAAATGCAAACATTTCACAACAAAGAATGAAAAGAAATTGAAAGGACTCCATGCCAAGTTTATACTAGAGTAATGTGATATCTTAGACCAGTGAGTCACTACAATATCTGAAAAAAATCAGAATTTTATTCTAGAAAATATTTCAACGAACAAAAATCTTCTAATTCTGAATTTGTAAGAAAGTTTGCAATGGCTTGATGTGCTTGTGCTTGTTAATTTTTTTGAACTATATATTGGATTTTATTATTAAAGTTTTTTTGTTGTCGGATTATTAAATGTACAGTTATAAAATAAAATATTGCAAAGTTTATTAGTAGATATAAAATAAGACTCTACTTTGGAAAAACTTTGCTTTTTATTTACTTGCTTGTTTGTGATGATTTATGATGATATAATATATGGGAAGGTAGAAATAGATGAACCAATCGTATTGGAAATCATTGCTAGTCCAGAAATGCAGAGATTGAAGTGAGTAGATCAAGCCTGATATTTCGAACCATATTTTCCATGATCGTCACATTGCCGTTTTGAACACTCAGTATGAGTTTATTTATTATTGAAAAAATATTGAGCTCCTTTTGAAGAGCAGATTGCATGACTTATACATGATATTTCACATTGAGTATTTTCTCATTGTCTTGACTATATTTTCGATGAATGAAATCAAAAAGAACAAAATCATCAGGATAATATTTTTGAAAAATTTTTAAGAGATACAAATATCCCTCATATTTTTAAAAGATATTGATTAAATTTAGAACATATATTGGATGATAGCAGACATCCATTAAAAGAAAATAATTTACCTGATATATGTGCAGATAGGATAGATTATTCTCTTAGAGATGCCTTCCATTATGATAATATATCTACTGAAAAAATAAAAAATATATTAACTCATTTGAAAGTTATTGATAATATTTGGTTATTTAATAATCTTGAAATAGCTAAAGAATATTCTAATTTGTTTTTGAAAATGAATGAAATTTATCGGTCTGGTATGGAATCTGCTATTATGTTCCAAACTGTTTGAGATCTTTTTAAATATGCTTGGAAAGTTTGATATGTTGAAAGGGATGATTTCTATACTACAGATCAAAAGATTTTAGAAAAGATGAAACAATATTTGGATCAGGATGAAAAATTATCTTTTTATCGAAAACGTATGAATAATATTATTAAATGTATAAATAATCCTGATGATTTTGATGCTCATATATTTTGTAAAAGTAGATTTGTTGACCCATTTTGGGATAATAATTGAATATTATTAAGGGTTTCAGAATCAGATAATCAATATAAAGAAAAAATAAAACATAAACATCAGGCTAAAGAATATTTTTTGAAATTTAAAAAATAATATTTTTTATTTTAAAAAAATGCCGAAAATAAAAATTTTCGACATTTGTAACTGATTTTTGTAAAATACTACGTAGTTGTTTCGTGGCCAAGTTCTGCATATTTGTTTATTACGCAAGAGACCATTTTTCCCAGACAATGAGCAGGGACAATCGTACTGAAGACTTCGGTGATAGTATCTTCTGATACTACCTGTATTTCTTCAGGCGTTATTGCTTGTTTACTGCTTTCAGATTCTCTGACGGCATTTTCGAAGAAATCATTTGCTCCTTCTTCTTTGCTGAAACATTGTGTTGCTTCCAACAATCCAATAATATTAAATTTTCTCATGATTTATGTATTTTGTTTACATTGTTATATATAATTATTTTATCATTTATGTCAATGCTTTTTATTTTAATAGTGTATTTAGTATGAAAATAGATTTGCAGCTAAATTATTTATTCAAAAAATTTGATAATCTTCAAAAAGAGTTCTGAGATTCTCAATTGAATCCTATTTATGGTGCTTGATGTATAGATAAACCAGATGTTTTTTTTGTTTTTATGAACCCTACTGGGAAAAATATTTCTGCTGATAAAAATCGATCTTGATTGAGAGCTCCGCGACTATGAACAAAGAATATTTGGAAATTATTTAATAAAGTTTGAATAATATCTAAAAATCTATTTGAACAAATATATTGTATGAAAACCAATGATTGGTCACCAGAATTTTCTTTGGATTTATATACTGCATTAGCTCAGGATAAAATCTATATTACCAATCTTGCTAAGTGTACTCAAATAGATGCAAGACCGCTACATGATAAAATATTTAAAGAATATTTAGATTTGATTTATCAAGAAATAGAAATAATACAGCCCCAAAAAATAGTTTGTTTTGGTAATCAAGTTAGCTCGATTTTACTAGGAAAAAATATAAAAGTATCTGAGTATCAAAAAAATGAATGTGAAGAACTAAAAATAAAAAATAAAATTTATAAAGTTTATCCGACTTTTTATCCTGTCTGACAGGGAATGAGGAATATGGATAAAGCAATACTTAGAATAAAAAGTATTAAATAATTTTATTTTGATTTTTAATATGACTAGTCTATGAGCATTTGCTATTATATTAAATGAAAAAGATGAAGTATTGTTGTGTCACAGAAATGATTATGATTTGTGGAATTTACCATGATGAAAAGTTGAACCTTGAGAATCTCCTTGGGAGGCTGTAATTCGTGAAGTTAAAGAAGAAACTTGATATGATGCAGAAATATCTAAACTTTTATGACTTTATTATAAACCAGAAAAAAATGATTTGGTTTTTCAATTTGTATGCAAAATAATTTGATGAGAATTGAAGTTAAATTTGGAAGCTAACCAAATTGAATACTTTGATAGAGAAAAATTACCATCTAATACATCTCCAAAACAAGTTGAAAGAATAAATGACTATTTTGAAAAAAATAAAAAAATAATTATGAAAAATCAATTGTGACCTTGAACAATAGATCTTATAAACCAAGGTAAATTATAAATTTATATTTTGATTTATTGTATTGAAACTAGCAGGTATACAGCAGTCAACTATGATAGATTACCCAGGTAAAATAGCCTGTGTAGTATTTACTCAATGATGTAATTTTCGTTGTAATTTTTGTCATAATCCTGAATGTGTATTACCTGAAAAAATGATGTTATTCCAAAATGATTTAATACCAGAGTCTGTATTTCTAAATTTTTTACAATCTAGAAAGTGACTTTTGGATGGTGTGAGTATATGTGGTTGAGAGCCAACATTACAAAATGACTTATACGAATTTGCAAAAAAAATCAAAGAAATGTGATTTCTTGTGAAGTTAGATACAAATGGTAGAGACTATAAAATAGTTAAAAGAATGATACAAGATTGAATACTAGATTATGTTGCTGTGGATCTAAAACATAGTATACCACTTTATGAACAGGCGATATGAATATCACAACCTGCTGAATTTTTTATAAGTTATCAAAAATTGTTACAAGTATTGTTAGAGGGAAATATAGATTATGAATATAGAACAACAGTTGCAAAATGATTACATACAATAGAAGATATAGAAGCTATGTCTCATTATATTAGATGAGTAAAAAACTATTATTTGCAAAATTATATAGGTTGAAATACTTTAGATCCTAATTTTGGTTGAAAGCCATTTAGTGATGATGAATTATCTGAATTTCAACAAGTTGCATCTAGATATGTACATAATTGTGATATAAGAAAAGGATAAAAAATAAAAAAACCGTAGGTAAATGTCCTACGGAGTTTAACTTTGTTGCACGATCCTTATAATCTTATTTTCGGTGCCCTGAATATAAACAAGACGTCCTGTAAAAGCATAAGAATACTCATCGCCAAGGCCAGACCGACTAGCCATGTTTGCCAAGAGTTTTGGAATGGCGGCGCTGTATTTATACCTCCGTATTGGAAGCTACCAAATACAAAGATCAGCATTACAACTAAAATAATTTTTATGCAAATATTTTTCATATATTTTGAGATTTTGTTTTCTTTTTTATATATTTTTACTGTAAAAAGTCAATAAGATGTAATATAAAAACTATTTGAACTTTTCTAGACAATCTATATAGCCTTTTTCAAAGGCTTTTTTCATTTTTGCTTCTTTAGTATCCAATATTTTTAGTCAAGTATCATTGTAAAAAAGATAATCTACTTTGTCTGATTTTAGCATAGCTCTATTCCTGAGTAATATATCTAGAGATATAGAAAGTGTGTCAAATATTGTTTTTATTTCTTGATTTTCCGTGAATTTATTTAGATTTATTCATATTATTTTGTTTTTGGGATAATGTTTGCGAGCTATATCAACTGGGAAATTATTTGTAGCTCATCAATCTATTAAGTTATAATTTTTAAATTTTACATGAGGAAATATTCATGGTATAGCCATACTACCAAGTAATGGATTTATCATATCTCATTTGTTGAATAATATAAATTTTCATGTATTTATATTTGTAGCTCATACATTTAATATCTTATCTAATTTTTCAAATTTACTTGGTAAGTCTTTTTCAAAATTATCTTTTAATGAATTGTTTTTTAGTAAACTAGTTTTGGGGAAAAAATTGATTTTTGTTAATCAGAATATATTAAAAGCTATAAATTTATTAAATATTTCATCTGCTGAATATCCATGAGATCGATACGATCATATAATAGCTCATACACTTACTCAATAAATTATTTTAATTTTCTCTTTAAATCAAAGCTCTTCTAATCATTTCAAAATTCCCAATGCATAAAATCATTTAGTTCATCATCAGGATATAACTAATGTATAATTTTTACCTTTGGGGAAAATGTTTTTGAGAAATCTAAGCATATGTATTGATGATTTTTAAATTGTTCGTTGTCAGTGTGATATCCCTATAAGATATAGGTTATTTCATACTTTGTTGAAAATTAATGTAAGACTTCTTCGATCTATTCATTCGTATTGTGAATCAAATCATGAAAAATAATATTCTATTGTCTGTGAATTTGGATAAAAATCTTTTATATTATTTATAATATTTCATCTTTGAACTACCTTGTTTATAATTTTTTCTGGAGCAATTGAAAAATCTACATCATAGACAAACTGATTGAAATATTCTTTAAATGTTAAATTTATTGGTTCTCAAGATCAATCATAGTCTCATCGATTGATGACTTGTGTATCTAAAAATAAATTTTTTATATCTTCTTTTGAGATTTTCTTATTTCATGTATTTATATTATTATATGGAGAAAAAATCAATCAATCTGCTCATATTATTTGATATAAATTATCCATGTCCTTTTCTTTTAAACTTTTGATTGCTTGTTGTGATACTGTATTGAAGTCTGATAAGTCTATCTGAGTATCTGCTCAGGTTTGTATATTGATACCATTATATTCTTTTGTAGAACATCAATTCAGAAGTAATAATAAAAGCAATAAAAATCAGATTTTTTTACTTAAGGTATAAATCATTTGTGATATTAAAAATTAAATTAATATCTTGATACTAAGATTTTTTTTTGGAAATACTATAAGAAGATATTCTATTCTGGATTAGGGTTATATAAATCATTTATCCAAAGATTATTGGCTCAGTTTATTATGTCTGTAGCAGCACGCATTTGTTTTATTATTCAACTTTCATTTGTACGTTGCATCATGATCATCACGTATCATCTAAGTTCTTTCATTGAAGGATCGTTTATATATTTCATGATTTGATATTGTTTCAATGATTTAAGATGATCAATGTATCGATTATCTATATTTCAATTATTTTTTTCTCAGAATATTAATCTTGACATGATAGTTCCAAATTGAGCTCTATCTACATATTGGTTTGGATCAAATGTATCTTTAACTGTTATTCAATCTGTGTGTAATCACATCAATCATAGTCTACATGAAAGTTTCATGTAAAATTGTAATTCTTTAGATTCTTTTGATATATCTGTATATAGATCACATTCTTTTTTGGAGAAATCAGGATATAATCAGACAACTTTGATTGAAAATTCTGATATCATCTTAGCTAGTTCTTTTCTGAGTATATATCCGTCTAAGCGAGCATTTTCTATCGGACACATAGTAGTTATTCATAGTCAATAAGAATATTGGAATGCGTCTACTTGTTCATATGTATATTTTGTTTCTCCTACTCAACAATAATTTACTATTTCATGACTAGTGTCATCTCAACAATCTTTGTCATAATAACTATCAGAATTATCTCAATCAGGACAATCATCTTTTGTTAATGTTATAGATCCTCATCAATATGAATTTCATATTTTATATATCCAAGTAACGGTAGCGATAGCGTTACCAGTATTACCAGCAAGATCAAGGAAAGTAAATTCAAAAC
>CAYSXV010000013.1:0-17987 GCA_964435215.1 uncultured Candidatus Peribacteria bacterium | reverse complement strand
TTAGCGAAATTTAATCAAGTGATAGCTTCACTAAATCAAGTAACAGTAGCGATAACATTTTGGTTAGTTAATCAAGTGATAGAATATTGAATAGTAGCAGTAGGTTTTACCTTATCTATCCAAGTAACAGTAGCGATAGCGTTACCAGTATTACCAGCAAGATCAAGGAAAGTAAATTCAAAACTTCAATTTCAAGTAAATGTATGGTTAGCGAAATTTAATCAAGTGATAGCTTCACTAAATCAAGTAACAGTAGCGATAATATTTTGGTTAGTTAATCAAGTGATAGAATATTCAACAGTAGCTGTTGGACTTGGATTATCATTTCATAACGCAAAATATGTGAAATGTGTTGTTGTAAATGTTGCAATATAATCAACAACATTTGCTGTTCACATAAAATTTCGGTTTATTAAATCATTTGAATATCGTATTTTTGTCATTCAGCTTGATATCAAATTTTGGTCTTTTACTCTTATTTCAATTGCTTTTGCATTTCAAGACATATCATAAAATTTTGCAGTTGTTCATGAACATGCGAATCAGATTTTAAATGTTGTATAGATAGTATCATCTGATAATCATGATTCAGCATAAGCTTTTCAAGTTAGTATAGGATGTTGTAAAATATTTGGCGAGCACTCTGATCATGTCTGTATTATTGTTGTTTCCATAGGGAAATAGGTCTCTATAACTTCTGGAGATAATATGTTTCATGTAGATTGCATAACTATTCATGAATTGAAAGAATTTTCTGTGCTAAGATCCAAATCTTCTCGTCATACCAATGTTCAAGTATTCAATTCTCGTCATGTAAACAATATTGCTCAAGTAAGATTATATCAAAACAAGCTTGTATATGATAGATATATTGTATTTCAAGATAGCACAGCTTTTATTCAATGTCTTCAAGATAATATTAGATTCTGCATGTCATAATATGAAGATAGTGTCGTCGCTAATCATGAATTTATTCAGTCTCAACTATATATTTTTAATCATATATTTTGTGAATTACAATCTATGTATCAAGATCAATCTACTCATGTATAGAATGTTGGAGAGTTTCGTCATGATATATAAATTGTATATTGATTATATGGTATCTGTTGTGTTTTTGTAATGACTGTAACTTCACAACATTGTAATTCATTACATGTCGGTCTAGTAGAGAAACTATAGTTTGATATTGTATCTATGTTGTTTTCCATATCTTCAGCATATACGCTGACTCTTATATTTCATGAAGCAGGAAAGTCGGGATGAATTATATTTATGTTATAATTTGGTTGATTCGCACTAGATGCCAATCATGATAGATTTAGACTAGTTCAACTGAAGATATATGGTCAATAATTTGTTCAATTTATTCATGACAAAGTAACTGTTATTGATCAACTATCTACTCAAGCTCGATTATCTTGTATTCATAAATTTATAGGTGCAGATAAGTTTACAAATATAGCTCCATTTATTGGACTAGGAGTTCATAGCGATCGAGGTCATACTGGATTATTAAATGTTATTACACTTTGACTTGCTGCGTTTCATTTACGATCTGAAATATTTGTTGTTATTGTGATAGTTTTTTCTATTCAATAGTCAAAAGTCTGTGCTTGATCTATTGCTACACTATAATTTCTGTTGTTGTCTTGTCGTGTTTTGTTATTTCATGTTGATGTTAATCATGTGCTTCATCATGTAAATGTTTTTGTTTGTGAGTTTCAATTTATAACCATATTAAATGAATTTAAATTTATTCAGTATTGATTTGATATAGTTCATCATGGATTTCATGTCCGTATTCATCACGTCCATATATAAGGTACATTTGATAATCAATTTACTCAAGCTGCTTCGTTTAAAGATAAAGATATTCAACTTAATCTGCTTTGTTTATCTCATCAATTTGTAGGTATTGAGATAGATATGCTAGGAATATTATTATCTGGAGTACATGGTTCTTGTAAAATATTATATGTTCAAGTAAGGCGTGAAGTCTGTTCTGTTGGATTGATTAGCTCAATTCATCAAGTACGACTTAATGTAGTTTCAATAGTAGATGATCATGAAATATATTCCATTCCAAATGATCAATAAAAAGTAGAAACATTGTATAGTGGTACAAATTTGATAGTTCAATAAAGTCAATTTGTTCAATTATAATCTGTTGTTACATTTGTACGATCTATTTGAAGTATTGTTGTTCATCCGCTTCACCAAGAAGGAGATCATGCAGCTGATCGATCTATAAATGTAAGCGTACTAGCATTAAATAAATTTGTCCTCAATGTATTTGGATTGGAAGATGTAGAATAATTGAAAGCTATAGGACTTAAAATAAGATGGAAACGTCATCATCTTATAGATCTTCATTGACTATTTATCCTAACATGTAAATCTTCACTACATCATTGTTGATAAGGATATGTTGTAGTTCATGAATCGTAATAATAATATTGTCAGCTTATTTTTTGTATCAAGCCCAAAGTTATAACCAAAGTGGTTATTATCAAAATCTTTTTTAATCCATTTCTTATTTTTTCTTTCATCTTCATTTGGAGATTTTGAAATATGTAGCTAAAATAAATACAACAATAAATATTGATAATATGTAAATTTTATTGTTTTCTCGGGATTTTTGTAGTTCTGCGGCTCTATGTTCTCTATTTGCTTTATCAAAATCTTTTTCAACTTTTTTAATTGTCTGTCTCAATGCGGTATTAAAATTTATATTTCATGCTTCTTTGATTGTAGTTTCTTCTGGATAGTCACAATTAGTCCCATCAAATGTATAAAATCAATTTCGTGTTTCTTGTAATACATCTATTCATCATTTTATACTTAGATTTGTATCAGTAGTATCTCATATTTTTTTGAAATAAAATTTTATACTTCAATCTAAATCTGATTTATTTTGTGGTTTGAAATATATTTTTCATATAACTCATTTTTCACTTATCCGTTGTGATGGTCATGATGTAAATCATACTATATGAACTATGTTTTCTATTGTTTTTGCTGGAAAGAAATATGGAAATACTTTTGTGGGTTCAAATTTTATAAATTTCATTGAACTTTCTATGACTATATCTGTTGCTGATATCTGTTTTCATTCTGGATCCATAACCACATCTATTCACAACATACATCCTGGAGAATATTTTCAATGTGATGGTTCAAGTGATATTTCTCAAGCACTTACAAAAGATCATAAAACTGTAATAGATAATATAGATAATGTGAGAATTTTTGTTTTCATTTTGATCTATAATATTATTGTATAAAAACCGTGTTTCAGCTTAATATAATTTCACGTCATGTAATATATAATTGTGTTCATGTATATTGTATTCATAATATTGATTGATTGTTTGTGTCATTGAATACTATATTTCAGGTAATGCTTGTTCATGTAAAATTTGGTCAACACATTAATATATCATTGTTTATTCATGTGAAATATGGATATGGTCAATCTGGATTTGTTCATGTTATTACCAAAAAACTTCAATTGAAGTTTGATACTATTCAATCTATATCTACTCATAAAAATGCTAAACATCCAAAATAACTACATTCAGGTCTAGTAGCAAAAGAAAAATTTGCTAATCATGTAGTTCAAGCAAGGTCTAGAAATAATCATGTTATTGTTATTCATGTATTACTTGGAAAACTTCGTTTGGGTGTCAAGTAAACTATATAATCTCATCAGTTTCAAAGTCATGTAGATCATCAAGATAATGTAAAACTTAGATCGTTTCATGAATATGTATAACCAGTCATAAGTAATGTTGCTCAAGAATATATCGCTGGTATAGTAAATTTTATACTTCATGTATCTACTCAAGCTCGATCATCTGTTATATAGAATTTTATTTGACTCAATGTAGGACTTACAAATGTAATTGGAGAAGGAGATTGCATAGATATCGTAGGTGCAATAGGAGTATTGAAACCAAATGAATATGTTCATGTATGAATCTGTGAATTTTCATTTGCTCTATCTCTTGCTGTTATGTTTACGCTTATCTGTTTTTCTACTGGGTATGGACTAGGTGGTGCAAATGATATATTGTATCATCTTATTTCACTATCCCAAGTAAATTTATTGATAGATCAATTTCATGTGAAATCATTTATTGTTAAACTAGATCATGATAATATATATGTTCAATATGCTGGATAGCTAGGTGCCGTTATAGTTATTTTTATTGATCAGCTATTTATTCATTCTTGGTTATCTACTGTACTTGGAGCGACTACATAATTTCATAATGTTGTATTTAATCATGAATATCGATAATGACTCCTTTTATTATTTTCTAAAGGAGCTGGTCAAGATACATTTGAAGTAGGACTTCATTGTCGATCATTTATAAGCATAGATATATTTTGATTACTAGGTATCTGTGTTGCTCCGTTGGAAATAGAAACATTTGATATTGAGGGATTATCTACATCTGGAACACATGGTAACATAGAAAAACTATATGAAGCATCATTTATTCACGTGAGTATATCTAGTCATCATAGGGAATATCAATTTACTACTGCACAATCAGCTGTAGTATCAGAACCAAAAGTAATAGCTCATCAATTACAGTTTGTAAAATTTAATATAGTGCTTCAGATATTACTTATAGTATAGAAAATAAATGTTGTAAGATTTCTATCTATAGAACTACCTGTTGTAGCTGCTCAATATGATCTGTAAAGATATCAACTTTTTATAAGTCAAGCTGGCGAACTAGAAAAAAATGAATCAACCGAACTGTGTATTATATTTGAGTCTCAAGAATTGAATTTTATCATATAATCAAATCCGTTGTAACTTTGTCATCAAGCATTTAAATGTGCATTGAATAAATATCTACAATGAAGTTTAAGATTGGATCATGATCAAGGATATATATCGAAACTTGGATTTGCAGCAAAAACATTTGAAAAATATCATATCATTATCAATATTCAGTTTATTATTAATATTTTTTTCAAAATGTTTCTTGGCATTTATATATTATCGGCTAAAAGTGTTATTGAAGTAAGAATCTGTCTTTTCGAAGTTTATTCATATAACTGCAATATCTGATGCATTGATTGCTATATCTCAATTTAAATTCCTTTGATCTAATACGCTTATACCATTGTCTATCAATCACATTGCCGTTATAATAGATATGTCGTTTCAATTGATGAAATAATCGTAAACTCAGTCATCAGCTTTTAAATCTCATGCAGTTTGATACCTATATCAATCATCTTGTGATAGATTCAATTGTTGCGCTCAATATAAATTTGATCATGTTGTAAAATCTAATGTTTGATTTCATCATGATAAAATTACTCAACTCAGATATGATGCTAAATTGGATTGTCATTTAAAAACAACATAATACGTTCCTGGTGCGATGTCTGAAAATAAAAGTCATGTTCAATTGTTGTTTAATCAGATTTCAAATGTTCTTTGTAATGTTTTATTTGTATTGTATATTTTTATTGTTCATGAACTTGAATTGTTATTTGATTGATTTATACGATTGGAAGGGAATGCTTTTATAGTTATATTTTTTCAAACTGAATGAACTGTAATATCCATAAAATTTCATCTACGTGGCAATGTATTTACTGTCGTACCTCATATTATACTTGGGTAAAATGTAATACATCAGTTGAATAATCAACTATAATAATTTGGAAATTCTGCTGTGAGATTCCATATTCAACTTCATCAAGCCACTATAGTTTTGCTAGATTTATCTCAAGAAATATATTGTCATATCTGAGAAATTTCATTTTCACTTAAACATGTTTTTTTGTCCAAAACATCGCTTGTTCTTTGAGCATCTACAGATCAAAGTCTGTATGTCATACTTGTATTTTCTTTATTATATATTTTAATAGCAAATCATGTCTGTACTCATCAAGATATTTCAAAACTTATCGTATCTATTTCATTTCATCAATATAAAAATTTTGAATCAGAATATCCTACCATTGTATTGTCTGATTTAATGATATTTGTGATACAGAAAAAAACTATAATTGAAGTAATAAATAATGATAGTAACTTGCTGTTTTTCATTGATTAATTCCTTGTAAAAAAAGTTCACATATAAATTATATATGAACTATAGACTTTTGTCAAATTTTTGAGTACCTTTTATATGTTTTTCTATATAAAAAAACTGCAAACTCTATATTTTGAAATTTAGTTATTTGCAGTTTATTCTTGATATTTAAAATTTATTTGTTTGCTTGTTTAAAGTGGATATAGCAAATATATATTCATGGTATGACCAATAATATCCATAAAATTGATTCAATATACAAAATCAATGATGGTATGTATAGTGTAAACAAAGCTCATCCAGATAACATACAAATTTCAAAAAGTGCTACTTGCATTGGTGTAAGCTCTAAATTTTGAGATGGATTAAAACTATCCTCTTGTTTTTTTTTCATTTTTGTTTTTATATTTAAAAACTATTTTTTAATAGATTTATAAAATATATTATATAACCATACCAATATAAATGCTCCACAAAATCAATCTAAGATGGCTCGTAGAAATCCTATCATAATACCTCATATAGAAATAGAATATCAAAGATAAAATTGTGATAGTAAATTTACAAAACTTTCATATTGTCATCGAAAATTTCAGAAAATTCACATAAAGGCCATAGATACTCATCGGAATATTCCAAATGCTAGTCATGCAGCCAAAGGATTAGGTTTGTAATTTTTCATTTTTTTTAAATAAGGACTTAAATCATATCTAATTATAAATGATAAGTCTTTATTTGTCAAATTTTTGATGAGATTTTTATCTATTAAATTATTGAGGTAGAAAATGCATCATATCAAGCACTGTATAGGTTTTTTTTAATAATCATGCTATTACGAGATCTTGTCAGTCTTCTTGGATTATATCAAATTTTTTGGAAAATTCTTTTGCTTGTATCATTTCTTTTGTAACATCATATCAAAGATATATAGTGGGGTATTGTTTGTCGTTAAGATTATATACTGACTTATATGGATTGATGATGTTTTTAAATTTTAATGGTATATTGTTCTTATCAAAATTATAAAAAACTTCTACCATTCCAGAATCAGTTCATTGAATTATGATATTCTGTTTTATGTCCAATCAAGAAAATCATTGTATATTTATAATATGTACCTCATCCAAAAAAGTATTTGTGGGGGATAAGATTCACACTATTTGTACATTTTTGATTCCAAAAAAATCTTTTAAACTGTCTCATATATTTTTGAATAATTTTTCATTTTTCATCATCAAAGCTTCTTTGTATCATAAGATAAGTTGTGGTTCATTTAAATTTATTATTCATGTTCATTTAAATATAGATATTCACTCCAATGATTGATTAGATTCAATAAATATTTTAGGTATACCTGTCGGTGTAAATCAGATTTTATTTTTTTTGTTTGATAGAAAACGTGTTATCTCTTTTTGAGTTTCAATGCTGATATTTGAATTTATTAATGTATTATTACCAAATCATCAAACAGAGATCTGACCAAATTCCCAGAATGCAAACAGAAAGATAATTGTCATTATAATGGGTGCTAATTTGGAAATTATATTTGTTTTTCAGGGTCTGAAAAACTTTAGAAGAAGTGAATTTGTAACTACAGATACTGAACTCATAGCCATAGCAAGTCATGCAAATTCTGGTTTAAGCATAAGTCAAAAATTTATAAATACTCCTGCGGCAAGTGGTATTCATAATATATTATATAAAAAAGCAAATATCATATTCTGTTTTATTTTACTTACTGTTTGCTTGCTGAGTGAAATAGCATTTATTACATCTTCAAGATTGTTTCTCATTAATATGATTCATCAAGATTCTAGAGCGACATCTGTTCAGCTTCACATTGCAATTCATAAATCTGATTGAATAAGTGCGGGTGCATCATTTATACCATCTCAAACCATTGCTACGATTTTTCACAGAGATTGTAATTGCTTGATTTTTTCTGATTTTTCGCTTGGTAATACTTGAGATAAAATATTTTTTATTCCCAATTTATTGGCAATAGCTTGTGCTGTTCTTGTATTGTCTCATGTAATCATATAAATTTCAAATCATTGATTTGTAAGATTTTGAATGGTTTTTATTGCGTCGTCTTTTATCTGATCAGCAACAGCAATCATTCATATTAAAACTTTTTCATTTGAAAGTAGCATTACTGTTTTGCCTTGATTTTCCAGCTCTTGCATATTTTCATCATTGATAATCTGTATATTATTTTGTTTCATTAAATCTCTTGTTCATAATAGATATTTTGTTCAATCTATATGTCATTGTATTCACTTACCAGGGATTGCTAAAAATGTTTCCACATCCGATAAAACCAAATCTGATTTATATTGTAATATCGCTTCAGCTAGAGGGTGTTCTGAATATTTCTCTAGAGATTGAGCTATATTTATTATAAAATCTTTGTTATTATTATTTGTTGTTATTATATCTGTAATTTCTGGTTTTCACTTTGTAAGTGTTCATGTTTTATCAAAAACTATAGTATTTATTTTGCATGCAATCTCTAATGGCTCTCCTCATTTTATAAGTATTCCATATTTTGCTCATTGTCATGTTCATACCATAAGTGCTGTAGGTGTCGCTAATCATAGAGCACAGGGACATGCAATTACAATAACAGCAGCAAAGTATAACAATGATGTATCTATGCTCTTATTTAATATAAGATACCAGACTACAAAGGTAATTATAGCCAATAAAATCACTATCGGGACAAAATATTTTGAAACTTTATCTGCAAATGATTGGATTGGCGCTTTGGATCATTGAGCGTCCTGAATGAGTTTAATTATACCGGCTAACATAGTTTCAGATCAGATTTTTTTTGCTTGAAATTGAAAACTTCAGTGTTTATTTAAAGTTCATGCAAAAATATTATCTCAAATATTTTTTTCTGTAGGTATACTTTCTCAGGTAAGCATAGATTCGTCTATACTTGAATTTCATTGAGTTAAAACTCAGTCCACTGGTAATTTTTCTCATGGTTTGATGATTATGATATCTCAAATCTGTATTTCATTTACTGGTATTGTTATTGTCTGATTTCATTTTATAATTGTTGCATTTGGTGGTGTAAGTCACATAAGTTTTGAAATAGCTTCAGATGTTTTGGCTTTAGCTTTAGCTTCAAGTAGTTTTCATAGTGATACAAATACTATTAGTAAAGCTCATACTTCAAAATAAATATTGGGAATTTTCATGCCATCTAGTCATAAGATAGATCATGTCTGTACATAAAAATTTACATAATTATATACGCTAAATATAAATGCTACTAGAGTTCATATTGCTATGAGAGAATACATATTTGCAGTTTTCATTTTGAGTGCTGATCGGGCTCATTGATAGAAATCTTTTCATAAACCAAATTGGATTGGTATTGTGAGAATTAATGAAATTAAAGCCGATATAGGCATCAAAATATTGAAATATGGTAATCAGTAAATAAAATCATATACCATAAAAATTATCATTGGTATACTAAGTACAAAAGCTCACCAAAATCTGATTTTTCGATAATTTATTTCTTTTTTTCTTTTTGAAAATTCTGTATCTTGATTATTTTGTAATAGTGGAATAGAAGATTTGTATCATATTTTTTTGATTTCTATTTGAATTTTTTCTAAATTTATTTTAGAATCTTCGTATTCTATATATGCTTTTTCTGCTGCTAAATTAACTGATGCTGATTTTATTCATGGGGTATTTTTTAATCATTGCTCGATTAACATTGAACATGATGAACAATGCATTCATTGTATATCTAATGATATTTTGGACATTTTTTTAAATGGAAATTAAAATTTTTTTTAGTTTACGATAAGTTTTGCTCCATGTGAAATTCACATAGCGCAATCAAATTCGTACTCTCATGGAGTAGTTGCATTTACGAAAAATTTTATCTGAGATCATTTTTTGATCGCTTGTATATTTTCATCTAATCACGGAATATACATAGTACTCATACAACCATAAACGGTTGTCTGGATATCTATTATAATATTGTAAGATTTACCTTTTTGTAAATTTATTTTCCATGGTTTGAGTCAATCATCGGTATAAGTCATATTTATATCTTCAATATTTTGATTATTATTTATTTGTCATGTATTTGTTGTATTAAATCTAGTCGATACTATATTATAAGAATTTGATATATTGTATAATCATAATAGTATAACTAGAACTCAGATAGCTTTGAATGCTACTTGTGCTGTTTTTCATTTAAATGCACTAGCTAAACTACCGACTCCTATAAGTCAGGGTAATGTACCTATTGCAAATAATGACATGATAATCATTCACATAAAGAAATTTCATGTACTAATGGCGTATAATTGCATAGCAAATGTAAATCCACATGGCAAGAAAAATGTTAGTATTCAACTAGCAAATGTTCATATATGTTTTTTTAATCATGTAGATTTGGTTTGCAATAAATCAGCTTCTTTTTTTGTAAATAATTTACCTGTTGGTATAGTTATAGATATTGCACTTAATTTTGGTGAAATATGAGTAAGATTGATTCATAGTAGTATCATAACGACTCATACTATTAGAGTCATTACTGACATCATAAATGGAGATAAGTTGATAACAGATCCAAATAATCATAACAATCATCATAAAATTCCAAATCAGATAATCCTACCTGCATTGAACCAAAAATGAGGAATAATTTTTTGTCAAAACGATTGTTGTTCGTTATTTTTATTCCATTTGCTAGATATAGCCAAAACCAATCATCATACTACAGCCATACAACTAGAAAATCATGCTGTGATACCGATAAGTAATACGAGTGATAATGATGGAGATCATTGTGATTTGATATCAAAAGAAAAAATGCCTGTTTTACTAAGTATAAAATATAATAATATAAATAATATTAGACTTATAAGCATTACTTTGTAGTCTTTGATATTTTTGCTTAGCCAAGAACGTTTAATCTCTTCTTTACTTATTTTGTATCCACATTCTTGAATAATGCTTTTGATATCATCAAAATTTGGATTGCTTTCATATCCTATAATTACTGTTCATTTGGAAACGTTGGCCTGGATTGTTTTTACATCTTTGATACTAGAAATAGATTTTTCAAGTAATAACTTACATGCATTACAGTGCATTCATTCAACGTTTATTTTTGTTGTTTTCATGTTTATATAAATTATAAAATTAAATTTATTTTCAAAATAAAACAATCTCTTATTATAAATATAAAAAAGATAACTGTTTATTATTTTCAAAAAATTTTAAGATAAATTCACAATAATTCCAAAAAGATTAGAAAATGCTAGATATTTTTGATGATATTTACCAGGCGGATCTACTATTTTATTTATTACAAAATGTATTTTGTTGAAAATCTGAAAATTATAACGATAAGATATTATATCTGTGAAATGATTTTGAAATGTTCATAATTTAATTTCTTTTTGTGATACAGAAGAAAAATCATTTGATGTTACTGAGACAAAACAATGTTCTTTATTGTTATTTTGTTTCGTGGTAGAGGAATGATCAAATCAACAATGACTATTGTTTGTATGAGAATCAAAAAATCCCATTGTACTTGCATGGACAAGAGAATTTATTGAAAACAAATAAACCAATAGGCTGATAATTCAAAATATTTTCTTCATATATGTTTTATAAATAAATTATTTACTTGTAAATATCCTATTTGCTCTGAGCTGTTTTGACTATAGTAAGTACTTCGTCGATCATTTCTTTCTGTCTTTTTTTGTTGTTGGATTTGACAGCATCTACAAAACAACATGATAAATGTCATTCCAATAATTGTAAATTAACAGATTTAAGCAATCACATCACAGCGAGGTTTTGTTGGATAATATTTATACAATACTCTTTTTTTTCTGTCATAATAATAATTTTATCCAATAGTGTCCTGGCTTTTTTAAGTGCGATTAATTGCTTAGCGTCTACCATAATGATTGTAAATAATTTAAATGTTTTGTACCTCTACCAGAGGTACTGGTATGAGTATAATCAAAAAAAAATAAAAAGCAAAAGATTTTTTATATATGATTATATTGATTTCAAATCTGTTTTATATATTTGTAAGTCGCGTCTAGGACTTTATTGATTTCATAATATTTTTATTAAATTGAATATACAATGGCTACTATAACTACCATAGAAAAAGATGGAATAAAATCTGTAGAAATTATACATTCAAAAATTCCTCTTCTGAAGCGAAAAATGAATATATATAAATATCCTGATGGAAGAATTAAACTGTTACATAATGATAAAATACTTTTTGAAGCAAAATCATGAGAGTTAATAAAAACTGAAATAAAAACTCCTTTATGATTACTATTTAGGCCTTGATGGATTGGTAATTCATATAACTTATCATTTGTATATAAAAAACAGGAATATAATTTTTCTCTACCAAATACATTAACTCTTTTACCATGATTGTCATGAATTTGATGATATGTTGCTTGAGCATTTTCTTATAAAGAAATTCAAAAAATTATTAAATATCTTGATATGGATAATCCTTTTTCGTTATTTGAAAGAATTTTAAGAACAATTCGATCATATGTTATGAATTTATTATTATTGGGACTTTTATTAATATTTATTTTCTGGTTGTCTTCTGTAATAAAAGAAACATGATTACCTTTTAATAAATTTTTTACAGCATTGTGGTTAACTATCAGTGAGAGTATATAATAAGATATTAAAAAAAATCCATGGCCAAAAAGGTCATGAATTTTATATTATGAATTATTAAATTTAGCTACAGAAGATGAGCGTAGTTAGCTTTTATTGCTTCGATACTGAAGTGTAATTTTTGTTTGTTTTGCTCTTCGTTGTAATCGCCGCGGATTGTAGCTTCTGCCTTTTCTTTGTTGAAAGCATCAGTTGATCTGTCAATCTGACTTAACATACCTTCTATTCCGCTTTCAAATTGATCTTCATGTACAGAAGAGCCATTGAATTTATCCCTTCTTTTTTCTATCGATTTATAGATCAGCTCTACAAGATTGATAGTTTTGGGATCTGCTCCCATAATTTCCAATGTCATTTTGTCTGTGTGCATATTATAGAGTTTTTGTTTTATTATGTATAATTATTTTTATATTAATGTCAATAGTAGCTAGAAAATATATTAAACAAAAAGCTGACTGATAAAAAACCAATCAACTTTTTAATTTATTAATCGTTTATGCCCAAATCCTTTAGAAGCTTTTGTTTTTCTGCTTCTTTTTCTTGTGGCGTGAGATTTTCGTAGCAAGTTTCTACTAGAATATCTATCGAATCTTTGAACCATTTTTTGCGTTTTTGTATGTTTTCTAGATTGCGTTTTTCTATCAAGTCAAAGTAATATTTAAGCCAAATTAGTGCAAATATTACAATTTGTAGTGCTAGAAATGTAAATAAGAGAACATAGGCTAGCGTACTACCGATCTGTAATAAATTGTAAACAATTACGATTATAGATAGTACAAATATGAAGTCTATAACTGGTTTTGTAAACCTTACAAATGCTTTTATAAACGCATATACCCACAATGTTTCTTGAGTTTTTGTTTTGAGTTTTTCTACATAACTGGAAAATTTATTCATAGTTAATTTTTATTTTTTTTTATTGTATACGCCAATATTGATTGTTTGAATTTATTGTTTTATAATCAATCTCCTTTCTTCTTATTTTTTGTTCAAACATAATATTGTGTACATATTTAATATAGAAATTTTCACTATAAAGTCAACTATATTTTTGACAAATATTGTAAAATAGATATAATAAATTATGGATTTATTTTACTAATTATATATGGAATCTATTGAATCCAAAGAAAAAATCTGAAAAATATTAAATATTGTCATCATGTGATTTGGTGAGTTGTGACAATGATTTTATGATATGTTAAAAGAAACAAATTCTAATGTTTATGTTGTTTCAGTTTCATGAAAAAATAGTAAGCAATATAAAGAAGCCTGAATCCAACCATATAATCGATATGAATGATTTCCAATAAAATATGAAGATATAGATGCTGTACTTTTATGTTGTCGTACTTGACAATTGGAACTTGTAAAAGAGCTTATACCAGAAGAAGTTTTACCGAAGGTACTTGATAGATTTATATCTTTTCAAAATGGATTCGATGTTAAAGAAAATTTGATAAGAATTTTTGGTAAGAGTATCTCTAGATGTGTTCCTTATTTATCTTTTAAAAATTATGATTGAAAGACTATTAAACTTAGTTTTGCTAGATCTTCTCCTATAAAATGAACAGAACAAAAAAATATATGCGATTTGATGCAGACATTAAACGATTATACTAGTAAAAAATTTGGTAAGTATCTTTTTGAATGAGTAGATAGTATTGCACTTCAAAGAGAATGAGAATTTAAAGCTATGATAAATACAGTACTAAACTCGCTTTGTGTGATTTACAAATCTGATGTAAAAAATTCAATGAATTTATTTAAAAAAGAATTCGGTGAAGATGCAATAAAAAATTGGTCAAAAGAAATTAGTGATGTAGAAAATGTTGTGTATGATAATAGCCCCTTTGAAATAAATACTTGAGAAGTAGAATATCGTATATTACATACTGCAAAAAAATTTGCGAAAGAAAAACCTAGTACATATCAACAATACTATACGACTTCACAAATCAGATGAAAAGTATTATCTGAAGACAATCATCTATTGGGATATTTAATAAACAAAGCAGACAAATACAATATAAATATTCCAATATCAAAAAAAATATGGAAAAAAATGAAAGAAATAGAGACGGAAATAAATCAGTCTTTGGTTAATTAGATTATATATTATTTATAGGAAATTTTTTATTATAACCTTATTTGAATACAATAATGCTTTGCTTTAAATACTTTAACGCTTCGCTTCACCTACTTTTGGCATTGCCCTTCATGGGTTTCAGGATAAACCCCAAAAGTAGGCAAAAGGTCTAGAAAAATCAATCGACGCGTGATTTTTCGAACTTGCTATCTTTATAAAATTTCCAGTACTGAAATTGTAAATATTGCTATGGAGATTATATGATTACTACTTCGCATTTTGCATTGTCTTTAAAATATTTTGCATCTTGTAATGTCCCGACTACATTATCATAATGCATTGGAATTGCTATTTGTGGTTTGATAAATTCTATAGATTTAACAGCTTCTTGAGATGTCATAGTATATACTCCACTTACTGGTAAAAGTGCTATATCTGGAGATATATTTTCCATCTCTGGTATAATATCTGTATCTCAAGCGTGATAGATAGCAGTTCAACCAAAATCAAAAACAAATCCTACAAATCACGATTCTTTTGGATGATATGGGACTCCAGGAGATCTAAATTTATCTATATTATAAGCTGGCAATGTTTTAACTGAAAAATCATCCAAAGTCAGATTATCATTTTGCTCCATAAATATTTTTTTATTCTGAATATTCATCAAATTTTCTTCACATATTAAAGGGCAAACAATTATAGTATTTGGTTTTATTATTTTTGTTATATCGTCAAGACTCAAGTGATCTCTATGATTATGGGTTATGAAAATATAATCAGCTTGCAAGATTTCTTTGTTTTCAAAAGGATCTATACAGATATTTTTTCATTTATATAATATTAAAAATCAATCGTGACCTAGTCGTTTAATGTTGATGTTTTTATAATTGTACATTGGTAATCATTAAAACATAAATATTATTTTAAATCTGCTTTATATATTCAGAAATTATTTCATTTACTATCTGTGATTTTATCAAATGTTTCTAATCATAAATATTTAAGTATTTTATATATATTACTATTTTGATTATGCGAATCTGTACATACAACGCATCGTATATTTTTAAATTCTTGTTGTTTTATATAATTAATAAGCGATAGAAGTAGGCGTACTCCTATTCATCTATTTTGCATATTTTGAATAATTCAAAGGATATCTATATAAACTGATTTATTATCTAAGTATTGTTTTTCTAGAAGATATTGGAGTATAGGATCATGTGCATTTTGTATATTTAATATATTACTTATATCGTAACTGACTACAAAACCTATCATTTTTTTGTCTTCAAAAGCTCAGAGTGATAATGGAGATCTTAAAATAAAATCTTTAAAATAATCTAGATTTTCAATAGGATAATCTTGGAATCATTCTTGTAAAGTATCTTTTCAAACTGATAAATCTTGTACTAGATTTTTTATATCATCCAAGTCTTGAATATTTTCTAATTGTCTGATCTGCATTTAATTGACTTTAAAAGGATTAAAATTGGTTTTGTAATCATAATAATCTTCTCATTCAGATTTTTTTAATTTATTTGTTATTAGATAGGTGAGTGGTGTAAAAACTATTTCTACTCATACTTTGAAAATATAATTTGAAACAAATATAATCCGTAATAAGTTGATATCGAAAATTCATACAAATGCTATAAATACAAAAATAGAAGTATCAAATAATTCTCATATAATAGTAGATCAAATAGTTCTTACCCATAATTTTTTTCATTTCATCCAAATTTTAATCTTTGCTAATATATATGAATTACTAAATTCTCATGCGAAATAAGCTATCAAACTTGCCAATACAATCCTAGGCGTGAGTCAAAGAATATTTTGATATGACTCTTGATATGGTCGGTCAGCAGCCGATGGTAGAAGCCCAACTATAATTATAATTGCTGACATTAGTAGAGCTGCTCCAAATCACATCCATATTATTTTTCTACTTTGTTTATACCCATAAACTTCTGTGAGTATATCTCAGAAAATATAACTTAATGGAAACAGTATTGTTCAGGCATCAAATGTAAATGGTCAGATGTTTGTTATTTTTGTTGAAACTATATTAGATATCAAAAGTACAGTAACAAAAAAAACTGTAATCAGTGTGAGATATTTATAATTTTTTTCTTTCATTTGTAGAGTAATAATTAAATTACAGTAAAATTATATATTCTTTGCAAATATGCAAATAAAGTTGTTTGTGATATTTTCTATGTTTTAATTAAACGCTTCGCTTGGACTTACTTTTGACTTGACTCAAAAGTAAGCAAAAACTCAAGTCGCACAAGACGCGAGTTGTGCGACATGGTTTGCTTAGTCGATGTAATCTTTTCAGCTGAAATTAATAAAGTAAGTTTTACCATGAGTTTTTATAATTCTATAGTATCTTTTAGACTAGGGATTGTACATGTGAATCATATTTCTTCAAGTTTAGATTTTATAGCTTTCTGAGCGCTTTCTTCACCATGCATTATAAATGTTTTTGTCGGTGGAGTTGTAAATCATTTTGCTCGTTGCATCAATTGATCTGCGTCTGCATGTCCAGAGAAACCATTGATTTTTTTTATTTCTGCATTTACGAGGACTTCTGCATCCATTATTTTCACTCTTTCGACTCATTCCAAAATATTTCTTCCAAGTGTACCTTCTGCTTGATAACCTACAAACAACAACATATTTCTTCTATCCCATAACCCATGTTTTAGATGATGAGTAATCCTTCACGCTGTACACATTCCGTTTCATGCTATGATGATACAAGGATCATTATAATTATTTAATTTTTGTGAATCTTCTACACTTTCGCTATATTCCAATTGTTCAAAACTAAAAGGATTGGCATATTTATGTAATGCTTCATTATCGTAATATTCAGTATGTCTTTTAAATATTTCTGTTGCTTTGATAGATAGAGGACTATCCAAGAAAATTTTTTCTTTGGGAAATTTACCTTTTTTAATCAAAATATTAAAAACATATAATAGTTCTTGAGTCCTTTCTACAGAGAATGATGGAATTAATAATTTTCATCATTTCTTATAAGTTTCTAAGGTATATTGTAATAATAATTCTTCTTATTTTATTTAGCATTTTTTAAG
>CAYSXV010000012.1:0-25216 GCA_964435215.1 uncultured Candidatus Peribacteria bacterium | reverse complement strand
AACAGATAGATCTTACCTGATGTATCCAAAATATAGAATTATATGCAAATAAACAATTATTACCCGTTAAACCTGAATTCTTTTATTTTGGTAGCGGAATAATTACTACTTGATATTACACTTATGATCGGACTTGATTCTATAATCAATATAATCAAGTAATGAGCTGATTTACTAAATGAATAGCTTATTCTCTTATCAAAACTAGATTAGATCAAAGGATAGAAATATGAATAAAAGCAAAAAATTATATATGATTTTTTACAAATATAAGTTTTCTAAAAGATTTAAAAGATTTAAATTTATCTTATGTAGATATACAATATAATAATTATGTTTATATTATACCTACTATGATTGTTAATCCCACAAAAGATTGAATAGTCTTAAAAAAACTATTAGATAAATATTGATATATGTCGTCTTACTGAAATTTTGATAAAAATCTCTATCCCCAAGAAAATAGATATGTAAAAATAATATCTGAGGCTAATCCATCTATTGCTCAAACAGTTAAAGATTTGAAACTGAAATATTATATGGAACGTACTAAAAATAATATTCCTATACTACACTGATTATGAATAGAATCTTATAATGTCAGATATTATCCTTATTGATCTTTTATGTCAAATATTTTGTGATTTGTACATAAAAGTGGTACTCCTATATATGGTATAGAACAATATTTTGATCAAATGTTACGTTGAAAAGATTGAAAAGTAATATGACGTGCTTCTGCCTGGATATGACCAGTATGAGCAAATGAATTTCAGATAGAAGAAGTTAAAAACTGAGATGATGTATATCTTACAATAGATATATGAATGCAGAGAGAGATAGAAAATATAGTTAAACAATATAACAAAACATTTAGATCAGATTCTGTAAGTGTTTTGGTTTTTGATCCATTTAGTTGACAAGTAAAGGCTTCTGTAAATGAACCAAATTTTGATCCAAATAATTATGATGATGTATATTCATTGAAAGCACTTTCTCCTGAATATGGTTATTTAGTAGATAATCAGGATTATGTAGATGTACCTATTTATATAAAAACTGGTTGAGAAGTAAATTTAGCTAAATCTTTTGAAAGGCAAGATATTACATTACAAAAATATGTTTCTAAAAATATTTATTGACCTCAAGTACTTAAAGACAAAAACGTATCTATGCCATATGAACCTTGAAGTATTTTTAAAGCATTTACTATTTCTATAGGATTTGATATAGATGAAATACGTCCTTATGACTTTTATAATGATCCTTGATTTGTAATAGTATGACCATATAAAATTAAAAATGTTGAAAAAGCTTGTATGTGAGATAATTCTTTTTTACATGCTTTTGTATATTCTTGTAATGTATGAATGGTGAGAATAGCACAGAAAATATGAAAAGAAACATTTTATAATTATCTTGATAAACTGCAATTTGGTAAACCTACGTGAATAGAACTGGGTTGAGAAGAAGAATGAAGTGTGGAATGAGTTACTACCGTATCTGTTGCTAGATATTTCAATAATTCTTTTGGACAATGATTACTTGTGACTCCTTTGCAGATAGCTGCATGATATGCGCCTCTTGTTAATGGATGATATTATGTTAAACCAACTATTGTAGCTGGTATATACGATAAAACAAGTAATATACTTCGTCCAAATACAAAAAAAGTTGTTAGTCAAATATTTAAACCAGAAACATCTAAACTATTAAAAGATGCCTTATTCGAAGTGATGGAACAAAATCCTGAAGTAGGTAATAGTGCTAAAATTGAATGATTTGCCTTATGAGGAAAAAGTTGAACATCTCAGATATCATTTAAATGAAAATATCAAAATTGAGTCTGATGGACAAACTGATCTTTTGTGGGTCTAATAACTAGAGATAATGTAAAATATCTTGTGGTTGTACAAGTTCGTCGTCCAAGACAAAATATATGGTGAGGATCTACTGCTTGAAAAGTATTTAAGGATGTAGCTAAATTTTTGATTGGATATAATCTTATCGATAAATAGATTTTAGTACTTAGCTTTTAGTTTGTTAGTTATATTATGAGTTTTTATAATCTATCTTCTTATGTTAAATATGGTTTATTTTTACAAGATATAAGGGATAATAATCCTTATGATGTTATAGTATTTGAAAGAAAGTTTCAATCAGATTTGGATATTTCTAAGTTTAATATAAAATTTCTTGATCAAGATACTGATAGTTTTTCTAAACAAATAAATAATTATCTAGATAATTATTCTGATGTGCTTTTGGTATTGGATGAATCCAATTCTTATGATGCATTATGATGATTACAATTAAAATGAAATTTAACTATTATAAATTTACATGTAGGTATTTCATGACTAGGAAATAAAAATAAACTAGACTGAAATGATATATCTTATTTATTGAATTTATGATTCGAAGTATATGAGCCTCGAGATATGAATAATTTTGTTAAAATATTATTAACACAATGAAATAAATATTTGAGACTAAATAATAATGATTTACCACAAAATTTGATGTATTTCAAAGATTTTGCTATCATAGATCAAAAAGTACTTGAATCAAAAAATATGCTATCATTGGTTAATAATGGATTTAGTGGATTTGATTGAGCTGTACTTGTTAGCTGATCTTTATTGGAAAACGCTATTCAAGCTTTGCGTATTTCATCTGAAAATAATTGATATTCTTTTGATCTTTTCTGTATGAGTAATCTTGATGTGAATTTAGAAAATGATTTAGTGGAAAGTTTAAAAAAACATTGATTCCTGATAATTATTGTAGATCAGTCTTATCCAAATTGATATCAGGATTATATAAGATTAAAATTCAAAGAAAAATGATATGAATCAATTAGAATTAAATTTATTTATCCTGAATATGATAAATTAAATACAGTAATGGAAGAATATAAATTTGAACAAGTATGACTAGATTGACTTTCTCTAGCAAATAAAATTCAAAATATAATGAAATCTTAATATTGAATTAGAATACTAAAAAATTAAAAGATTAGTGAAATATAAATTTTATAATTTAAAATATTATTATGTTTGGAAAGTTATGAGAAATGAAAAAATTGTACGATAAGTACAGAACCTTACAAAAAGCTTTGAAAAATCTTATAATTAGAGCAAAAGAATGAAAATTTACTAACTCTAATTGAGAAGAATCAGATGCTATAATAGCTGATATTAGTTGAGAAATGAAACTTATAGAATTGAATATAAATGATCTTTCTTTGCTTGATCCTTCAAAGAAAAAAAATCTTGAAGATATGATAGTGAAATGTATTCAAAAAGCACAAGATAAAGCACAACAAGTAGTAGCAGAAAAGACAAAAGAAATATTATGATTTGATCCATCTGATATGGCTAATATGATGTGATGAGGATGAATGCCTTGAATGCCTGGACTTAACTAAAATATTAATATTATTATTTATATAGAATTTGAAGCTTTGAAATGATAAGCTTCATTTTTTTGTCTTGTATATTATCTATATTTATATTCTTTATTTGAGATTGTATTTTTCAAATATTATTTGATCAACTAGAAAAAGTTTTGATAGTAGCTAAAAAATCTTTTTTATAATGGCTAGGTAGAAGTATTGTTTTTCAATTTATAGAATAAACAAATGTCTGGAATAATGTTATGGAATCTGATTTGTAAAAATTATTGTTTGATCAGTTATATAAATCCCAGAATCATAAATAAAATTTATCTCTGAATAAATTAATAATTGACCAGTCCGCCTCTCCTACTGTAGGGAAATTTAATCAATCAGTATAATCTGTGTTGAAATATATAGCTCAATATATTAAAGGTTCGCTTAGAAAAAAATCTTTTAATTGTGTAAGTCGTAAATTTTTTCTATAAAAATCTTTTTGATAAATTTCTTTTGATTTTTTGTTGTTATATGCTCAAGTATAAAATACGGCCGTAGTTCATACTTCGTCTATAAATATTGGTTTAAGATATTGTTTCATTCTATTTAATGTATTCCATGAATTATCACCTATAGTTTTGTTTGGAGATAATCGTAATCTATTGCTTGTTGCTTTTCCTCGATTATAAAAACTTACTCATATAATATCTACATAATCATTCCCAGGATAATAATCTTCAAATGTATAACATTTTAATTTTTCTTTTTGTCATGGAGAGCATTGAATTAATTTTGCTGATTGAGATGGCTTTTGTAATGTAGGCATATCTCGATGATTGATTGAAAAATCAAATAAGATATTGTATTGATCTAGTCAGACTTTCCTTGATAATTTCCATACATGTATCCGCGCTTGTTTAAATGTTTCAGGATTGGATGCTCGAGCATATCGTCATCCGTTCATTTCATGCATAGTTCTAAATATTACTTTTAGATCATTATCTTTTATAGCCTTAAAAACTGAAATATATTCTTTATCAAATTTTCAATCTGCAACGTCTTGAGCACTAAACATATTAGGCGAGACTGTTATATGATATACTCTATCTATTCATAATCATGTACCTAAAGAATTGATCGTTTTCAAAACATTATCTCATCGTGGATCAAAGATAAATCAAACAACAGGAAGTCTGACTTTATATTTTTTTTCGATCTGCTGAATATTTTCTATAGTATTATCACTAGATTTTAATCAAAAAATATAGGCATTTACATCCGATGTAAAACCAAAGATAAAAGACATTAATAAAAATGTAATTAATATTCTGAATTTCATTTATTTATTAGAATAAAATAGATATAGCTTCTTTAATAAAGTAATAACTCATAATCAATGATAAAACTAATTTAAGAACAGTTCAAGTTAAAAATCATATAAATGACCCTATAGCAGATCTAAGTGCTTTATGATGTTCTTTTCATCATATCTTCTCTCATATATATGCTCACAAAAATGGTCATCATATCAATCATAATAATCCAAACGGTCATATTGTAATTCATAATATAGGTAATATAATCACTGCAATTATAAGTCATACTGTTGATCCTCGATTTCAATATTTTGTTCATCAGAATTTTTTAGTTCACCAGATAGGCATCACATAATCTAGAACAAGAACAAATATATTTATAAGTCCGAAAATAATTAGAAACCAAGTAGAAAAAGGATGATATGATGTGAATTGTAAAAGTATCAATGCTATATAAACCAATTGTGGTCATGGAAGTATAGGTAATACTGATCATAGTATTCACACTATAGCAAGTAAGGTTCAGATAATAATTAGAGTTATATCCATTATTTTTATTATGAATAAATTTTGTATATTATTTCTTCTAACTTTTTATTTGGATCTGGAGTATCTTTGATAGTCATTGTTCAATCTGTGACTCATCATAATCTTTGTGGGATTTTACAACTCGAAATATTGCGCTGATCTACTGGATAAACTAAATAATCAAATATTATATTTACATCCGCTCGTTTTTTTAATCATTCAACTGCTTCAAATCCATATTTTTTACCATGAGTAGATTTTTTTACCCAAATTCATATTTCTGGTATGTCAGTTTCGACTGCATGAAGTCAGACACAACCTATAAATTCTTTTGTTTTTTTATCCAATATAATAAGTTGAATGTTTTTTCAAGCTAAATCTTTTTCTATTGAATGATTTATAAAATGAATTGTTTCGCTAATATCTTTTGCTGGTATAGGAAACATATATTTGGTAATTTCTTCATCAAATTCTGTAAAAATATCCTGTGCATATGTCAGTGTAATTTTATCTAAAATAAGCCTATCTGTTTCTATTTGGAAGGATTCTCGCTCTATTGGTTTTTTAAGCATTTGTTAAAATTATGAATATAAATTATTTAGGACATGGAGCAAATTCACAATTAGGACCTGTTCTAGCGACAGCACTTCAATCAGAACATATTTTTGCCTCTTCTGTACAAGCTTGAGGCTGAAGTGGTTGTTGTATTTGTGGCTTAGAACAAGCAGATAGTATTATAATAATCGATAATGAAGAAAGTAATATTATTTTTTTACTTACAGTATAAATCATTTTTTGTATCTGGAATATAAAATAAGATTACTTCGCTTTGCTCGCAATGACGATTTTATCATACACTTCCTTCCATCTCCAGTTCTATTAATTTATTTAATTCTCCTGCATATTCCAATGGTAGTTTCTTAACTACTGATGAGAAAAATCAGTTTACTATCATGGACATTGCTTTTTCTTGATTTAATCATCTGGCCATGAGATAAAATATTTCTCATTCATCTATTTTTCATGCACTTGCTTCATGAGCAACTGTAGCACTATCATTATCCACTATAATATCTGGAATAGTATTGGAAACTGAATTTTCATCAAGTAATAGTGCGTCACAATTTGTGGAATTTACTGCTCAATCAGCATTTGCTGTTATATTTACTAGTCAACGATAGGTTGCTATTCATCAGTCTTTAGAAATTGATTTAGAAATAATTTGTGAAGAAGTATTTTTTCAAATATGAATTACTTTGGATCATGTATCCTGATTCTGTCATTGGCCAGCAACTGCAATACCTAGTAAATCAGTTTTAGAATTATCTCATTTAAGGATAGAACAAGGATAAAGCATAGTCGTACAAGATCACATATTACCATTTACTCGTTCCATATAAGCATTTTCTTCTAGTAGTGCTCTCTTAGTATTTAAATTATAAGTGTTTGTTGATCGATTTTCTACTGATGAATATTTCATTTGAGAATTTTTTCAAACAAAAACCTCAACTAGACCTGCATGTAGAGAAGCTTTATCATATTTTGGAGCAGAACATCATTCTATATAATTTCATTGAGCATCATCGTCTATGATAATCAGAGTATGTTCAAACTGGCCTCCTGCATATGTATTCATACGGAAATATGCTTGCAGTGGTTCGTTAAGCTTGATTCACTTAGGTACATAGATAAATGTTCATCCACTCCAAACTGCACCGTGAAGTGCTGCAAATTTATGATCTGTAGCAGGAACTAATTTCATAAAATATTTTTGAACTAATTCTGGATGTGAATGTAAAGCTTGTGGCATATCTTCAAAAATAATTCATTTGGATGATCGTTGTTCTTTGATTTTATGATAAACATTTAGAGAATCATACTGCCCTCCTGCTCAGGCTAAATATTTTCTTTCAGCTTCTGGAATACCAAGTTTTTCGAATTTTTTTTTAATTTCTGGATCTACATCTTCTCGGTCAGTAGCATATCATTCACTGTCTTGAGATGGTTTTGCATAATATATTATTTCATCAAGATTTAATCAATCTAAGCTAGGTCACCATGATGGCATAGGTATATTGTTGAATATTTCTAATGATTTTAATCTGTGTTGTAACATCCAATCGGGTTCGTTTTGTGCTTGTGAAATAGCTCTTACAGTGGATTCTGTAAGTCATTGAAGGTATAAATCATATTTGATTTTATCTGAAGATTCGAGGGTTTGTTTTAAAGTCAAGGTTTAGAATTAAAGTTTAAAGATTTAAGATAATAAGTAAGGAAAAAGATGAAATTTTCAAATGAAAAATAAATGTTAACGATTATGTTTTTAGGGTTGTTTTTTTTATTGAAAATAGTTAATATTCTAATATTTATTATTATAAGGCTTAAAACAAAAACCAAATTTTATGAAAAAATTTATTAAAAACATCATCAGACTTTTTTGGTATCTCCCTTATCGCATTTTGAAGTATTTGCGATTGGGTAGAGTATTGAATTTCCCAATTGGATGGGATACGTTATATCCATTAGCCCCTTATTCTGAAGGTGGTCTGTTGAGAAAGGATTTTTTGGAACTCTGTAAGAAAGGAAAAATTACAAAAGAAGAATATCACCAAAAAGAATTTGGTAACTTCATAACTGAGACTCAAAATTATGAGTTTTGGAATAGAAAATTCTCAAATCAAAGATATTTGGGAACTTGGTGGAGTTAAACCATTTAGCATAAATAAGATGATCTCTGTTTTCAGGATTATCTTTTTTTATTGACTTTTATGACTAAATATTTATAACATTTGATATGTAATATATTAAATATTGAATATAAAAAAATAAAAACTTAGTATTATGAGTAAAAGTATTAACGAAGAACAAAAATTAAATAAAAACACTAAACTTATGTTGAAGTTTGCCGATTTTATAGGTTGGATGTTATTATTGGATGCAATCTTCTTTGCCAAAAGTGCTTTTATATGGGGTGTCCTGATAGGGGACGAAAAATGGTTTAGCAGAGCTGCAATGGCTTCTATATGCCTTGGATTTGCTGGAGTGATATTTAGACTTCGCAAATAAAAAACTTATAAATTATTATTAAAATTCAAAGACGACTCTGTTTTCAGGCTTGTCTTTTTTTATATTTTAATTTTTACTTATAAATTCCAATATGGAAGTTTGTTTATAAATTTCTTTTGAGAAATTTGCTTGTAAATTTCTTTTGAGAAATTTGCATTTAAGTAAAAATCGTTTATAATATAGTCATACTTTAACTTTTAACTTAATTTATGAAAAAACTAACAAAAACCGTAACAAAAAAAATTAATCCAGAAAAGACTATTTTTGCTTGGCCAAAAAAAAATCAGATTTTTACTTTGATACTATGCTTAGCTATACCATTATTAGCGTGAGTAATAGGATCATGGTTTACTACACCAGCTATCGGTGAATGGTATGCAATGCTTATTAAACCAGCTTTTGTAGCTCCAAATCGAGCTTTTGCACCTGTATGGACTATTTTGTTTATACTTATGTGAATATCTTTATTTTTGGTAGCCAAAGATGGTATCCAAGAAAAAGATAAACCAACTATGAGATATTTTTTAATTCAATTGTTTCTAAATATTTTATGGTCTATATTATTCTTTTATATCCAGAGTCCACTATTAGCTTTTATAGAAATTATAGTATTGTGGGTATTTGTACTTGTGACTGCCTATGAATTTGGTAAAATCAATAAAAGAGCTTGATGGTTATTTCTACCTTATATATTACGAGTAATATTTGCAGGATTTTTAAATTACTATGTAATGATATTAAATTAATAATTAGCTTTAATAAATAATTTCAAAAAAATCAGGCTTTATAGTCTGATTTTTATTATTGACATTTTATAGTAAATAGTTATATATTAGACATAAACAAAAAAAATACTTTATGAAAAAAATCATTGTTATTATTGCTATTAGCCTGATGGCTATTCCGGCGTTTAGTCAATTTCTAATGTTTGAACAGGATGTTAGAATCCCAACATCAACAGAGGGAAAAGCTATCCTGTTTAGCCAAATACAGGGAGATGCTCCTTTGGGAAATGGATTTTCTATGGGGCCATACTTTGGTACTACCTATGATTGGGTGGAATGCCTTTGGTTTATAAACTATACTCAGGGACCGATTTCTTTTGGTCTTGGTTTAGGTGGAGAACAGGTCACAAAATTATCATGGCGATTATCTCCATGGGTTAAGTTTGCTCCAACCTTCAAATCAGACAGTACCAAATCCATAGCTATATTCTCATTATGGGAATTTGGTAGTGGAAAGGATAATTATTGGTATACAAATTCTCTAACTTATGAGAGTTCAAAGATATCAGTAGGGGCACTAGCACGTAGATTTTATGGAGTTGGGCCTATCTTTGGTTGGAAATTCAAGGCTGGTATTTGGAATATTAAATTTTCTGGAGCGCCTCTTTACGATTTCGAAGAGTCTGTTCTCAAACCCACTGTGATTCTTACTATCACGAATTAGTAATTTTTAAAAAAATAAAGGGTCGGGTTCTTTTTGGAATCTGACTTTTTTTATTGACTTATTATATTAAATAATTATAAAATAAGCGTAAAAATATTAATAAAAATAAAAACCACAAAAATGGGAACAATTGAAAAAAGATTCTTTTGGATCATGATGTGTATTTCAATGATATTGGTCCATATAATGTTCATAGTAATGGAAGTAAATGTTTATCAATATCTTTTCTGGCCATATATTATGGGCATGATAGGTATTGTGATATTTGCAGCAATTGTATTTGCGAGGATGGAGACTATTATAAAAAAAGTCGGTCCTAAGGCAGTAATAAAACAATGTAAGAAAATAATGAGTTCAATACCCTTTTGGGGATTGTTTGTTATTGTTACTGTTTTATTTGCTATCGACTTTTACCTGTTGGGACAGTTTTTCATACCTCAGAACCCAATATTGGGCCTTACGACTTGGTCAATCTTTTTATTACTATTATTGTATTTAACTTTGACTGTAGCCGTAGTCTATGCAATGAGGGCTGCTATAATAAACAAGACTAAGGATTAATTTAAAAGGACGTGCGTTTTACGCGCGCCTTTTTTTAATATTTAAAACCCTGATTGTAGCTCTATCATTTTATAGTAAGTTCATTTTCTATTTAATAACTCTTTATGTGTTCAGCTTTCTATAATTTTTCATCAAGTCTTGAAAACATGTATTATATCTGCTTGTTTAACTGTCTGTAATCTATGAGCAGCTACTATAACTGTTCTTCATTTAAATAAATTATCAAATGCCTGAGCAATATTTTCTTCAGAAAAACTATCAAGCGAACTTGTAGGTTCGTCTAAGAAAATAATTTTAGGATCTTTGAGAAAAAGTTTTGCTATTGCGAGTCTTTGTTTTTGACCACCACTTAATCTTATTCATTTTTCTCATATCTGAGTTTCTAGTCAATCTTTAAATCTATAAATAAACTCACATTTAGAAGCATTAATTGCACTTTCTATTTGTTTTTTTGTGGGTTTTTCTTTTGTTAAATAAAGGAGATTATCTATTATACTACCATCAAATACATTTGGATCTTGGGTTAAATATCAGATATTTTTGTAATAAGATTTAAGTGCTGTTTCAGATAATCTTTGTCAGTCTACTATAATATATCATTTATCTGGATGAATATATCATGAAAGCATTTTTATAAGTGTGGTTTTACCTGATCCACTCTCCCCTACCAACGCTGTTTTGGTTCATCATTGGATTTCTAAATTAAAATTTGTAAATATATTTTTATCTCAATAACTTAAGTTTATATTATCAATTAATATATTTCAATTATTAAATTTGAATGTATTTCATTGCTCATATCATTTTAAATTTGGCATTTCATCGAATGTTTCTCGTAATTTTTGAACAGAAACAATTTGTCAGTAGTAAGTTCACATAATTTCATTGATTTCAAAAAGGACTCCGGTAATTTGATTCATCAACATCCAGATTAGCATAAATTCAGCAAATCAAGCTGTTCAATTAAAGATTTGGATACCATATCGTGCTATCAATCAAACTTTAATAAAATCTAACAATGCTCTAGGTATATCACTCGCAATAATATATCATTTACTTTCTTTTACATCTAGATAAATCATTTTTGTTATTAAGTCTTTTATATGTATAAGTTCTTTGATAATTTTATTATTTTGAAGAATTTCAAACTTTGACATTATCAATCTAATCGTAGATCTATCTACTTGTATTCAGATTTCTCTTCTCTCTTTTCTCGTTTTTCTTATACGTTTATTCCCTCGTCGAGCAAAAAATATCATCACGATAAAGACCAATAGTACTATGAAGAATGTTAATCGTGAAAGATTAGTTATAATAAGGACAAAAACCATAATTATACTTATAATACTTCTAATGACTGGTCATAAAAGTATATCATTGATAATAACTTTCCGATTATCTACTCATTTTTGTAAAATACTATTTGATTGTCCTGTTCATAATCATTCTATTTTATTATTATCTGCTTTAAGATATTTAGATAAATATATACTATTAAGCTTTTCTCGTATTAATCTAGCTGTTTTTTTCCTAGATGTTCTAATGAAATAATTTGTAATGTAGGTAAATGCGATTACCACAAAAAAAAGGATAATATAAGTTTTAAAATATATAAAATCTTTTGTTTCCATTCATTTTATACTTCTACTCACGATTAGCGCATTTATAGGCCACATAGCTCCAGATCGAGCTGATGTAAGTATAAAGAAGAAATAATGTTTGGGAAAATATTTTATAGGTTCAAGGAGTCTTTTGAATGTTTGCATTATTGTTTTATTCGTTAAATCATTTTTCTTTTATTTCATGAGCTATCTGTACAAGTCATTGTTTATTTACCTCTCATTTATCCAAAACATATACCCGATCAACTGGTAAATAATCTAATATAGTGAAATAATGCGTGATGATTATGAAACTATTTTCTGGTGAATTTAAGTTTTTTATCATATCTGCTACTTGACGAAAAGCATCTACATCTAGTCATGAATCTATTTCATCCAAGAAAATATATTTAGGTTTTAGAAGTTTAAGTTGCAATATTTCTAATTTTCTTCTTTCTCATCAGCTAAATCAGACGTTTAGATCTCTTCGTAAAAATTCTCTATCAATACTGAGTTCTTCTATCAATGGTTCGATAATTTTTTTAAATTGAATAAAAGAAGTCTGACTTACATTTTGAGCATCATAGATTGATCTAAGAAATTCAAAAACTTTAACTCACTTGATTTCTGGTATGTGTTGAAAAGCTAGAAAAATACCCAGCTTTGATCTTTCATCTGGTTTTAAATCTAGTACATTTATTTGTTCTTTTCAATTTTTAGTAGTGATAGTTCAATTTTTAACTAAGTATTTGGGATGTCACATAATAGTCATAGCTAGAGATGATTTTCATGATCAATTTTTCCCTAAAATGCAGTAGTTTTTTCAAAGTTCAAAAGTCAGATTTATATTTTTTAATATATTTTTATCTTCTATTTGAACTGATAAATCTTTTATATTTAACATAAATTTAGTTTGATATGGTATAAATTTGATTTGTTATAATAGTATTTGAAATAAAAAAAGCAAACTAAAAATCATTTGAAAATGATATTTGAAATCTTATGTTATGTATACAAACTAAAAAAAGTAAACATCATGAAAGAACTCCTAATTTTTGTTGCTTCGTTGGATAAGATCTTCTTTTGTGCATTTTTGATGAGTTTTGTGATGTTGTTTGCAACAATGTTTATTCACTCTTATCAAACAAGGTGGTCTTACAACTCAAATGTAATGGGTATAACTTATTTAGAATGGTGCATGGCTGGTTGGATTATTGCTGTGACTGCTCTATGGACTTGTTTACTTATAGCACTCTTGATAGGTTCACTCATTTAAATGGTAAATGTATTTAAATATCCTTGGCTTTTTAGTTGAGGATTTTTTTATTTGAATTGATGGAATAAAAGATTAGAAGCATATTATATTTATTACTAAATTAATAATTATGATAATTAATGTTGCTGTAGTCCCTTGATCAAAGCAAGAAAAAATAGATATACAGAAAGATTTAATGTGAAATGAGGTTTATAAAATATGGTTAAAAGCCAAACCGATAGATGGAGAAGCTAATAAAAACTTGATTCAGATTTTATCTAATTATTTTAAAATAGCGAAAAAAGATGTTATAATTCTAAAGGGTTGAAACTGAAGATTGAAAACTATTGAAATAAGAAATTAAATTGATTTTTGTAACATCTCTATCATCATATCACTATGTCTTCATTTTAGATCATGTATTTGCATTTTTTTGTTTTCTACAAATTTATTTATGTCAAATCAATATTCTTCCAACATAAGTGATGTATGATCTACTCATATATAATGTGGCAAAATTACATAATCTGCTCATAGTTCATAAAGTTTGATAGACTCTTCTACATGATTGGAGACTAGTACTATAATTATATGTTTATGTACTGATTTGATTGTTTTGAGTAATATAATATTTTCTTCAAAAACTCTTACAGTACTTATTATCATTCTCGTTTCTTTAAGATTTAGCTCCTGTAAAAAATCGATATCTCATACATCTCAATATATACAAGGGATTTGATTTTTTTGTAAATATGAAATTATTCATGGTTTTTCATCTATAACTAGGATTCTTTCATGCTTTTTGGTTAACACATCATAAAGATTACTACCAAATCTTCAGTATCAAAATAGAATTACATCATAATTTTCTTTATTTATTTTCTTATATTCTTGATTCCGACTTCATGGTATATATTTTAATAAATTTCATTTAAAGTGTTTATATACTTTTTCTCAGTAATCTATAAAATAACTAGATCATGCTATACTGATAAATCATACTATAGTGATTATAGAGATTAGATTTGTATCTTTGAGTGCTCAAGAAGCAATTCACATGGTAATGAAGAGAAAAGAAAATTCACTTATTTGGCCTAAAGATCATCAAGTTAAAAAGCTATTTTTTTTAGTATGTCACATCAATCATAGAATTATCATTGTGATAAGTGGTTTGATAACGAGAGCAAAGACAGTTAATATAATGGCTGGAAAAATAACTTCTTTAATATGTCAAAAATCTATTTGAGATCCCAACAATACAAAAAATATTACTATAAAAAAATCTCTTAAAGATCTGATTTTACTTATAATTTCAAATCTATATGTAGAAGTAGCTAGCGTAATTCATGCTATAAGAGTACCTATCTCCACACTAAATCAAAGAAGATGAAATACTGTTCATAAAATAAAACATCGTCAAATTGAGAAAAGAAATAGATATTCCTGTGATTCTGCTATCTTTGCAGTTATTTTTGGTATTAAATATTTACTTATCAAAAACAAACTTCATCATAAAATTATTATTTTTAGTGCTAATCATCATAGTAATAAACCTATATTTCAATCACCTCTTATTGAAACTAATCATAGTAGAATGAGCATTACCAATAGATCTTGTACTATAAGTATTCATATTGATAATCTTCCGAATGTACTTTCATTTTCTCATTTATCGGTCAATAATTTCATAACAACGATAGTACTACTAAATGATAAACCGACTCATAAATAGACTGATGTTGTAATGTCAAATCATAATAAATAAGAGATTCAAAATCATATAATAGAAGTAATAAATACTTGTAAAAATCATGCAACTACAGATGTTTTTCATATGTCTTTTATAAGTAGCGGATTTAGTTCCATTCATACCATAAATAATAGGAAACTTACTCATATGTTTGCAAAATTTTGAAATTCAGGATTATTGTGTAATAGATTTGGCAAAAAAATGCTGATTAGAGTACCAGCAATAATATATCAAATAATCATAGGTTGTTTGAGTAATTTCATAACCCATAGCGCTATCAACACCGCTCAGATTACAATACTCAAACCTGTAAAAATTTCTTGTTCCATAAATGCTTTAAATCGTTAAATCGTTGAAACAGTATAATTCTATTGAAAATTGATAATTTTGTCAAATTTGAATGGATTGTGAATTTAAAATATTCACTAAATATTATACAATAAATAAAGATATATAAACAATCTGTTTATATTTCAGTATTTGATTATATATAAATGATATTTTATACTACAAAATGATAGTATCGTGTATATTAAACCTTGTTTTTTTTTGTTAAATAAATATAGAGAATAAAAGTCTGATATATTTTATATATCAATAAAACATATGAATCTGGAAAAATTATTCTGAAGTAGGACAAAAGTCGATATATTAAAATATCTTCTATTTAGGAGACAATGAGTTTCTATGAGGGCTCTGGAAACTGAGCTTGAATGGACATTCCCTGCTATAAAAAAACAAATAGACTCTCTAAATGAAGCAAAAGTAATAAATGTAAATAAAGAATGACAATGACGAAGTATTTCGATCAAAGATGCTTTCCATGATCATATAAGAAATATATTTTTTGCTGGTTTAAAACAAGAACTTATTGAGCTTTTTGAAAGCTATGAAATCATGATAAGTAAATATTATTTTTGAAAAAGGTTCGGTGTTAATCTAGAAATGGATTTAGTTGTAATCTATAAAAATTTGGAAAAACCTCAAATAGAAAAGATAAAAGATTCTATAAATGAAATATTCAGAACTTATTTTATTGAAACTGTTTCTGTTGTATTTATGTCTGCTGAAGAACGAGATAAACGTTATAGACTAGCTGATAGATTTGTCCTACAGATACTTAGATGTTATCCAATTAGTTAAAAATTTTAATAATAAATCAATAAAAAAAATAATGAAAGAGTTTGTAATAGATTATGAAGTAGTAATGGAGCATACGCTTTCTTATTTATTTTGAGCCAAAAATATTGTAAAAAATGTTTCTAGAGATTTTGATGTAGCTTTTTTGCCTGCTGGATATCATTTCTATACTGGTATATTGCAAGCTGCTTCATATCGATGACTTGCAAATAAAAATAAAATAATTTTGATTTTTGAATGAAAATCTGATGATAAAATAATAATTTATAATCAAAACATATGACCTTTTTTGGGAAAAAAATGGGATTTTGATAAAAAATTAAAATCATTGGAAAGTAAATTTGATTTTATAGAAATGTGTGAATATTGAATTGAAATGATACATTCTCAACTAAATTATTTAAGAATATTATTTAATACCAAACAAATAATTCCGATTTTTGTATGATCCAAAGTAAATAAAAAAAATTTTATTAAACTTATATGAGAATTTGATATAAAATCTGATTTTAATTTGGTTTTTGTATCTGATATAAATCTACTAAATAAAGATGAAAAAGTTTTGATAAATGATAAGAAAAAATGAACTGAAAAGCTAAATTATAGTTTCGTTTCTGATAATATTGTATTTAATATGTTTTCTGCTTATGTAAAAACTAAATTATTGGATGTGAAAATACTAGCGCAGACCGATTCTTATCAGGTTTCTTGAGACTACAAAGATTTAGCGGTTTATTTATCAGCCGTAGCTAAATAAATTATAATTTAATAATTTTTGAAATCTAAGTTTTACTTATTTTTTGACGATTGAAGATACAATCAATTGCCCTTGAAAATGAGGACTAGATTTGTAAAAGTAATAGACTTTATTTGAGTAACTTTTTTGATTATGATGAAATTTATTTATGATAGCTTGGAAACTGTTAAAAAGTTGAAGCGTCCTGATAAAAAACAATACATTACATTGACTATAGCTATTTTTTTATTGGTAATAGTTGCTTGAGCTTATTTTATTTTAACTGATACTGTGTTTTCATCTATATATAAGCTTTTCTATAACACTATGTCTTAATCTTTATTAAATAAATTTTTTTTATGCAAAAAGATATAAACACCGTCGAGATTAAAAAACAGATAGAAGATAATTCTTTGAAACGATATGTTTTGAGTGTTGTTTCATGACAAGAATCATTGGTTATAGAAAATCTAAGAGAAAGAATAACTAAACAATGATTATCTGAAGATATAGTAGATTATATATCTCCTATGATAAATGAGACTTCTATGAAAAAATGAGAAAAAGTGATTAAACAGAAAAAATTATATCCATGATATGTATTTATTAAATCAAAAATGAACGATAAAATATGGTATGTTGTCAGAAATACTCCTTGAGTAAGATTGATTGTAGGAGCTGAAACTCGTCCAGTACCATTGACTGATATGGAATACAACTCTATGATGGAACAAATATTAAAATCTCAAGAAAGATCAGAATTAACTATACCATTCAAAAAAAATGATGTAGTATTATTAAAAACATGAGATTTTAAATGAATGAAATGAAATGTAAGAGATGTTGATTTAGAAAAATGAACAGTAATTGTAAATATAGAAATGCTTTGAAGATTGACTCCAGTTGTTGTAGATGTTGATAAAATAGAATTATTGAATTAGTAGTGTTTTATCTAAAGATAAGATAATTATGCATCAACTAGAAAGAAAAATATTAAAATTATCAACTATTGTTTTGTTTCTATCTCTTTTGGTTGTATATGCATTACTCTATCAAGTAAAGTGAATACAGATAAAAAACAATATAGAATCTGATATTGATAAATCCTCTACTCAAATCTATGTTAAAAATGGCAATGAAAAACAATTAATTTGATCTTTGGGTTCTAGTAAAACATGAGAACAAAAAGCAGAATTGATTGAAAATAATATTATAACTTGAAATGTAAAACCAATAACTTGAAATATTTTAATCAAAACTGGTTCTAATAAAATTAAATATTTATCTTGAACTCAGTTATTCTATTGAATATTGGAATCTATAGAGAAACTATGAATTGCATATAAGTATGTTTTGGAAGATCAAAAATGAATTTATTATACTTATTTGTGAGACTTTAAATATGATCTAGCAAGTATTGTAAGAAAATTATGATGAAATATATATACGATAAATACTGAACAAGAAATATTGAAGAATAAATTATTTGGAGATAAAATTACGTTTATTAACCTACCTGAGTATAAAAATAAAATAGTGTTGATATTGGTTTATATAGATAAGGATACCTGGCTTCTACAGGTTGATTATAAATTATATCATAAGTCTAAAACTTATTTACAAGATTTATTTATTGATTAATATTATTAAAAATGGCTTGAAAAATTATGAATATTCTAAACTTAGAAGTACCTGCTGGGAAGGCTCAACCAGCTCCTCCACTTTGACCTATGCTTTGAGCAAACTGAGTTAATATCTGACAATTTATAAAAGAATTTAATGAAAAAACATGAGATTATATGAAACAGTTTGGTGGATTTGATGTTAAAATAAAAGTAAAAGTAACAGTTTATGCTGATAGAACATTCACTTTGGATATATGATTACCTGTAACATCCAATCTTATATTATGGAAAATAGCTCAAAAAGCTTGATCTTGAGAACCAAATAAAACAAAAATATGAAAGCTTTCTAAAAAAGATTTGCAAGAAATAGCAGAAATAAAAATGCCTGATATGAATTCAAATGATATACAATGAGCAATGAAAATCATAACAGGTACTGCAAAAAATATGTGAGTTGAAATAGAATAATTAGCTACTAATTAGTCATTAATGTGGTAGAACTATTTGTTCGTTGACCACTTTTATATATTAAATTATTTAAAAATGAATCATTGAAAGAAGTATGATGAGTCAAAAAAACATGTAGACTCAATGAAACTTTATACTGTACAAGAGGCAGTAGAATTATTGAAGAAAGTTAATATTACAAAATTTGATCCGACTGTGGATATAGCTATAAAAACAAATGCTAATCCAAAATATAATGATCAGATAATCAGAGCGACTACTATTTTACCACATGGTACTTGAAAGACAAAAAGAGTTGCTGTTTTTGTTTCTGATGACAAAATAGATGAGGCTAAAAAATCATGAGCTGATATCGTTTGACATGAGACATTACTTAATGATATAAAAAATAATAAATTTGATTTTGATATATTGGTTACTACTCCTGATTGCATAAGAGATCTTGTTGTTGTTGCTAAACAACTTGGACCTAAATGACTTATGCCTAGTCCAAAAGCTGGTACTGTCACACCAAATATAGCTCAAACTGTACAAGAAATTAAAAAATGAAAGATAGAATTTAGACTAGATAAAACATGAAATATACATGCTGGTATCGGAAAATTATCTTTTGATGCAGCTAAAATAGAGGAAAATATAAATTCTTTTATAAAAGCTATAGAAGATAATAAACCTAGTTGAGTAAAATGAAAATTATTAAAGAAGATTGTATTATCTACTACTATGAGTCCATGAATACAAGTTCAATGTTAATATGATAAATAAAAACAATACTAAATATTCATTTTATGGAAACATCCGAAAAAAAAGATTCTGATCTTACAAAGAAGAACTTGGTGCAAGCAATGATTGTAGCTGCTAGAGAAGAATTTGATTGTGAACATGAAGCTGCGGTAGAAGAAGCAAGAAAGCAGAGAGATAAAAAGAAAAGAGATGATGAATTTCTTATGCTTTTGTTCTCTCAGTAAAGACTTTAAAACAATAATTTAAAAGAAAAAAGACTCCTTTGTTGGGAGTCCTTTTTTTAAAATATATTTTATCGTTTAATGTAATTTCTCATTAATGTTTTTGATAAGTATGGATGAACTATAAAATGATATTCATATCGTAATCGCAATTTCTATTATAAATACTATAATTATAGTAAATATATTATTAATAATATAACTTCATAAGCTAAATTCAAATAATTTATTTAAATAAAATCAAGTGACGTATCCACTCAATAACAATAATATAATATTAACTAAAAATGCCATTCAAATAACTACAATTAATATCCATAGAAAACTTTCTTTTATCTGATTACTAGTTGCTCATAATATTTTCTTTATTGATAGATCTGTATGAAATGTATTGAATATACTATTAACCAAGAATAATAAGAATGCTAATATGATCAATCATAGAACAACTATAAGAGTATAAGATAAAATCATAATGAAATTTGTAAAATTGATTATATTAAGTACCCTGTTTTCTTGTTGTTTAAGTGTACTTGATTCATCTATGTCTTTGATATTAAGTATTATTTCTTTGTATTTAAGTATTGAATTTTTAAGTGTTTCATATTGATTATCGTTTTGAAACATAACATATAAAGTTGCTGGTAACGGATTTTTTATATCAAACTTTTTTAAATTACTTATAAGCTCTGGTACTCTCTTTTCTAGAAACTTAAAAGCATCCTCTTTGGATGAAAAGACTACCTTAAGTCATTGTTTTTCCAAGTCTTCCTTTAATGTAATTATTTTTTTATAAGTAGTATTTTCTTCTCATGGTATATCTTTAACATAAAAATATATTCCCAATTTATCTTTTAATGTATCTGAAAGACTTGATGTATATATAGATACTCACAAAAAAATATTTAACAAGAAAAATAAAAATCATACTAAAAATCAGATTCAAAATAATTCTTTTCAATAGATTTTAAATATAGCATTTACTTCGTGTTTTGTGAGTTTTGACATGTATTTTGTTATCATTGTTTTGTTTATTATTTAAATTGTTCTTTTGTTATATTAAAAATTGTTTGTGTTTTTACAAATCTTTCTAATAGTGTAATTTTTTTATCATAATATGTAATTTCTTTATCTATTGTTTGTAATTTTTCATGATTTCTATGATAATAATCGATCATACTTTTTGCTTTAGCATATTTATGTTCTAGTATATATAACTCAATTAAATTATATATAACTTCAGCATCTTTATTATTTATACTGAAAGAATCTTTTAGTAATCATAATCATTTTTCTCTATTTCCATATCGATATTCACATAAACCATAACATCTCATAATTTCATGATTCTCTGCATGTGTAAGTTCTAATGCCTTTTGTAAATATTTTTTAGCCTCCAATCGATGATTTTTTTCCATTTCAAGGATTCATTTGATATATAATCATAATGGATCTTCATTTTTTTTCTTTGCGTTTAAAAAATCTATTGCTTTTCATGCTTTTGTAATTTCTCATCTTCTATATTGTATGTCTGCTACTTGTAGCAAAGCATCTTCATTACTTGGATCCTTGAATAGTATACTATTAATTTTTTTTATAGCTTCATCAAATTTTCATAATTCTTTGAGCTGTTCTATCTCATCTACTAGAGATTGGGGTATATAATTCATAAACCAATATTATCTTATAAAACTTGTTAGTTTAATAATAACTAAAAAAAATCATTGTTTCAACTTTTGGACCAATAGATGAGAAAGTTATCTTTACATTATTATATTTTAATAGAAAATATATATTTATTGACTGTTTTCTCCCAAAAATACATCTATATCTACTTTTTTTGATCATCTCTGTATATTTAGAACAATCTTATTTCAAAAATTATATCAATATAATTGATATATAAATGTATTATCGTTGTTTATTTCATTGCCATTGATTCATATTATAATATCTCAGATTTTTATTCATTTTTTTGAAGCTTCAGAATCGTTAATTATTTCTGTTACGATTATTCAATTGGTTGCATTTACCTTTAACTCATTTTTATTTATTGTATTTATTTCTATAAAATTAAATCAAAGTGATGGATATAATATTTTTCAATTTCTCTGTATACTGGCAAATATCCAACTTATAAATTCTTTTGTTATCGGTAATATATAAGATGTAGATTGCTGTAAATTATCTATAGCTGTACTGATACCTATAACTTCTCAATCTGTATTTATCAATGGTCATCAACTATTTCCTTTAGATAATGCCGTATCTGTTTGATATAATCATATAATATTTTTACTTCATCATATTTTCTTATTTTTGGAACTTAATATTCACATTGTAACTGCATTTATATTGTCTGAAGATGTATTTCATATAGCAAAGACCCATTGTCCTATCTGTACTTTAGTTTTGGATGATATAACATTTGTAGGAAACATATCTTTTGCGCTATTTCAGTTTTTATCTTTTACCTTTATTATAGCAAAATCTGTATTACTATCAGATCGTATTTTATCCAATTTATATATATTTCACCAAAAATCTATTATAGTATATTCGACATTTGGTTGTCAAACCACATGCTTATTTGTAATGATAAATCCATCTTCACTGATTATTATTCCATTTCATCATATAATTTCTACTTTCTGATTTTGAATAATTCAAGTATTTAATGACAATCATGAATTGTTTAAGTATCAACCTATAGTTTCAGTTCCTATTATATGTACAATGGATTGTTTAATATTTTGAATATTAGTAGTTATTTTTTTTTCAAAATCTCATAAATCTGATTGATTATCAGAATCTGGAAGACCTATTATAGTATTTGATTTAACTGCTTGTATTATTTCTTTTTTGAAACTTGTTAATCTTAAATCAAAAACAATATAAGCTAAAACAAATCAGATAATTACAAATAAAAGTCAACTCAATGAAAAAGTGATTATTTTTTTTTGTGACATGAAAAATGCAGGTGGTAAAAAAGATTTAAGGAATTTATATATTATATTATTCAGATTCTGATATTTCTTTGATTTCTTCTGATTCTGTATTTGCTTCTACATCTTCTATAAGTGTTTGCTGTGTATTTAATCTTTCTTCTTCTTTTTGAGCTCTTTTTCTATCTTCTTTGTATTTCATATTTTCGTCCTTTTCTTCCCAAGGTCTATAAATAATATCTATTTCTTTATCTACCATTTTATGTAATGGTGTCTCTGGTTCATCAAGACGTATATCATTTGAATGTAATGTTTTTATTTCTCAATCTGGATATCTTATTCTTATTGCTCATTCTATTATACTTATTCATCATTCTAGTTTTGCATTACCAGTCATTACAATTATTCATTTTCTAGCTCTTTTCCATATTTTAAGATCTTCTAAACTCAATAACTTTCAATCTTTTTTGGAATGAATAAGGATAAATGGTTCATTTTTATGTAAAAACATATTTGCTACTTTATCTCATTCTTGTAGTTCAATAGCTTTAACTCATCATGCTGTTTTTCACATAGCTCTGATATCATCATTTTTGAAAATATTCATCCATCACTGTTGAGATAATATACATAGATTATCTCATGGATTAACAGCTTCTACTGATAATATTTTTTCTTTATCTGCAAGATTCATAATCTTAGTTGGAAACTTTTTGAATGAAAGAACTAATTCTTTTTTAATTTTTTTAATACTATTTAAGTTTGTAAATAATACTAAATTTTCATAGTTAAAATGTAATGTTTTGGCAAATATAATTCTTCATTTTAATCAAAAATATTCATTAAGATTCAATGATGCTTTTGCCATAGTAAATTGTCATAAATCTTTTAATCTTTGAACTACCAATTCTCATATATCTGTAATTACTATAAGTTTATCTTGATTGTGAGTATATATAAGTTCTAAAGTTTCTTCTGGCGTAACCAATATTCTAGACTGATATAAAACTCTTATTGAATAATCATTTCATATCCAAACTATTGCATCTTCTTTTATCCTATCTGCTGCATCTTTGAAAGCTTTCAAACTACCAGCTATATTATAAACACTAAGATCGTTTGAAACTTCTGTTTTTCTAAGATCTCAATATTTCTTTTTCATATATTTAAATTCATCTTCAACGACTTCGTCTAGTTTTACTGGATCACTTATAATACCTTGTAGATATTCTATAAGCTTTTTCTTTTCTTCTATTTCTTCTGTTATCTTCTGTATTTCAAGTCATACAAGTGATTGTAATCTCATAAGTAGAATATACTCTGCTTGTGCTTGAGTAAACTCAAATTTATCTATCAGATTTTGTTTTGCATCTGCTTTTGTCTGAGATTTTTTGATTGTATCTATTACTTCATCTATTATATCTATAGCTTTTTTGAGTCATTCTAAGATATGTAATCTGTCTTTTGCTTTATTTAATTGAAATACAGATCTACGATATATTACTTGTCTTCTAAATACAACATATTCCATAAGTAAATCTTTTATATTCAATAATCTTGGTTGTATTCAACTTTCTACAAGAGTAACATTATTTAAATTGAAATTACATTGAAGATCTGTTGATTTATATAATTGAACCAAAATACCTTCAGCATCTACTCATTTTCTAAGATAAATAGCTATTCTAATCTTATTTTTATTACTTTCATCTCTAATATCTACGATTCAATCAATTCTTTTATCTACTACAAGTTCTCAAATCTTTGATACCAATCAAGATTTATTTACTAGATAAGGTATTTCATCTATTACTATTATCTGTCATGAGTGACTATCTTCTATATGAGTTTTTCAGCGTACAACCATTCATCATTTTCATCTCTTATAAACTTCTAGAATATTATTTGAATCATATATCGTTCATCATGTAGGAAAGTCAGGTCATTTTATAATTTCCATTATCTGTTCTATACTAATTTCTGTTAGAGTTCAGTCTTTTTTGGGTGTTCATTCTTTTTTTAATAACAAAAGACAAGCATCCAAAACTTCATTTAAGTTATGTGGGGCCATATTGGTTGCCATACCTACTGCAATTCACATAGTACCATTACATAGATGATTTGGGAATTTTGTAGGTAACATACGAGGTTCTTTGAGAGAGCCGTCAAAATTATCTGCTCGATCTATTGTATCTTGTTCTATATCAGAAAGCATTTCTTCTGCTATCTCTGTCAATCTGGCTTCAGTATATCTCATCGCAGCTGCTGAATCTCAATCTATAGATCAAAAGTTACCTTGTCAATCTACAAGCGGATATCTAAATGACCGAGTCTGTGCCATACGCACCATTGCTTCGTAAATACTACTATCTCCATGTGGATGATATTTTCACATTACCTCTCAAACTATTCTAGCT
>CAYSXV010000011.1:9948-25355 GCA_964435215.1 uncultured Candidatus Peribacteria bacterium | reverse complement strand
AAATATTCTAAAAATTTGTCGTTTCCATATTTTTTAATACCATCTTTATATAATATTCTGCTTTATTATCTCATTGTGTATAAGTCGGTCATTGTAAACCAAATAATCAATATAGTTTATTTAAAACACTATTAGATGGCTGTATTGCATCAGTTTTTATAATATTTCAGATATCCAAGTTATCAGCATTTGTAGTATTTGTCATATCTACATCATAAGGAAAATCTTCTTGAGCATTTACTCATATAATTGGTACAAGTAATAACATAGATAATAATCAAATTTTTATAAGATTTTTCATTTTATATAAATATTTAAATAGCGATATAATTTATAATCCAAAATATAAATGATACTATAAGCCAACTAAGTCACACTCAAACCAAAGCAATAGCGGCTAATCTGAGTCATTTCATTCATTTTTTATATTGTGCATCATCTCATGCTGCTGTAACCATAAGGAATCAGTGATAAATAAGATAAACCAATGCTATAAAAGATATGAGTCATAAAGCATAATTTATTATATTTTTTATAATAGTCATAGTAGAATTCATTGCAGTTGAATGATCTTGGATTTGTCCAGGGTTAACAATTCATCATAATTCTTGATCGGATATAGTATTTGTAGAGTCAGCATCTATTATTTTATAGGCTCATTGTCTAAGTGGATCTGAAATAGGATTATTATTATCATAAACGTCCAAAGCATTTTCTGAATCTATATTAAGAATCAATTCGTCCTGTCAAAGTTGTAGTCATTGTGATGATACATTAGCAAAAATACCTATATTTAATATAGTAAATAAAAGTATAGTAAGATAATAAATTCACTTTGATTTCATAAAATCAATAATTTTATAAAGCTTATAATATACAGTAATTATACATACAAGCATATATTTTGCAAATTTTAGACTTGAAAAATGAAACACATTTTATATATACTCAACTAATATTAACAAAAGAAGTTGACAATTTTACAATTTAATGCAAAATAATGAAAAAAAATCTATTTCTACTATTTGCTATATATTTTTTCGTAATACAATCATGGATAATCGCTTTTTTACGAAATGATACAAGATTTTTCGCACTATGAATAATAAATTTATGAGTTATTTTAATAGTTATTTTAAGTTACAGTTATTTCGATAAATCAAATAAAAAAACAGAAGACGAAAGTTCTGTTTCATTTAAAAAAGAAAGGGAATCTATTCTATTAGAAAAAGCCCATAGAAAACCAAATTACAAAAATAAATTATTTTGGATAAGTCTTGTATTTGCAATCATAGCTTTTGTATTTTTCAAATGATATCTTTTTTCAAACAAACTTATAATAGCCGCTTGAATAGGATTTATAATATTTATGGCTCTTTTTTATATATCAAAGTGATATCAACACAATAAGTTTTTAAGTTTACGAAATACCAAAGTTTACCTGATAATTTTTATACTATGACTTATAGTAAGTTGATTTGATGCTACTACACCAGATTTGAGACAAGAGACAGCAGTATGATGTATCATAAATGTAGTATCTAATTGATGAAAATACACCACACAAGAAGTATCAAAACAAGAAGAAATTTACAAACTAGAAGAAACGGTTATCTTAGAAAATTCTTCATGAAGTATCCCAGAACAGACATGAGAAATAATAACATGAAATATAGATATCCCGACAACCAATACGCAGACATTAAATAAAGATTACTTAAATGATTGAGATATAACAATATTAGACGCTATAAAATATTTATTGACTGAAAACAATATTACACTAGACACAAAACAAAATGTAAAATTTACTTATGTATCATATCAGAATCCAAATTATTCATATTTCAAAACAGCATTTATGAAAAAAATGATATGAACAAGTACAAATCCAGATAAAAAAATAATTTGTCAGACTTATATAGTGATGAAATGAATAAGTGAATCTCGAGATATATCTACAAGTACAAATTCATTACAAGCATATCGAGACAAAGCAGATGAATTATGAAAATTAAATTGATGTGAAAGAAATAAATACATTACAATAGATAACATATAAAAAATATTTTCATCTAAAAGATCAGTATCTAAATACTGGTCTTTTTTTATTTCAGAAATTTTTATAATAATATACCATATTACATCATTTTTACTATAAATAGCAATATAACAAGATAGAAAAACTATATGCTATTTGTCTATTAAAGTATTTTGAAATATAATTGATATGTATTATACTTTAATATAAAAAACTAAATGATAAATAACATAAAAAACAAACATTGATCAATCAAAAAAATATTTAAAATAATTTTAGGATTCTGAATTTTTTCATTATTATTTTTTTGATCAAATAATATAAGCAATGCTCAAGATCAAAATTTTGTTTGACCGCCGGCACCAGAAGAACAACAATTACAAGAAACAGAAAGCACATTAGAAAAAAGTTTACAAGAAACAAAAGCACTATTAGATATCGTATTGAAAATAATTTATATGGTATCACGACCTCTTCTTGTAATAGCCTGAAATGCAATGGATAATTCACTGGTATATTGATCAATATTTCATCTTGATGCTCCTCTATGGAAATTTTGGAATATTATGAAAAACTTTGCAAATTACGCTCTATGATTTGTATTATTATATCAGATACTTAAAGGGCTTTTCAGCTTAAAATGAATAGACAAAAACGAAATATTTTGAATAGTAAAAAAAATACTTTTAGCTGGTATACTTATACAAGCAAGTCGATTCTTATTGTCTGCTGTTATAGATATTTCTACAATAGCTACATATGCAGTGGGATGAATGCCACTTACAATACTTAAAAACAGCAATCTTTGAGATCAAAAAATATTGTGAGTAAATTCTTCTATAAATTTATCAGATGCTCAAAATGAATCACAAGAAATCATGCAAGATACTATTATATATCGAACATATTGAAATAATCCAGAATATAAGATATCTGATTGTAGAATCTGAAGTTGAAATAATTCTAATTTTATAATATGAAAAAAAATAAATTTTATATCACAGAGCTGATCAAACAGCACATGATGAATACCATTAGAAAAATGAATATGTATTTTGGGAGGTATGCCATATAGATTTAATGAATTTCCAGATCTAAATTGAGTAGAGTCAAACGCCGGCTACGAAAAAAAACTTGATGAAATAATAGCTAAAGATCCGACACTAACTTTGAGTTGATTTGAAGAATGTTGATTTATTATACCCATATTTGCACAATTAAAATATGATCCCAATTGATCAAGTGGTTGTAAAACAAAAAATCCATCTATAACAGATACAAGTCTATTTTTAAGTACTGGTGATTTCTGATGAGAATGATGAAGCTGACGACTAAACGGAATAAAATGATGAACTACCCTATCTACACTGATAGATAAATCAAAATGATTTGTATGACCTCTTATAACTATATATTCTAGCACATTAAATTTTGGACAGTTGATAGATACTGATTCATGATGAGACTCACTTACATTTGGTATTTTATTAAAATTTATGATAAAAACACTGATAGGTATAATGTTGTTGTTGCCTATTTTAGCACTTGCAGTTATTATGCTTGCTAGGATATGAATATTACGAATAACAATAGCTTTTACGCCACTGATAGTAATAGCTCGAGTATTTAAACCCACTGTATTTAAAGATATGAAAATGGAATATTTTGATATAACTAATCTCATAAAACTGATTTTTGCTCCAGTAATCATAGTATTTGGTCTTAGTCTTGCTCTTATATTTATGAGTACATTAACAAACATATTAGGCGAAAATAAAACTGATTTTACAAATTCTTGAATTGTATCACAAAAACAAGATTTAATGGAAGCACTAGGTATAACTCAATCTGAACCAAATTCTTACACTGTATTATGAACCTGGACTTTTCGTACAAAATTAAATATAGGTTGATGACTAGATAATATATCGTATCTATTAATAAATATTTTTGGTATAGCAATCATGTGGAGCTTATTATTTTTAGCAATCAAACAAACTTGAAACATATGAGCGAAAATATGAGAAAAAATACAAAAAACATGACAAGATTTTGCGGGTAATATACCTATCATACCTATACCATGAGGAGAAAGAGTATGAGTAAGTCAGATAGCATGAAGAGATTGATTATTTAGTAAAATGTGAAGTAATATAGAAACAGAAATGAGTAAAGCAAATAGAAAAAAGCTTGAAGATGGTTTTCCACAACGATACACAAAAACACCAGAAAAAGAAAAAACATGAACAGATGATAAAACACAAACAAATAATCCTCCAATTAATACAGATCAAATAAATCAAATAGTTGCAGAAGCAACAGCATGAAAGACGATAGATGAAACAAGATTGAAAGAATTAGTATGAGAAGAAACTACAAAACAAATATCATGATGAATGACAAGTCGAATAAAAGAACCTGAAAATATAAAATTAATTTATAAGGCATTCGAAGATAAATGATTTACCCGTGAAGTCATATTAAATAAATTCGAGAATAATCTTTGAATAAAATTAGAAGATATAAAAACAATAAAAGATTATAAAGAACAAATCCCAACAAAAGCAATTGCTACAATAATAGCTGATCTTGATGCTCATAAACTAGAAGCACTAGTAACAGTAGCATTAGATACTGATATAGAATTAACAGAATGATCAGTAAAGAAAAAATATAAAATAAAGAAAAATGGCGATAAATACGAATCAGAAGAAGTTGTACCACCGACTACATAATTTTATCTATAAACTAGTTATGATACCAAAAATTGAACAACAGATCAAAACAAAGAATAGGATAAATACACTCAAAGTTGTATCAGTATTTTTGATTATATGATTTGTATTTCTAGGACTATCTTTTGCAGAAGATCCATGAACTCAAAAAGTAGATGATATGGCAAAAATGGCACATTTTTTTGTAAGTTTTTTATCTCGATGACGAGCTTTATTGGCAACACTAGCAGGTAAATTGATGTCAAACGATCTTATTTATTGATCTTTTATGCATCTTGATATCTTTCTATGGAAGACTCGAAATATTATGAAAAATTTTGCAAATTATACTTTATGATTTCTATTCTTATATGTAGTTATCAAATCTATTATACAACAAGATTGAGCAACTGAGATTATCAAAAAACAATTAATTTGATTTGTTTTAGCATGAGTTCTGATACAAGCAAGTTGGTTTCTTATATGAGCAGTTATAGATATTTCTACAATAGCAGTAACTACTATATGAGCCATACCATGACAGATTATACAATCAGACATGTCATTACAAAAAAAGCTTGGAGAGATGAATGCATGATGATGAATAGAATTAAAATCTACCTGACAAATCATGACTTGAATAGTAATGACTTTTAACCCAAATAAAATATTACAAGACGGAGAACAATATATCACTACAGAACCAATAGCACTAGATAAACCCATCACACAAGATAACTATTTAGATATGATTTTACCTAGCTACAATACTATTTCTTGACCATTAATATTTTTTGGTACTTCTATATTTCAATTTCAAGATTATTCTTTTTCAAATCCAGATACAACTAGCAGTCGAAAATGGCTTATGGAATTTGCTTTGAATCTACTAATAATAGTCATTTACTCATTAGCTATGTTTGCTCTAGTAATAATCAATTTCTTTAGAATATTCTTTTTGTGGATAGTTATTATATTTTCTCCATTTATTGTATTACTATCAATATTTACAAAGATGGAAATACTTCCTAAAATAGAATGAATGGAAGTAATTTCTATATGAAATATAATAAACCTTATATTCAAACCAGTCATATTCATGGCTTATATTTCTATTATGATGATATTTGTAATATGAGTAAGAGCTATGTTAATACCAATGAATGGTTGAGAAGTAAAACTAAATGAAGAAATAAGTGTAACTTCTAAAGAAGTAAAAGAAAATTCATGGAATTCTTCAATAAAATCTGATTGAATTTTTAATTTTTCTGTTAACTGAGCAAAAAATAGCATTGCAGATCTTATGGTTTATTTTATTACTCTATTCTTATTACGATTCCTTCTAAAGGCTGCAGTTAGTAAATGATCATGAATGGCTTTTGTAGATAAAAAACTAGGAGAGATGACTAAATCGGCTGAAAAGATAGCCTGACAAGTACCCATTGTGCCTATAGCATGATGAGTATGAGTAAATACAGTATTTTGAAGTAGTAGTGATAGTTTGATAAACAAAGCCACAAATAGTATAGGCTGACAAATGAACGAACAAAATATAGAAAATATGAAAAAAGCATTTCCAAAATTATACTGAGATGCATGAATAAGTTATGAATTAGAAAAAGCAGCAATGGACACAAATGATCCAGAAAAGTTCTGGACGGTTGCACAATCTCTTGCTTCTAGTAGTTGATGAATATCGTACGCTTGAACTTCAGAGTGATCAAAAGCGTGGGCAAAATGAATACAGACACGGTTTGATGCAAATAAAGATAATCCAAAAGCAAAACCAGGTTGGAATCGAGGAAATTGACCAACATCCATAGATTTAGCTAAATTTATTGAATTAAATTACGAACAAATAGATAAAAATATGTGATGAGCATGAGGGATAGATGCAACAAAGTTCAAAGATGCGATATATTGAGCACCCAAAGAAACTCCAGAAAAAGAACCCAAAGAATAATTATTTAAACCATTCTTATTTTCTTCAGATTATTTAAACTTGAATAAGTTGCAAATCTAACTATATTGAGAGTTAGCAATTTATTTTCGTATATTTTAAAATGATTTATACCGTAAGTAAGAAATTTTTATATATACTGATAACCTGACTTATTTTTGCAGATTTTTCTACATCCACTACTCTTGCATATATCCCCACATCCTGAGACATTCAACAAATTAATTCTCTGAAAGTTAGCTTAAATACAATAATTTCATGAAATAATCAGGATTTATGGAATTTTTATTATCAATTAAAAAACTTACAAAATAAATTTTGATCTAATACAAGATTAGATTATATGCTCAATGATCTAAAAGAATATCTATACATACAATTTTATACCAAAAAGAATTTAGCAAAACAAGAATCAAAAATCATCAAACAGCAATTTGTAAATGATTATATATCTTGATTGATTATAAATTCTCCTATACCATGAAATTGTACCTGACGATACAATACTTTGGATGATATTAGTTTTGCATATAATATACCTACAGCTTGGACAGTTGCTACTCGATATAGAGAAACGACATGCTGATATTATTTGCCAAGCAACGGCGATTGACCATTTCAAATACTTAGCAAAGACTATTGAACCTGAGAGATAACAGAAGATATATTTATACAATCAGCTCAAGATTTTATGGCATTTACAAAAGCAAAACAAATCCAATACAAAACAAAACTCTGAATTAAGGTTACCTATACATGATTTGATTGGACATGACTTATAAATCAATGAGCATTATATAATGGATGATTTATATCATGAAATATAGTAATACCAAATGCACCTAAATACCTATACGATTGATATTGAATAGAATATTCATGAGCTATTAAATATTGATTAATGCCCAAATTCATAAAATTCTTAGATCGAGAACTTAAAAATAAATATTAAATCAAATAATCATAAATTTTTAAATATAAATTGATTGATGCCTACAAAAAAAAATACATTAGAACAATTCTTCTGACAAGAAATTACATTCCAATGAGTAAGGACAAATAATCTAAAAAATATAGACATAACATTCCCCAAGAACAAAATCATTACAATCACATGAGTATCTTGATCAGGTAAATCATCTCTAGCATTTGAAACTATATATAAAGAAGGTCAATTTAGATATATAGAATCTTTAAGTAGTTATCTGAGACAATTTTTTAATTTATGAGAAAGACCAGATATAGACTATTGTTCATGATTATCACCAGCAATAGCAATAGAACAAAACAAAAAAGCTTGAAATTCTAGAAGTAGTGTAGGTACGCTTACAGAAATAGATGATTATATAAGACTTTTATTTGCAAAATTATGAGATACATATTGTTATAGCTGTAATAATCTTATAAGACCACAAAACGTAGATCAGATATTACAAGAAATAGAAAAAAAATATTCTGAAAAAAAGATATATTTAATCAAAGAATCTTGAGCTGTAAAAACATCAAGTGACTTACTAGAATTTACAAAAAAGAATAGAAATAAAGTCGAAAAATGAAAATGATTTACTCGTTATTTATTGGTATCTAGTAGTTTTTGAAAAATCAACAAATCTGATAAAAAAATCAATGAAATACTACCTCCAATAGAATATTTCTATTTAGAAACACCAAATGTCCCAGAAAATTATTTTCCTATAAATATATATGGGATATATGATCGTATAACAATCGCCAAAGAAAAAATAGCTAGATTAAAAGAAGATATTATAAAAATACTATGAGAATCAAATAAATTCTGAATATATATTATAGAAGAATCTGAAATTAAAAAACCAAAAAAATCTTCAAAAAATTTAGATAGTGATACAATAGAACAATGAAATATATCATGGTTTACAGACAAAATGTATTGTCCTACATGTAATATAACATATCCAGAATTTACACCACAACATTTTTCTCCCAATCGCCAAGAATGAGCTTGTTTAATGTGTCATGGAATATGAGAAGTTTTACAAGTTGATATGGAAAAAATACTAGATCCAAACAGTACTTATATGAGAGCAATTTTACCATGGAGAGATTCTGCATTTTGACAAGCAGTATTAAAAAGGATAGCAGAAAAATATAGTATGAATATAGACAAAATGTGGAAAGATTTACCAGAACGATTTTTACATGTAATTTTATATTGAGATGAGGAACTTATAAGAGTAAATAGCTGATGAAAATATACAAGTATGTATTATAAATGAATCGAAGATATTATAAAAGATCAATATGTAAAATGACTTTTGACGGTAGATTTTCAAGCAATGTTGGAAATGAAAACTTGTCCAGATTGTAAATGAACAAGATTAAAAAAAGAAAGTTTAAATGTTTTTTTAACATTATGAAATGATAAAAAATCTAATTCTAAATTCAAATATAATATACGGAATCTACAAAAGGTACCTATGAAAGATATCATTGAAATTTTGGAAACATTTAAAGAACAATCATGAAAAGCCTGAAATTTAATTGAAAGGATAACACATCCATTACTTGATAGAATCAAAACCATAGATGACTTATGATTGTGATATCTTATGCTAAACAGATGAATAGACACTCTTTCTTGATGAGAAATACAAAGACTCAGACTAGCTAAACAATTATGAAATAAGCTTACATGAATAATTTATGTATTAGATGAGCCTACAATATGACTTGATCAAAGAGAGATTGTAAGAGCAATAAATTCAATAAGAAAACTTAAAGATATGTGAAATACAATAGTAGTCGTAGAACACAATGAAGAATTTATAAAAGCATCTGATCGAGTAATAGAGATCTGACCATGAGCATGAGATTTCGGTTGAGATGTGACATTTAATGGTCCTTATGAAGACTTTTTAAAATCAAAGACACTAACAGCAAAATATATAAATTGAGAAAAAAAAGTTTCAGTAAAATTTAATCATAAGCCATCAAACAAACGAGTTAAAATAAAAAAAGCCAATAAATTCAATTTAAAAGAAATAGACGTTAATATAAATTTGTGAAGCTTCACTATCATAACTTGACCATCATGAGCGGGTAAAACAACTCTTATGTATACAACACTATTTAGATTTCTAAATGAAAAACAAAAATTTGTTCAATGATATATCAGACTTCAATTATTAAAAAAATGACGAAGTCGAGAAGATATTATTGCTGCTCCAGTAATGCGCACAGAAGAATATAGCCATTATGAAAATTTAGCATTACAAGAATTTTACAAAGATTTATGAGTAGATACAATATTATGACACGAAGAAATAAAAAATACAATTTATGTTGATCAAACAAGTATAGGTAAAACACCCAGATCTTGTCCATCAACATTTATATGAGTATTTGATAACTTAAGAGCTCTTTACGGATGAACAACTGACAGTAAATATCTTTGATTAACGCCTAGTTATTTTAGTTTCAATTCTGAAAAGTGATCTTGTCTGGCCTGTCAATGATATGGTTACAAAAAAATTGAGTTACAATTTCTACCAGATACTTATGTAGCTTGTGACCTATGTAAATGAAAAAGATATAAGAGTGAAATTTTAGCAATCAAGCGACGTAATAAAAATATATCTGAAGTACTAGAGATGTATGTTTCAGACGCTTTAGAATTTTTTAAAGAAATAGATCATATAAAAAAAGATTTACAATTGATGGTAGATATATGATTGGGATATTTAAGGATGTGACAGCCAGCACATACTCTTTCTTGATGAGAAAGTCAAAGATTAAAATTGGTAAAACATTTACTAAAAGAATATAGATGACATACTGTATATTTTTTGGATGAACCTACGGTTTGATTACATCCAAGCGATATAGAAAGACTTTTAAAAGTACTCAAAGAATTTTTAAATAATTGAGATACTATACTCATGATAGAACATGATAAAAGTATATTAAAATTTGCTGATTATATAATCAGACTAGATGAATGAAAACTAATAAAATAATTTATTATTAGAAAACTACAGTAAAACTACCAGCAACAGTTTCTTTAAATGTTGGTTTTTTTATAATTATTTTTATATCATAATCTCATTTTCTACCTTCTCATTGTATTGTATAAAATCTATCAGCAATAGGAGAATCAAATTCAAAAAAATATTCCAAAAAAGGATATATATTACTACTAAATGAACGCAAAAAATTTACCAAAGCAAACTTAATTTGTAATCAAGTATATTGATCACTAGAAAGTATATCAGTAAAAGTTTTAGTTGATATATTTGCTACGTCTGTTGATATAACATTTTGAGAATTTGGATTACTAGCCGTATCATTGAAAATATTCATTGAATTTCAGAATATTATTCAGGATGAATTATTTATATTTGATTTTCTTATAGTTGTATCTTGATCAGCATTTACAATTTTCTCATCTCAATAATAAGAGATGGATTCATTTGGCATTATAAAAAACTGATTTCAATTATAATATCATTTCATTGACCAATCTACTATAATATCATCATATAAACCATCTTGATCAGGATCACATATTTCTGGATTTGAAGAATCATTACATAATAAACTATAACTAAAGCTAGAAAATATTTGAGGTGGCAATCTAAATTGACCAGATATTATAGATCATGAATAATTTTCTCTATAAGATCAATTAGTATTGTATGAATTTTCAACTAAAGACTCATCTATACTCAACAAAATTGTTTCTACTCATTTATAATCCAATTTATTGTAATTTTCAGAACCACTTAACCACAAATTTTTATCTACATTTCATTCTCAAAGATTTGGAATCCTATTTGTTCTAGAATTTATATCCCATAGCATTCAATTCCTTTTAGTAAATCATATTGAAAATCAGCTTAATACAGTATCGCTTGGCTTTCAAAAAACACTCTGATCCAACCATCATCAAGATCAGACAAATCATGGTCACTTATATTTTAAAACAAGCTCTCCTCTCTCTACAGCAGAGATAGCTCAATAATAAGCTATATTATAATCTACTATATCTCCGAAACTAGAAACAAAAGGAGCAAATATAGAATATATACTAGAAAGTATAGCTAATCATGTAATAATAATAACTAGAACAAAAGCCAATAACATAAGAAATATTTAGAAAATTATAAATCAAATTCAATATTTGGTGCTCCACATTTGTTGCAATATTGGTAACTATGAGGATATTGTTCTCAACATTGTTTACATTTTATTCTAAGCTTTTCTCAACATCTTATACAACATTCATATTCTTTGGGATTAAACGTGCCACAATTATAACAAGAAATCATAGTTAAAGCACAAGCTTCTCTCCGTGGAATATTATCTTTTTTATATCCAACAGGTCTTATAATAATATATAATGGCAGTCATATCAATGGTGAAAATATAGTAATCAAAATAATACTGACTATCTGAAGCAATACATTATTTGTCCTTGAAGCTATATCTTTTCCTACTCGTATAATACATACAATCCAAAGGAATATAAATAAAGATATCAAAACTATAAAAAAATCCTTCATTCATGTAGCGGTAGTAAGATCTATATAAGAATTATTTTGCGCTAAAAGATTAAACATTTTGACAACATTGAATATATAAAACTACTCTATACTTTTTTTTAATATATCTATTGAACCAATATATTTTTTCAAGTCTTTCAAAAGAAATCAAACTTTTGCTGGATTGGAAATTATAGATTCTATAATTAAAATATTATTACCATCCTCATGATTTTTGGTTTTTAACTCAGATATAGGGAAATTTAATTCAGAAAAAATCGACATAACATCAAGTACTCACATATTTTTATTAATCATTTTTATTTTTAATAAGAAATTATATTCATTATTATTTTGGCTATCTCGATGCGCCTCTAATAAATTATCAAAAGATATAGTTTTCAAAGCTTTACAATCCATCTTATGTATTTTCATTCAAAATTTTGAAGATTTTGCTATTATTTTATCATCAATTCAAGGCTTACATTCAGGACAAAATGTACAATTCAAAAGCTTATTATTATCGACTATAACTTGCAAAATAGACTGTTCAGATTTTTTATAAGGGACTTTTATGTTTTCAAGTTTATTTGAAATGAATAAACCAGGATAAGCTAATTTTATAATACTATTGTATGTATCTTTTTTTTCAAAAACCAATAATAATCTTTTTTCTAATTCAGTTTCTTCAATTATTTTATGTATTTTATCTTTATCAGATTTATAAACAGATAATCAAAGATCTTTAAGTTCTTTATTTAGTCAATGCAAAGTAGCATCCAAACGCTCTTTTTTTTCTTGTAGTCTAATAAATCTCAAAAGTTGAGTCCTTGAAGTCGGTGTACGTAAAAATTCTAACCAATGTTTATTGGCTGAATATCTATTTTTAAAAGTATTTATATGTATTACATCTCAATTATTTGGAACATAACTTATAGGTTTGATTTCTCGATTAACCAATGCGTTTTTGAATCTTAATCAAATTTCAGAATGTATATTAAAAGCAAAATCTAGTACAGTAGCTCAACCAGGAAGTTCTATAACATCTCATTGAGGAGTATAAATAAAAATTCATTTTTGTAATACTTCTATATTTAGCTCATTTTTGAAACTTTCTTTTTCATCAGCGGTTTTATAAGCGTCTACTATTCTCTGCAACCTTTTAATCCATTGAGATTGTTGTTGAGATACAGAAACAGAAGAATTATTTTCACTATAAGCAAAATGAGCAGCAACTCAAAATTCCGCAATATCGTCCATTTCATATGTTCTTATCTGTATTTCTACAGGAAAACGAAACATTCATAAAACAGTAGTATGAATACTTTTATATCAATTAAATTTTGGTACAGCAATATAATCCTTTATTTTTTTTATAAGTGGTGTATAATGTTTATGTATAACTCAAAGAACCATATAACAGTCACCCACACTTTTTGTTATTATCCTATATGCAATAAAATCCATAACACTAGACAAATCACTTGTATTATATTTTTTTTGTAATTTTTCATAAACCCTGTATGGACTTTTTATCCTTCATTTAACATCAAAATCTGTAATTCATTCTTTATTTAACATAGTAGTTAATGTTTTTATTCATTTTTCTGTATATTTTTCTCATTCTCAAAAATATTTCTTCAAGTAGTTTAAAATCCTATCAAATTCATTAGGGTTCAATACTTTGAAAGATCAATTTTCAAGATAAAGCTGATAATAATAAAGACCAAGTCTTTTAGCTACAGGTACAAATATTTTCAAAGTTTCCTCGGCTATTTTGACTCTTTTTTCTGGATTAGGATGATATTGTAATGTTTGGACATTGTGTATACGATCAGCTAATTTTATAAAAATCACTCTAAGATCTTTTGCCATAGCAAGAAAAGTTTTTTTTAGAGTTTCCAATTGTCTATCTTCTCATTTATACTTAATCTTAGATACTTTAACCAATCATTCACATATATCAGCAACTTCATGTCAAAATTCGCTTTTTATCTGTTCATAAGTAATAGGTGTATCTTCAACGACATCATGAAGGATACAAGCTTGAATAGATTCTAAATCTGGTTTAATTTCCATAAGAAATTGAGTCGATCTTAATGGATGAATTATATATGGTTCTCAAGACAATCTAACTTGTCATTTGTGTGCCTCTCTTGCAAATTCATAAGCCTTTTGTATCTGTTCTATCTTATCTTGTGATAAATATTCTTTTGCAGAAAAAATAATATCATCAACAATAAATTGAGGATTCTCATCAAAGACTGGTTTATAATCAAAAAAAAGATCAATTTGTCTTATGTCCATTATACGAAATCAAGTTTAAACAAAACCAAGTTAAGTAAATAAATAGAATATTCAATCTAAATTTTAAAACCTTGTATTTGAGATTTAAATATATATTGTAAATAAAGTTTATAACTAGAGGCTTTGATGCTTGAAAAAAACATAATAAAGACTTTCCTAGAAAAGATAAAATTGGAATTTCCAAATTTCAAAAAAAATTTTGCAACCATTCAAAAAGCTTGTAATGTAGCACTAAAAGCGCATCAATGACAAAAGAGAAAATATTCATGATGACCATTTTTAGAACATCCCATAAAAGTAGCTCTACTATCAGCTAGAAGATTTGGAGATTTAAAACTTATTCTAGCTAGCATATTACATGATACTTCAGAAGATAGTAAAGATATTCCATTAGAGCTGATATATAAAACTTTTTGATATGAAGTTTGATTTATGGTTGACTCTGTAACTGATAATATAGACTATTTCTTTTATGATCCTCAAAAAAAATTTCATGATAAGATAGAAAAAATACTACATTGAGGAATGCAAGATATCAGATGTATATTACTAAAATTACACGATAGAGAAAATAATATAAATACATTAAGCTGATTGGATACAGACAAACAGATTAGAATGAGTTTTGAAACACAAGCAATTTATGAACCATTAAGAAAACTTTTTGGATTTAATAAAAATAAAAAAAAATCTATAAAAGAATGTGATTCAATACTAAAATACTATCTTTTAGCAAACAAAATAAATACAGCACAAGAATTCAAAGAAATATTATTAAGTCAGACATTTTATGATCTAGACAACGATACATTTAATCTTGTTTACAAAAATACTAATCGTATATTTTGGAAAATTCAAGATAAAAA
>CAYSXV010000011.1:0-9848 GCA_964435215.1 uncultured Candidatus Peribacteria bacterium | reverse complement strand
TTAATCTTGTTTACAAAAATACTAATCGTATATTTTGGAAAATTCAAGATAAAAAGGTTTTCGAAAAATTAATAAATACAAAAAATTTTGATGAAAAAATACATGTTATATCGATAGAACAAAATATGAACTGAAACTTTTGTGCCATTATAAAATATAAAGAATGAAATGTTTTCGGTAATCTAAATAGTAAATTAAAAATACATACAAGTTTCTCTTAATATATCATTTATTTCTACCTATAAAGATGAATCAAATCTATAATCTTATATCAGATTGAAATCTTAATGACGAATTATCCTATTGTTTAAGAAACAGAAGCTTAGAACAAAAGTTTTTATATATGAATAATTGAGCAAGCCGTTACTATGATATAGTTCAAACAGATAATGTATATTATGGATCTTATACCTATAACTTTTTTATTGATTTTGGATTAAAAAATATATTTTCTAAAAATAAAAATATAGCAATAATAAGCTTATGATGCTGAAATTCTGACATAGAATCTTTTATTTTTGAAAATTTAAAAGATGAATTTAAGATAGATTATTATTGAGTAGATTCTTCCAAAAACATGTTAGAATTATCAATAAAAAGGATGGAAAAAATAAATAATATAGAAAAATATTTTATATGTGCAGATTTTTCTACAAATGAATTTAAAAGAGAGCTTAGCCAACTAGCATCAAATTCAGATACAAAAATATTTACTTTTTTTAGTAATACATTTGGTAATATAAACCCCAATAACATAATAGATATATTATATAATTTATTAAAATCTGGAGAAAAAATATGGTTAGATGTACGTCTCAGAAGTGGTAAAACAACAAAAGATGATTTGAAAGATTTTGAAAAATATTATTGATATTTATCTAGTAAGGAGATGTTAAATTTATTTCTCAATCCTATAGAATGACTAAGTATACCAAAGAATAATGGAATATTTTCATTAAATACAAAAAAAATAGAACACTTAGAAGCTATTAAATATCAATATAATTTCATATTTAATAAAAAGACCGAAATAACCATAAAAAATGAAACTACAACAATTTTACCATGAGAAGAATTGAAAATAGTTAATATATATACATACGATGCAGATTGATTAATAAAATTCTTCGAAGGTCATAATTTTAAATTAATAGAAAATCTTGTACAAAACAATAGATGACAATTCTTATTTGAAAAAAAATAATTACTTTGCAAAGTTTGTAATCAATCAACACAATTCTACTTCTCATTTTCATTGTCCCACATAAGCAACTTTAGAACAAAAACGATATTCCTTAGCTTCGATTCATCGACAGTCTAAACTGGGGAAACTATTGGTATCGATTCAATTAGCACAAGTTAGATAATCTCAACCAGTTGTATTTGAATCCTTAGAAAATAATCACTCACCATGTATCTGTCTAAAATAAGTTACTGATCAATTATGATCAGGACAAGCTTCTCGTAAATTTCAAGATATACATAATGCAAATTTATTATCACCAGTTTGTATTCAATCAGATAAATCTAATTGACTCAAATTAGATCATCAAGATATATAGAAAGATTGCTGATTATCAGATATTGTTTTTTGTAAAATATAATTACCACTTCACATCCAAGTATCATCTGAACATCAATCACTAGGTTCATCTACCAATGGATTCATATCCAATCGACATTCATCTTTTTTTGAAGGTCAAATTAGTCGATTTGTATCTCTTATTTGGTATATTCCTTCTAATCATTCTCTTGCAAGATTAATAGCTATTACTCTTTGCTTAACAGATTGGACATTACGAAGAGCATAATCTACAGCAGTCAGAACTGACATCAATCATATCGAAACAGCAATAACTACAAAGAGTATTTCTAATAAAGTAAATGATCTGACTAACTTTTTTCACATTATAAAACATAAGATTTAAAGATAGTTGAAACTACAATCGAAATAATTATTAATTATATCTAAATAATAATAAGTCTTTTTCAATAGCTTTAAAAAATACAGATGACACAAGACATAATAATCTATATTATTATAGTTATAATATGAGCACTAGTAATTTTGTCGGTGACAATATGACTAGAAAAGATGATAAAAATAATTCTTTGAAATTATATTTTATCTAGTATCTGCCTAGCTGCTTCACAATCAATAAATTTACTTATAAATTATCTAAACAATAATAATTGAATAAGAATTTTTGGAATAGAAAATGAAGCATTGGCAAATTTTTTGTTAAATTGACAGACAACTATAATAATGATAATGTATGCTGCACTTCTTTGGATAATCTACAAAAAATCGAAAATATCAGTAAATATACCCCAAGATGAAATATTAAAAAATTCTCTATATATCTTTTTCGTACCACTCACTGTAATAAGTTTTATACTGACAATACAGATAGCAATTACATGAGTAAGTATTTTTAATATAAATAATTCAATAGGAATAGGAAATATAGTTATAAATAATATTTATTTGCAAATGTTTATAAAAAATACTCCTTTGTGGATATTATTACATTGAATAGCGACTATTTTAATTACTTCAGAACTAAAAATCAAAATTAAAACAGATATTTAATTTGACAGATCATATCTAAAAGAATATAATAATATTAGGTTTTAGCGCTTTAAAGTTACAATATTTATTATGAAAGTTGTTTATCCTAAAAATATTAAAAAATGACTACTCAGTGGTATGTCTTTCCAAATAGGACCACTAAATATTTCTATAATACAATTATTTATACTAGCCGTATGAGTAGCTATATCTTTGACACTTTTTAACGCAGCTTCCAAATCATGATCAAAAATATTTTGAATTATGATTGCAGTAATAGTTTTGATATTATTTATCATTGTAGCTTTTTTTAAAGTATCTGAACTATGATTATTGGCATTTATAGCAAAATTAGTAAGAAATAATCTTTTTGACTCTACAAAAAAATATCAAAACGACTATCCTAGAAACGATAAAATAGAAATCGAATTAAAAGAATGAAGAGAATGAAAACAGACACAGAAAATAGATTATAAATTGGATAAAAATTTTGACAAAAAAAAGATAGAAGATATAGAAAAATCATGATTAATTTAATTTTTCAATAAAAAATGAATATCATAATAAATAACTTAAAATCTGGTGATAAACAGCATCATTTTAGCGAAAAAAATTTACCTGCTCTTATTCACTATAAATGCAAAGAATGATGATCTCATTATTCTATGGTTTTAATAGCTAATCTTGTTTTACAATGATCAAAAGCCATTATTTTAACATGATACCCTGAAGCAAAAGAACAGTTTTATAAAGATACAAAAAAAATAGCTAAAAATATAGCTGTAATAAAAAATAAAAAAGATCTTATAAAAAATAAAGAAAAACAAATAATTGTAATCAATGCTGATGACGAAAAACTTTGCTTAGAAACTATAAAATATCTTAAAGATATAGATGATCGTATCATTTTTATCAAAAATATAGATATATTTCATAAACGTCTATTAAACGAAAGTTCAAAATATAATAAGCTTATTTTATCTTGAGAAATAGATACTTGTCCAGCAAAAGAAAAAATTTTGAAGACAAGTTTCAATTCGATACTATTATTTTCTCAACCTAAAATTAAGTTGCCATACAAATTTATTCCTATAGCACCATTTACCTGATATATTTGGTCCAAAAATAAAAAATGATATATACAAAGTGCTAAATAAAAAATTTATATAATGCTTATTTCATAACTATTCTACCTTTACACTCTCAATCTTCTCATCAAAAATTTCAATAAAAAATAACTTCAACTTTGCTTACATTAAATCAATCTGGTAATCATAAATCCAGATTTTTTATTTTAGAAATATCTACATTGATCACTTTTCAACTTGTTTCACACACCAAATGTCCATGTAAATTATCATCTTTTTTTAAGTCATAAATCGCTTTATCTGTTACTCAAGATATCTTTTCTAGTATTCATTCACTTACAAGCTCAGATAAATTTCTATATACAGTACCTACTCACAGATATGGATAATATTTTTTTAATTTTTTTAAAACCTGATCTGCATTCTGTGGTCATTGCTTGCACATCAAGATAATTTCATTTTTATAACGATTCTTATTCATACAATGATATTCTATTTAAAAATTATATTTCATTTTCCTTCAAAATATTCTACATCGCTATCCTCTTGGATATTATCCTCTTTAATATCTTTTTTTTCACAATCTTTACAACGTCTAATTATAGGTTCTTGTAGAACAATATCTTGTACTACCATATCTTCTATATTTATATTTTCATCTTTATGATCTATAGGAAAAATTTCTTCAGTCGAATTATCATCATCTTTATAATGGTCGGGTAGAATAAATTTTGCATTATATAATTCTCAAAATACTTTTCTTTTATAATTTTTCTGACATACATCACAAATATCATCCAATATACATTTTACATCGATAAGACTAACTAGTATTGAATTTTTATCCAAAGATTGTAATAATACACTTCAAGTTAATCAATTTTCATCTAAATTTGGTAATTGATCAGTAAACTTCTTTTCAAAAAACATTTCATCTTTTTTTCATGGCTGATTAATCAGATCGGCGATCTTAATAATAAATGATTGGTCTTTCATCTAATAAGGGTTTATTTTAAAAAATAAAACATTAAAATATTATTGGTTTTATAGATATTTGCAAATTATAAATGACAAAAAAACACATCAATAACATTTTTGAAACAAATTCTATTAACTTGGAGTTCAAAAGCAAGAATACAATATTTACAAATCTAAAAAAACATATAGAATCTGATTATAAATTACTTATTGCTGTATCATGATGATCAGATAGTATTTTTTTATCAGTTTTATTACGAACATTTTTTCTAAAAAACAATTTTAATACCGATAATTTATATTTTATACATTTAAACCACAAAACAAGAAGTAACAATATTAAAGACGAAAATTTTGTAAAAAATTTTTTTAAATGAACAAATCTAATAATAAAAACAAGAAAAAATAATTTAACCAAGACTGAGAATAACTTAAGAAATCGAAGATATCAAGAAATAAAAAAAACTGCTACAAAGTATAAAATAAATTTGGTTTTATTTTGACACAATCTTACTGATCGTATAGAGTCATCCTTTATGAATATGTTACGTTGATGTAGTATGCAATGATTTCAAAGCATGTGAATAATACAAGAACATCATTTATTAGGCAAAAAAGTTTTAAAACCTATTTTAGACCTCACAAAATCTGAAATAACAGAAATATGTAAAAAATATAATATACCACATATACAAGATGAAACAAATAAAGATACCAAAACAAGTTTAAGAAATCTTATCAGAATAAAGATTCTACCGCAAATTTACAAATTATCAAACAAAAAAGATAAAAATTCAAACTCATTTATTCAAAGTTTCCAGAATATTTATAGTCAACTTGATGAACAAAAATTTGACCAATCTATATTAAAAGAAATTATAAAATCACCTTATCGAAACTGTAGATTTGCTTACGAAATAAATATATTTAAAAAGCTAATAACTCAAGATCAATTAATAGATATAATAAAAAAATTGTGAATCTACAAAAACACAAATAGTAATTTTATAAAAGAATTACATCATTTTATTGTAAACAAAAATAATCGATTTAAATATTTCAATCAGACTTATTTTTGGGTTTCTCATAATAAAATTTATATAATATGAGCTTCACAAAATTTTTGGACAAAAAGTATTGATAAAAAAATTTCTATAAATACACTGGGTAACGTTACTTTATGAAAATTAAATGTAGTAATAAATCAGGATAATTTTATATGATCTACACTGAGGTTTCCACAACCATGAGATACTTTTAGAAATAAGACTCGAAATCAATATTGTATCAATCAAAAAATACCAATATTTCGAAGAAATTTCATTCCGGTAGTTGAAAAAGATTGAAAAATAATATATAGTTTTAAAGATATTTATATTTTATAAACAATAATGACTTGAGCTGTAATATCACAAACAATATATCAATTATTGATAGATAAAATATGAAATATAACATGATTAAATATTTATTGATCAGCGATATTTTTATTTATAGTAGCTGTATACGCCGTATTAGTAATATTATTATGTTCTATTCACACCTTAATTAAAAAATACTACAAAAATAATGAACAAAAATTCTTTTTAGAATGTGATAAGATAATTTCTAAATTTGCAAAAGAACAATATATTGGCAAATATCAAAATAATATAAACATTTACCTTATGGAATGAATATTTCAATCTGATACTAAAAATTATTTTTTAGAAAAGAATACTTTCGAAACAAAAGTAAAAGAAACAGAAAATAATATATGAAAAACAATAATAGATAAATATCAATGGTGAGTTTTTTACAAATATTATAACAAAACAAAAACTTCAAAAATAGTTTCAGAAATAATCTGATGGATACTCACTATAATCACAATATGAATCTACAAACTTTTTATATAAAAAATATATATTATCGATAGATTATAAATTAATTTTTCTTTTTTTTATAATTCTATTTTCATATTTATCTAATAATATAGAAACCTGATTTGGCATCAATATATTATGATTTTTTCATTGAGATAAAATAGTATCCTTCAATTCTCATCATTTCAAAGCTTCATTTATAGGATAATCTATAGTTTTTTGGATATTTAATTTCTTTTCATTTTCTATTTTTTGAAGACTACTCTGATCTGCCATATTTTATAATTATAAATTAAAGGCATTAATATTTAACATCTTCTACGTTTTTACACCTCAATTTCAACCTATCTACAAATTTATGTAAATAAATAAGCTACTAAACAACAAATATTAATATCTCTAAATAATATTTCAAACAAGTAAATAGTCAAAAATATCGATAAAAATTTGTCAAATCTTTTTTGTATCTTAAGTATCATCACTTTGATATCAAAGTAATTAGGATTATAATATATAATATATTTTAAAAACTATAACATAATATGAAAAAAATAAAAAATTTATTAAAAATAATACTGATTTCAGGGTTTATAATAGGACTGCCTACATATGCTGCTAATATTTATTTAAATTCTACATATCCAGAAGTCAGATTTGCGCCTTCTGATAAATTACACGCAGGATGTGATCATATGGCTAATATAGTAATAGAATCTAAATGAGAGACTATAAATACGATAAATTTGGTTTTAAAATACGACACAAAAAAAATAAAAGTAATAAATGTTGTGCCAATAGACCAATCAAAAACTACAAATTATAGTATACAATACGATAAAATATTATTTAACAAAATAAATAATGAAGATTTTAAAGATACTAAAACAGCACTATTCAATCTTTATTATAAAAGTAATGAAAATATAACAGAAAATACATTTGAATTTACTGATGGATCATATTTAACAACAAAATACTGAAGAGTAATAGCTCTAAATAAATCATTTTCAATTCCATTTGCAAAAGTACCAGAATGTGAACCTGATGTTGTGCCACCAATAATAGAAATGACAAAACCACTAAATAAAACAAATTGAGTAACTCTGGATTCTAGTTTTATTTTTGAAATAAAAGATGATTGAAAATGAATAGATAAAAAGAGTTTAAAGTTGAGTATAGACAAGCAAGAATATCTATACGATGATAATGAACTTTTTTGGAGTTGAGAACAACTTATTGTATATCCTCGTAAACGATTACCAGTAAACAAAATTATTCCTATTTCAATTTCTATATCTGATAAACAAAAATACTGATGATCAAATATACAAAGTGAAAAATTTGAAGTCAAGACAGCTACTTGATTGGTTTTAGAAAATTATCTCGATCCATTCAAGTTTAGAGAACTTTCAAAATGATATGAAAGTTTGCGTTGAACACAAAAAGAATGTGCATTGATATGAAATATATACCTACAAGAAGAGTGACTATACTTGAAATCAGGAAAATCTATACTCAAAAAGCTTTGATGTCCTATACCAGCACAATTACAAAATATAAATGAAGAAGAAACAATTTCTATGCCAATATTACAAGAAAAAGTAGAGAAAAAAAGCTATATATCAGTTTTTGCAGTGATATGATGGACATTATTTTTTATAACATTTATATTGAAACTTCATTATCGACATTTATTTACGAGACATAAAAAAATAGTCGAACAATTCAAAAAATTAAGTTTAGACTAAACAGATAAATCTCAAATTTTTTTAATCAAAGATCAAAAAGCTGATTTAGAATATTCATCTTCAAAAGATATTTCATCAAGAATATGTTGGGCTTGCTCAGCATATTTTTTTATAAGAGATTTTACAAAATCTATAGATCCATTATCATAAAACATTTTCTGAAGCTCTTTAATCTGATTGTCAGTCAACGTTTGTCCCAATGATTTTTTAAGTAGTTTTTTATCTTCTTCAGATCAATTTTGGAATACATAATTTGTAAAATAGGTTTGTTGTCACTCTTGTATATCAGAGAATATACGTTTATCTACTTCTGTCCCAAGTATATCCTTGAGATCATCTCTTACTTGAAAAGCCATACCTACACAATCTCAAAGACTTTTAATCAAATCCAAAGTATCTTGATTTGCTCAAGCCAAAGTAGCTCAAGCAAGCATTGGTCTTGTAAAAGTATATGAAGCTGTTTTATATTGATTTTTTTTATCTATCAATTTTTCATCTGCTTGTTCTCAAACAACCATATGTACATCTATCATCTCACCGAGAATAACTTCTTGTATCATATCATGAATATTTTGTCTTGCTGCATAAAGTAATTTTTCATCAAAATCATGATTCTCATATTGCAATTTATAAACTCGAGCAAACAATAAATCTCAGATCAAAATAGCTTGAGATGTAGCAATATGCATATTATTTTCTCATAAAATATTATTAATATAATAATGCATAGTAGCTATATTATGTCTCTTTTCAGATTTATCTATTATATCATCATGAATCAATGCAAAACTATGTAACAGTTCAAAAATCATACCAAAACGCATTATTGCATCTTCATTTTTTCATCCCAATCATTTATAAGATAGATACAAAACATAAGGTCTTATCCTCTTTCATCAAGATAACATAAAAGTTTGCATATAATCAATAATTTTATTTAATGTTGTATCGTCTAATAATTTTTTTGCATAATTTGTTTTTTGTTGTAAATAATCACTAAGAAATCAATCAAAAGTATTTTTAAATTGAACTAAATCCATTTTACAAAAAAAGTAGAAATAAAAGTGGCCAGAGTCTATCTATTTTATTATGATTTTCAACCAGTAAGAATCTTGTCAACTATATTTTTGACAGAAACTATTGCAAAGTTAACAAAAAAGATTATACAAAAAAATATTTATTATTTTCTAGTTTGATAATGATCCAGAAAATCAAGACATTTACAAATTTGGGATTACAATGATTTGAAATTATAATAGAAGCAGACTCCAACAGATCTTTACCTGGTATAGAAATTATATGATTACCAGACGCAGCAATAAAAGAGTCAAAAGAAAGGATCAGAGCAACATTTCGTAGTATTGGTTTAGATTTACCAAAGAGAAAAATTATTTTAAATTTAGCTCCAAGTGATATAAAAAAAATCTGAACAAGTTTTGATCTACCTATGACAGTTGCTATATTACTTCTAATCTACGATGGTAAAATAAATAATTATGATATTATAGAAAATTCACTTTTTTTCTGAGAATTATGATTAGACGGATCTGTCAAAAGAGTAAATTGACTATTACCATCTATCATATCAGCTATCAAA
>CAYSXV010000010.1:24761-26514 GCA_964435215.1 uncultured Candidatus Peribacteria bacterium | reverse complement strand
TTATATATAAAATATTTTTGTTGATCACTTCGTATAAATTTTTGATTTTCAAAATCTACGTATGGATATATACTCGGATAAATAAATCATTGATTGTTGATTACAGGTAGAGGAATGTCTCATAATAAAATAAGTCATACTAATTTTGAGGTTTCATCCTTGAGTCAATCAAAATACATATTTTCAAGAATCTTTGTTATGTCTTTGGCTTTAAAGTTTTGTATGTTAATAGGTAATACTACTGCTTTACTATTTGATATTTCTTTTTGTATATAATTTTTTGTATATCGTTGAATTTCGTTTGATAAATCACTATAAATACTTTGATCTACCAATATTGCTATTATGTTTGTACTTTTTAAAGAATCTTCTGCTTTTGTTTTATTGAAATTTATAAAAAATAATGAATTTAAAAAATATGATAAAACATAGATTGTAATTAGAAATATTATTTGTTTTCTTTTGTTGAACATGATAATGTGTCAGATTTATTTTAAATATTATATATTATATATTATATATGTATCTTCTACTTGGGTATTTATAATTATAAGCTTAAGTAGTTTTAAAACCAAATAAAGCAAAAAAAAGCTTTTAAATTACTTTGTAATATATAAAATAATGATAGAATACTTGACAATATTATAATTATTGTATATATATGCTTATATTTTAATATAAAGTTTTATTATTCTTGGTTTTAAATAATGGATATCGATAAACATACTCTTGATGTAATAATTAATCAGTTTTGACTTAAAAAGCCTCAAAATAAAGATCAAAACAAAGATATTGAAGTATTTGATTTTGGTTTAAAGGAATTGGAGATCTTACTTTCAGTTAGAATAAAATATTTAATTGATTACGATCGAAATAAGTTAATAGCGACTCTTTATAGAATAGATATAGATGAGGATTCTGTGAAAAATATATTTAAACATTCAAAAACTGATCTTATTCCAAATAGGATTGCTAAACTTATAATATCTAGAACTGCTGAGAAAGTGAAAAACTATAAAATATAGACAATGGTTTGTTTACTCTATATTATTTAATGCCCGCTTTAATTTTTATCATTTTGCGGGTTTTTTTAAAAAATCTCTTGCAATTGTGTTTTGAAAATATAAACATTGCTTGTTATGCCAAAGAAAGTAGGTTGTTTAATACGTAAATATATGCGTTCCTACCTAGGTTATTCAGAATTCATTTATATGATTTTGGTATAGCCTTTAATGTTTCGAAGGTTATTTTTTTATAAGAATAGTAAAAAAGCAATGGCTATTACAAGACAGAAAAAAGAAGAACTTATAAAGGATTATATCAAGGATATTCAAAATTGTGATAACTTGGTTATAGTACAACAATCATGAATTAATGTTCCTGATGCTACTAAAATCAGAAAATCAATGTTTTGAATGTGATGAAAATTTAATGTAATCAGAAAAAGACTTTTTTTGAGAGCACTTAAAGAAGCTTGATATGAAGAAATTAAATTGGAAGATTTAGACTGATCAGTAGTTGCTCTATATGCAACATGAGATCAATATTGACCATTAAAAGTTGTAAACAAGTTATTAAAAGAATATAAAAAGGATAAAAAACAATCATCATTTTCTTTTTTGTGATGATGGTTTGATAAAAAATGGTATAATGGAGAATATGTAGATGATTTGGCAAATATGCCAACTAAAGAAGAGCTTATATCAAAATTGGCTTACATATTTAATTATCCATTACAATGATTTGCTGGTGT
>CAYSXV010000010.1:7405-24661 GCA_964435215.1 uncultured Candidatus Peribacteria bacterium | reverse complement strand
ATAGAATTAAATCAACTTGTAAAAGCTTTAGAAGAGGAATTTGGAGTGACTGCTGCCGCTATGGTTGTAGCATGATGAGCTGCTGGTGGTGACGCTGGTGCTTGAGCTTGATCTGATACTGTTAATGTTGAATTAACAGAAATTGGACAACAAAAGATTGCTGTTATCAAAGTTGTAAAAGAAACTTTGAATATTGATTTAAAAGCAGCAAAAGAATTGGTTGAAAAAGCTCCAGTTATTGTGAAAGAAAAAGTTAAGTTTGAAGAAGCTGAAACTTTGAAAGCAAAATTACAAGAGGCTTGAGCTACAGTAAGTTTCAAATAATTTTGAAATTGTAGTTTTGTAGACCCTTTATTTATTTCGTAGAAAGTGATAATATGACTGTTTCTATTCAACAAATTGTTGATGCACAAGTTCATATTGGTACTTTGAAAAATGAAGCACATCCAAAAACTAAAAAGTATTGGGCTGAAATTATAAATGGCTTAGTGGTTATTAATCCTGAGTCTATAATTGCTCAACTTGAAAATGCAAAATCTAAAATTCAGCAAGCAAAGTCTGAATGAAGAGATGTATTGGTTGTGAGTGAAAAAAAAATGTACTATGAAGAACTTGCTAAATTAGCAGAAGCTAGTTGAGTGTTTTATCTTAACTATAAAATTCCTGCTTGATTTTTGACTAATTTCGAAACTCTTAAAAAGAGAATTGATTCTATGAACGATATGATAAAATTTATGGATAGTGAAGACTTTTTGACTTTAACAAAAAAGGAACAACTAACTTATAAAAGAAAGTTTAATAGAATTAATAAGATATATAGATGAGTTACAAAACTTAGTAAAAAACCAGCTTTAGTTGTCGTTATTGATTGAACTATGTTGGGTGGTTTTGTAGATGAATTATCTCAAAATAAAAATATCGACAGTATAATTATTTCATCAACAAATTTTGCAAGATATTATCCAGAAGACAGACTTATGATAGCTAATATTTGAAGTTATAAAAGTTTAGATTTTGTAATGAAATATATATTATCTTAAAAAAATAAGACATGCAGGAAATTCAACAAACAATCGATCAGCAATGATCAATTAATAACTTGTATGTTCCAAGTAGCTTGGAAAAAAAAAGAGCTATTTTGATGTACCTCTTTTTTGGGATAATGATATTTGTTGGCAAAAAAGAAATGAGTATATTTGAATATTTTCATCTCAGGCAAGCTTTATGATGGTCTGTTTTGTTTATATTATTTCTTATACTTAGTCTTATATTGTTTTTTTTGCCGGTTATAAAGTACTTATGATTCCTTATAATATTAATTATTGTTTTTGTATGGATATTATTTGTGTTGGATGCGTGGAAAGGCAAATATAATGTTATATGATGAGAAAAATCTCCTTTAGCTTTGTTTAGATGAATTGGAGAATGGATAATAAATTTATTTGAAATACAGATAAAAATATATCCTAATCAGATTGATGATTTAAAAGAAATATCTTCGTTGGAGGATTTAGTTAAATAAAAATTTTATTATTTCAAATATGGTATTATGAGTGGAGTTGATATACAATTACTCAAAAGACTTAGAGAAATTACATTCGCACCATTAAAAGATTGTAGAGAAGCTCTTATAGAATCTAATTGAGATTTCGATAAAGCTTTGGATATTTTAAAGGAAAAATGAATGTCAAAAGCTTCAAAAAAAGCTGATAGGTTAACAAATGAATGATTGATAAAAGTTATAAAAAAAGATTGAAGAGTATATGCTCTTAAACTTTTATGTGAAACTGATTTTGTTGTAAAAAATGATCTTTTCAGTGCTTTGTTTGATGATATAATGGATAAAATATGTACTATAACAAACGATATTGATAATTTATCTCAAGTAGATAAATGATTATTAGATCAAATGAATGGAATGGTTACTGAATTTATAGGAAAATTGGGTGAAAATACAAAACTTGAAGACATAATTGTTTCAAATAAAAATGCTTATGTTTATAATCATCCAGGTAACAAAGTTGCATCTATTATTTATTATACTGGAGATGAAGATACAGCAAAAGAACTTGCTTTGCAAGTAGCAGCAATGAATCCGGAATATTTATCTTTTGAATCTGTGCCGCAATCTTATCGTGATGAATTATTAGAAAAATTTAAAGCCGAAATGTTGGATTCTGATAAACCAGCAAATATTGTAGAACAGATAATAGCTGGTAAATTACAAAAATATTTATCTGATTTGGTTCTTTTGGAACAAGAATATATAAGAGATAATAGTAAAAAAATAAAAGATATTATGCCTAGTTGATTTGAAGTAACTGGGTATACAAGGCTATCTATATAGTTTTATTTTGTAGATAAAAGTTTGTCATGGAAAATTATGAATTAGTTTTGCTTTTAGACTCTAAAACAAAAGAATCTGATCGTAAAAGTTTTATAAGTGATTTGGAAAAAAATTTTAAAGATAATATCATTAGTAAGGATGAAATATGACTTATGGATTTATTGTATGCTTTAAAATGAGTTCAAGTTAATGATAAAGCTTATTTTTATTCTTATTATTTACAGTTGGAGACTGCTAATGTAAAGGATATAAAACAGCTTTTCCTTTATAATAATATTATACTTAAGTATGATATATTTAGAAGAACAAAAAAACAAATTGGTTTTGAATTTAAAGTACTACAAAAAGAGTTACAAGATATAATAAGTTCACGAGAAGAAAAAAAGTTGGGTCAAAAAATTAGTTTCTTTGCTGATCTTAAAAATGCTAAATATATAAATTGGAAATCTATTCCTATGTTTAAAAAATATATTACTAGATTTGGTGATATAAAACCAAGAAAATATACTCATAATTGAGTAAGTATTCAGAAAAAACTTAGAAAAGAAATTATAAGAGCTAGGAATTTCGGATTAGTTGAATTTATAAAGTAATAATTATTTTTAAGTAATATATTTTATTTCTCAATATAGTTGTAATGGCTAGTAAATTGAAAAGAATTAGAAAATATAATTGGAAAAAAAGAATTGGGACTCATTGATTTAGACAAAGAATGCAAACTCGAACTTGAAGAAGAGTTTTGGCTAGAAGAAGAAGAAAATGAAGAAAAATATTGGTAGTTCAGAGAAAAAAATAATGTAGGATCAGCATTGCGATTTTATATTTTTTTGTTTATTTTCTAAACTGATTTTTGTACCCATGGTAGATAAAAAAAAACTCAACCTAAAAAAAGGAGGTAAAGTATCAAAGCCTTCTAATTTGCCCGTTAGTTCAAAAACGGATAAAAAAGACGTAGGTCAATCAAAGATTATTCCTAAAATAAAGGATGTTTTTAAAGATTATTATCAAAAAGATTGAGTAATATATCTTACAAAACCAAGAAATTTTTCATGATTTCCTGATCTTTTGGATTTGCAAAAAAAATGATACCGAAGTTTTGTTAATAAATATATTCATAAATTATTTGAAGATATTAATCCAATACGAGATATAGCTTGAGAAAAATTATATATACATATATGAGATATAAAAATTGAAGATTGTATGGAAACTGTCGAAAATTGTAAGAAAAAAGAACTTACTTATTGATGAATTATTACTTGAAAAGTTAAATTTGTAGAAAAAGTAGAATTAGCGGACTGAAAAAAATTTACAGAAAAAGTATTGTTCAGTAAACGTGTTAATATAGGTATAATGCCACTTATGACGCCATCTGCTTCTTATGTAGTAAATGGAGTAGAGAGAGTAATAATATCTCAAATAATAAGATCTTATTGAATATTTTATGCTAAAAAAGATTTTAGATATTCTTTTAAGGTTATACCAGAAAATTGACCTTGGTTAGAAGTACAAGTTGAAAAATCTTGAGTGATTGTAGCTAGAATAAATAAATCTAGAAAATTTCCTATAACTACCTTACTTAGAGTTTTTGGTATGGAAAATGATGAAGGTATAAGAGAATTATTTAAAGATTGTTTTGAAGAGGAAGATACAAACCATTTGGAAATTACTTTAAAAAAAGATACTACAAAAGATGCATTATCTGCAGCTGAATATATCTATAATAAACTAAGACCATGAGAACTTATCGATCCTGATAGTGCTTTGAATTATGTAAAAGCTCAATTTATGGATCCAAATAGAATATTTGTTGGTAGAATAGCTAGAAGAAAATTAAATGCTAAACTTGGTTTAAGTAAATCTATAGATGATGCTAATTCAGATTTATATGATGGTGAAGATTTAGTAGCCTCTATAAAATATCTTTTGAATTTATCAAACTATAAAAAATGATATTATGTAGATGATTCTGATCATCTTTCAAATAAGCGTATAAGAACTATGTGAGAAATATTATATGCGCATTTACAACCCGTTATGAGAAAATTTGTTAAGAGTGTAAAATGAAAACTCAGTGTATTGAATCTTGATAATGCTATAAAAATAACAGATCTTGTTAATTTTAAAATAATAGATAATGCTACAAAAAGTTTTTTTGCTACTTCTCAACTATCACAATTTCTTGATCAAATCAATCCTTTATCTGAGGTAGAACATAAAAGAAGAATTACTGCTCTTGGGCCATGAGGACTTAAAAGAGAAACTGCGAAATTTGAAGTACGTGATGTTCATCCTTCTCATTATTGAAGAATATGTCCTATAGAAACTCCTGAATGACAAAATATCTGACTTGTAATCTATCAATCTATCTATTCTCGTGTTAATGAGGAATGATTTTTGGAAACTCCAGCTTTAAAAATATTGCGTGAAGTAGAACCTAAAAAGAAAAAATTATTAAATAGAATAATCCATCGTGATACTTTTGAATTGGATGCTAAATGAAATCCTACTAAAAAAATTATAGCAAAAGAATGAGAATATATAGATGAACAGATGGCAGATAAACTAGAAAAGTTTTATGGAAAATATAATAAATTTATTTCTGTTAAATCTTTTTTTGACTGAACTATAGACTACATATCTCCAGAGCAAGATGAAAAATATTATGTAGCTGATGCGACAACACCTATTGATGAATATAATAATATAATCTGACAGCGTATAGCTGCTAGACATTTTAATGAGATGGAAACTTTTCATGTGAATGATATAACTCATATGGATGTTAATCCCGCTCAAATATTTAGTCCAAATACATCACTTATTCCATTTGTTGATCATAATGATGCTGTACGTGCTTCAATTGCAACTAATCAACAACGTCAAGCTTTGCCATTGTTGAAAATGGAAGTTCCTTTGGTAGGTACATGATTAGAAAAAGATATTGTTCAGATGACACATGCTGTTATAAAAGCAGAAGAGGAATGAGAAGTTGTTTATGTTGATTGAAAGAGAGTAAAAGTAAAATATAAATCTTGAACAAAAGAATATGTTTTGACTAATTTTTCAAGATCAAATCATAAAACTTGTGTAAATCAAGTCCCTTGTGTTACTTTAAAGCAAAAGGTAAATAAATGAGATATTTTAGCAGAATGACCATGTTCTGTATGATGAGAAATGGCTTTATGAAAAAATCTAAGAATAGCATTTATGCCATGGAAATGATATAATTATGAAGATGCTATAGTGATTTCTCAAAGATTAGTAAAAGATGATGAATTAACTTCTATTCAACTAGAAGAATATGAAATTGAAGTTGCTGATACAAAGCTAGGACCTGAAGAAACTACAAATGATATACCTTGAGTTTCTATGTCAAAACTTAGAAATCTTGAAGATGATTGAGTAATTAGAATATGATCAATAGTAAAATGATGAGATCTTTTGATATGAAAAATTACCCCTAAAAGTGAATGAGAACTTACACCAGAAGAAAAACTTATTCAAGCAATATTCTGAGATAGATCTAAAAATGTAAAAGATACTTCACTTTATATGCCAAGTTGAAGCGAATGAAAAGTTATTGATGTTGTTATATTGGACGCTAAAAAGTGAGATAACTTAATGGCATGAGTAAGAAAAAAAATTAAAGCTTATGTAGCAACTACAAGAAAAATAGAAGTATGAGATAAATTAGCTTGAAAACACTGAAATAAGGGTATTATAGCAGTTGTTGTTCCAGAAGAGGATATGCCTTATTCTGAAGATTGAAAACCTGTTGATGTAGTATTAAATCCGCTTTGAGTTATTTCTCGTATGAATCTTTGACAACTTTTTGAAACACAATTATGAAATATTGCTAAAATATTATGAGTGAGATTTGCTGTACCAACTTTTGGATCTTTTGGTTTAAATGAATTTAGTCAATTAGTAGAAAGATGTTGATTGGCTGATCAAGTTAGAGTTACTCTTTATAATTGAGAAACTTGAGAACCTTATGATCAAAAAGTAACAGTATGATATATGCATGTATTGAAATTGGTACATATGGTAGAAGATAAAATACACGCTAGATCTGTGTGACCTTATTCTCTTATTACACAACAACCACTTTGATGAAAATCAAGACAATGATGACAGAGATTTGGAGAAATGGAGGTGTGGTCATTGGAAGCTTATTCTGCTATATATACATTACAAGAAATGCTAACTGTTAAATCTGATGATGTTGTATGAAGAAATAAACTTTATGAAGCAATTATAAAATGACAAAAGCCAAAGATTTGATGATTACCAGAATCTTTTAATCTTGTTACATATCTGTTTAAATGATTGTGACAAAACGTTACTCCTTTGACAATAGAAGAGACTGAAACTATTCATCAAGAAAGAATAAAGAAAATAAGAGATTTATGACTTTCATGATTACTTAGTTGACCACTTGCTGTCGAATGATGATGGTATGAATCTGAAGATGTTACTCATGAAAAGGAAGAATTGATTGAAAGTGTAATACAGGAAATGGAAGATTTTTGAGAAATAGAAGAAAATTAATATAAAAATAATATTTATAATTTAAATTTTGTTATTCATGTATAAAACAAAATTTGACTCACTTATGGTAACTCTTGCCTCTGTTGATGATATTTCTAGCCGATCGCATTGAGTCGTTGATAATCCTGATACTGTCAATTATAGAACTTGAAGACCAAAACAAAGCTGACTTTTTTGTGAGTCTATTTTTGGTCCTGTAAAAAATTATGAATGTAGTTGTGGAAAATACAAATGAATCAGATATAAGTGAATTGTCTGTGAAAGATGTTGAGTAGAAGTTACAAATTCTAGAGTAAGAAGATCTAGAATGTGACATATTGAATTAGCATCTCCAGTTATACATGTTTGGTATAAATCTAGTCCTTCATGATGAATAAATCAAATATTGGGTTTGTCTTCAAATGAGATTGATAAAGTTTTGACTTTTGTAAAATACGTACTTGTTAAAACTGTTGATGAAAAAACAAAAGAAAAATTAAAATCTAAAATTAAAATTGATTATGAAAAAAGACTAGATGAACTAGATAAACTTTTAAAAGAAGAAAAAATAAAGTCAAAAGAAGATTGAAAAGATGAAAAAAGATTAAAAGAAATAGATAAATTGTTTGAAGAAAATAAAGATAGTCTAGAAAAGGAATTTAATAGATTAAAATCAATAGTCTCTGATTTGGATTTTGGTTCGACTATTTTGGAAAGTGATTATAGAAATATATTTGTCCAATTTAATGATTTAATAGCTTTTTCTTCTTGATCAGAAGCTATACTTAAAATGCTTCAAAGTATTGATGTAGAAAAAGAAATTAAAAGGAGAGTACAAGAATTTCCAAATATAAAATCTGAAGATCAAAAGAAAAAAGCCATGGCTTTGATTAAACTTTTGATAAATCTTCATATATCAAATGTAAAACCTGAAAATATGGTAATCAGAAAATTGCCAGTTATACCACCTGATCTTAGACCAGTTGTTCAACTTGAATGATGAAAATTTGCGTCTTCTGATGTTAATCTTTTCTATAGACGTGTACTGATGAGAAATATCAGACTTAAAAAAATGATTCAAGTAGGTATGCCAGATGTTGTGAAAAAAAATGAAATAAGATTACTTCAAGAAGCTGTAAATAATCTTTTGGTATGAGAGAAAAATTCTACTTCAAAAGCTTGAGCTTGAATAAAAATATTCAAATCATTATCCGATATGCTTTCTTGAAAAGAATGAATATTTAGAAAAAATCTTTTATGAAAGAGAGTAGATTATTCTTGAAGATCTATTATTACTGTGGGTCCAAATCTAAAATTGGATGAATGTGGATTGCCTATAGCTATAGCTGTAAAAATGTTTACGCCTTTTATTATAGGTAAACTTATAGAAAAGAAAATAGTCTATACTCCAAAACAAGCTGAAAAGCTTATTAAAGAAGAATCGCCTATTGCGTTAAAATTTCTTGAAGAAGTTATAAGAGATAAATATGTTCTTTTGAATCGTGCTCCTACATTGCATAGACTTTCAATAGAAGCATTTAAAATAAAACTTATGCCTTGAAAAACTATCAGAATTCATCCTCTTGTTTGTCCAGCATTTAATGCTGATTTTGATGGTGATCAAATGGCGGTACATTTACCGATATCTGATGAAGCTCAAAGAGAGGCAAAGGAACTTATAGCTGCAGATAAAAATATTCTTAAACCTGGTTCTTGAGATCCTACTATCACCCATTCACAAGATATGGTACTTGGTGCTTATTATCTTACTGATGAATTTGATGCTAGATATCCTGACTATAATACAGCTCAAGAGCGAGAACAAAAAAATCCTGTTGTATGAATATTTGGATCGATGGAAGATGTATTGATATCATATACAAATAGCGATATTGTAGTGAAAGATAAAATAATTCTTATTTATAAATGAGAGCCTATAAAAACTACTGTTTGAAGAGTTATATTTAATAATATTTTACCAGAGAAATTAAAATTTATCAATAAAAAACTTACTAGTAAAGATTTGGTAAAAATATTGAGTGTTGTTTTTGATGAATATGATATGCCAACAACTGTTAGAGTTGCTGATGATATAAAGGACCTTTGATTTGCTTATTCAACTATAGCTGCTATATCTATAAATGTTTTTGATATGAAGGTTCCAAAAGAAAAAGAAGATATGTTAAAATTGTGAGATGAACAATCAAATAATATTTATAAATTTTATTTTAGAGGCTTTTTGTCTGATGAGGAGAAACATAGATTGATAGTTAAATTGTGGTCTGATGTAAAATCAAAAATAGAATGATTCCTTAAAAATATTATATGACCTGGTAATGATCTTTATACTATGATTGATTCTAAAGCTAGATGATCTCAAACCCATCTTACTCAGATTTCTGGTATGAAATGACTTGTTGTTAATCCGCAATGAGAAGTAATAGAACTTCCTATAAAATGAAGTTTTGTAGAATGATTGAAACCTATTGAATATTTTATATCTGCTCACTCATGAAGAAAATGAAAAGCAGATACTGCTCTTAGAACTGCAGAATCTTGATATTTAACAAGAAAACTTTGTGATTCTTCACAAGAAGTGATAGTGAGAGAAGAAGATTGTGAAACAACTAAATATGTAATATTCTCTAAAGAAGAAATAGAACTTAGATGAGAAAAGTTTTTCAATGTTATATATGGTAGGACACCAGCAGAAGATCTTGTTGATAAACATTGAACAATAATATTAAAAAAATGAGAAATTCTTGATAAAAAAGCTATGAATTTAATTGAAGAACAATGAATAGATTCTTTGAAACTTAGAAGTCCACTGACTTGTGACTGTATAAGTTGAGTGTGTCAGAAATGTTATGGTATGGATTTGGCTACAAGAAAGGTTGTTGATATATGAACTCCAGTATGAATAATAGCTGCTCAATCTATATGAGAACCATCTACACAGTTAACTTTGAATACTTTCCATGAATGATGAGTAGCTGCTAAATGAGGTGATATTACGCATGGTATAGATAGAGTAAAACAATTGTTTGAAGTAAGATCTCCAAAAAATCCAGCTGTTGTTGCTCCTTTTGATGGTACAATATATTTCTCTGAAGTATCAGAACAAAATAAAACAACAGTTATTAAAATAGTATCTGAATATACAAAGAAAAATTATTTAATAAAAGATTGATATACTACAAAACTTAAAAAATGACAAATGCTTGAAAAATGAGCAAGTTATGCTGAGAAGTGAAAAAGTAAATTGAAGATTAAAGAAGAATGAAAAGTATTGGAGGTTCATGATGATTGTATAGTTATTTGAATACAAGATACTTTTAGTAGATCATTAACTGGTTTAACTCCCAAAAAGAATAAAGATTGAGAAAAAGTTTATAAATGAGAAGTATTAACAAATTGAGCATTGGATATCATGGAATATAAAAATATTGTATGAGATTTACAGGCACAGAGATATATAATATCTGAAACAAAAAAAGTTTATATGTGACAGTGACAAGATTTGAACGATAAACATATAGAGGTAGTTGTTAAGCAGCTTTTCTCAAAAGTATTTATACAAGATTCTTGAGAAACTAGTTTTATACCATGAACTCGTGTGAAATATGAACATTTTGTAAAGGTAAATAATGAACTTGTTAATCAATGAAAAAGACCAGCAAAATGAATCAGATTAGCTTTATGATTAACAAATATAGCAAAAGAAACAGATTCATGGCTTTCTGCTGCATCATTCCAAGAAACTATAAGAGTAATGGTATGAGCTTCACTTAGAGGAGCAATAGATGATCTTTCTGATCTAAAAGCAAATGTAATTATATGAAGATTATTACCAGTATGAGAAATTTATAGAAATAAAAACTGATACTAAAATATTTAAATATTAATCTTGAAAAAAAGATAGGGATTGATATATATACCTTTCGTTATATTTAATTATTGACATAAAAAAATGGCTCATAAAAAAGCGGCGTGATCGACCAAAAATCTAAAAGACTCAAAACCAAAGTATAGAGGAGTCAAGGTCTTTTGATGACAAAAAGTAATTCCATGAAATATTATTATCAGACAAAATGGTAATAAATTTGAATGTGGTAAAAATGTTTATATGTGAAGAGATTTTACTATTCTTTCAGAAATAGTTTGAGTAGTATCTTTTAAAAAGAAAAAATTTAGGAGATTTGATGGTAGAGTATATCTTAAAACTGTTGTAGAAGTTTTTCCTTCAACTGAAGTAAATACTCCATTAAAAACTGTTAAAGAAGTAAAAGAAGTAAAAGAAGTAAAAACTACTAAGCAGGTTGTTAAGCCAGTAAAAGTTGAAAAAAAAGTTGTTGTAGAAGAAATTTCTGCTGAGAAAAAAACACCAGTTAAAAAAGCTACAGCTGAAAAAAAAGAAACAGTAAAAAAAACACCAGTAAAAAAAGAAACAGTAAAAAAAACACCAATTAAAAAAACTACAAAAAAATCAGAATAATTTTTTTAATTTTAATGTATTAAAATGACTATAGGTCCAAAGAAAAAAATATCTCAGGCAAAATGAGCAAGTAGACATTCAACACGACTTGGTCTTAACCTAAAGAGAATTAAAGACACATATAAAACTTCAAAATGTAAAAATTGTGGAGCTGTGAAATTATCTTATAGAGTATGTCCTACATGTGGTTATTATAAATGAAAGCAAGTTTTGACTATAAAAACTAAATCAAAAGGTAAAGTAGTTGATGCATAGTCTTTGGCCTGTCTACCGACAGGTAGATTTATAATTAAATAAAAAGTTGGTCATGAATGTTCATAACAGAATAAATGCTAGAAAAATAGTTTTATCTTATTTCTATCAAGTTTGCTTTTTTTCTAAACTTTTGACTCAAGATTTTGCTATCAAAGAAGCTTTGTTTATAGATAGTACATTTGAATCTCAAACCGAAAAGTTTTCTCAAGAAAGAGAACTTTTTTTGAATATGATAAAAGATTGATATTTATCATGAGAATCTGAAGAAGATTTGATGTATGTATTAAATCGTTTTTTTGATGAATGGAAAGCTGAAGATGTAGATATTGATTATGTTCTAAAAGTATGAAATAATTTCAATAAATACAAAGATGAATTGATAAATAAGGTTAATGGATATGCTCAGAGTTTTGATTATGACCAAATGGATGTAATAGACCAGGCTTTGTTTATTTTATGATATGTGGAACGAAAAGAATTAGATACCCCAAAAGAAGTCGTTTTGAATGAACTTGTAGAACTTGCAAAAAGATATTGTGATGAATGATCTCCAAAATTAATTAATGGTATAATGCATAATATAATTAGTGAGGGTAAATAAATCAATATATAAATAATATTTAAAGCTGGCAGAAAGTCAGTTTTTTTTATTTTCCCTTTGATAAATGTATCTTAAATTTTATAAGTAGTCTAATTTATATAATATATATTTATGCAAAACTATTCAGAACTCGTACAAAGGCTTATAGATATACCTAAAGATGAAATAAATCTTGAACTTTTTGTCGATTGTAAAAGAGATTTTGCTAGAAAATACAAAATGAAAGATTTGCCAAGTAATATAGCTATTTTGAAATCTTATCGTGAAATGATTGATAATAAAATTATTAAACCAAATATTGAACTTGAACAATTTTTCAAAAAAAGAAAAATCAGGTCTGCTTCAGGTATAGTTGCTATACAAGTTTTAACTAAACCATTTCGATGTCCAGGGGAATGTATTTTTTGTCCAAATGATCCTACTATGCCAAAGAGTTATATTAAATCTGAACCTGGTGCCATGAGAGCTTTGTTAAATAATTTTGATCCCTTAAAACAAGTTTATAATAGATTAACTTCTTTAACATTATCTGGTCATCCAACTGATAAAATTGAAATGATTGTTCTTGGCTGAACTCGAGATGTTTATCCAAAAAAATATAAAATAGAATTTATTAAATCACTTTATGATGCGGTTAATAATTTTTCTAAATTGGTAATAAAAAATCAACAATTTGAAATTGGAGAAGAACATAAATCAGAACAAAGATTTAAGTATACTCTTGAATGATTGGATAAAATTAAATATTCTAAAACATTAGAAGATTCTATAAAAAAAAATGAGAAAGCTAATCATAGGATTATAGGTTTGACTATTGAGACTAGACCAGAATATGTGACAGATGAAAATTGTAGGTTGTGGCGTGAAATGTGAATAACTAGACTTGAAATATGACTTCAATCAATGTATGATGATGTTTTAATTAAAAATAAAAGAGGACATACGATAGAACAGTTTCGCCAGGCAATACATAAGCTTAGACAGTATGCATTTAAGTTTTCTGTTCATATTATGCCGGGGCTTTATGGTTCGACTTATATAAAGGACTTGTGAACATTTAAAAAAATATATTCAGATATTTATGTTAAACCAGATGAAATAAAATTTTATCCTACATCAGTTATACCAAATACGGAATTATATAATCTCTATAAAAGTTGAAAATATAAACCTATTTCTATTGATTATATAAAAAAATTAATAAGTCAGACTTTTTTGGAAATTACTCCTCCTTATACTAGAATTAAGAGACTTATACGTGATATACCAGCGCAAGAGATTGTTGCATGAAGTAATATTACTAATCTTTCTCAATTAGCTCATGCAGAAATCAAATGAAAATTAAAAAATTGAAATATAGATATATTAAAAAAATTTTATTGAAGACTATATTTAAATTCTAAAATAATTAAAAAATTAACTGATTTGGAATTAAAGAAATTTATAAAATGAAAAAATGAAACTTTGATTGTTTGAAATTTACCAGATTTAACTAGTTTTAGAAATTTTGTAAGTTTAGATACGAGAAGTAGAGAAATTAGAAATAAAACTAAAGATGAAATATATAATACAAAAACAACTACTAATTTGATAATTAGAAAATATGAAAGTAGTGTATGATTAGAATTATTTATTTCATTTGAAGATATATTGTGATATTTGTATGGATTTACTAGGTTACTTCTTCCTATAAATGATAATGTCGTTTATTGGAAATGATTATGACATAATACTTCAATGATTAGAGAATTACATGTATATGGTAATGTTGCAATGCTACAATGAGAAAATAAAATAATAAAACATTGAAATGAAAAAGTTCAACATAAATGATTTGGTAAGCAATTAATGGAAATTGCTGAAAATATTTCAATGATATGATGATATAAAAGATTATCTGTTATTTCTGGAATATGAGTAAGAGAATATTATAGAAAATTATGATATAAACTTGAAGGTACATACATGATTAAAAATATTTAATATAAAAAGAGACCATTAAGGTCTCTCTTTTTTTTATGTTTAAGATCAGACTTTTATATTTTATTATTATTATTTATAAATAATTTGATTCAATCTAAAGTAGAAAAATATTTTACCTTTATTAATTTATAAGACATGTATCATTTATCTGTTTTATATATTTTGTATATTTTTCAATTTGGAGCTATATAATTTATTGGATTAAATGATATATCTAATATATGATTTCGTATTAAAGTTGCTGGATTATTTATGTTTAAATAAGCGCGTAATCATTGTAATGTATCGAAATATTTTGTATTAGAAAGATCTGGTGATGTATATCATCCATTATTATTTTCTATTCTATATACTTTACCATTTGGAGATATATGTCTGTCAGGATCTGTATTCCTAATATCTACATAATCTGATCAGTATGTGTTTATTCTACAATCTCCAGGATTCTTAGAATCTATATATCTTATAAGTGATTCGCGTGTAGAAAAATATTGTAACTTCTTAAAATCTGGTGAATAATAAGCTCTTTCTCAATTTTCAAAAGTTACTTGATATTCTTTACAGTTTGCTGCTATATGATTACTTTCATCTATTCATGATATCAATAAGCGAGCATCTATAAGACTCAATAGATATTCAAATGTAGAATAAGCATCATCGTTTGTGTCTAAAACTTCTAATTTATCCATTAACATACTTCTTAAAGTATATAGAAATTCAGCTTCTTTAGATGGATTATCAGAATATAATTCAATTAATAGATTAAATATACTCATTATTCTGATCTTTTGTAAATTACTTAAGTCATTGCTATTATCATCTCATTCAACTATTGTTGTAATATAAAATGTTGTAGAAACAGATCATACTGTAATCTTTGAACTTATAGTTGTGTCATATTTTTTACTAGAATATAATTCTATGTTTAATTCATCTCAATTTTTTACGTATCAACCAGTTCATATAGCTACTCAATTTACATAGAGCATTCATTTTGAAACTGTTGCTAATGTAGTGTCATTGAAATTTGCTATAGTAAATGGATCTGACATATATGCTTTATCTATTTGAGCATTTCTTAATCGAGGTATTGTGCCTACTATCATTGGAGTTCCTACTCATATTGAAATATTTGAGACTATATTGAAATATGATAATTTATTTGTTCTAAATTCGCACATTTTATTTGAATCTAATATGCACAGTTCATCTATAGATACTTTTTCTCGTCATGTTCAACATTGTGCAGATCTAAATATACGATATGTATTTCATATAATTCAGCTATTTACTTTAACTTTGATTGTGAAATATCATCAAGTAATATTAGATGTTATTGTTGAACCACTTGCTCATGCTTGGAATTCTAATAATGTCACAGGATTGGTTAATCATGAAGATATACTTGTTAAAATATTTGTTGGAATAGAACAAGATCATCCTGTTAATGCCGTTGGAGGTATTATTATTCAATCTCGATTTCAATATGATATTGATACAGAATTTATTCCTGATATTTGTATGTTTCCACCACTATTACTTCAACTACTATATATTATTATATTTCAAGGTATATAAAATGTTGTTCATGAATTTACTGTTCAGGTTGCTATTGTATTTCATGTGCCTATCAAAAGACATGTTCAACTCTGGTTTATCCATCAACTTCGACAAACTACTCAGCTATATGTTGATGTAATAGTTCAAGTTTGTATACAAGTATATATTCATGATAGGATATTTGTTCAAGTTATAGAATAAGTAAAAGTTCAAGTAGAAGAATAAATATTTGTCAGAGGTAGAGTAAATGTTCCTGTACTAGTTCATGTTCAAAAATTTAAAGTATAGTTTGCTCGAGAATTTTTTGTTCAAGAAAATAATACTGATAGGGGAGCGTATCCTGTAGTTGGAGTAGCTGTCAAAATACAAGAAGGAGTTTCCAAAGTACAAGTAGCACTACAACCATCTCAACTTATAGTATTTCCATGATCGCATTGTTCAGTTCATTCTAATAAATTATTTCAACAAATAGCTCAAGTATTTGCTAGTATAGTTACAGAAGTAGTACATGTACCTGTTCTTGATCAAATTCAAGCTCAAGTTATATTACTGATAGCGGTTAGTGTTGCTGTGTATGTTCAAGAATTTATGTAAACATATGTTGTTGTGTGTGTTGATAAATTTGTACTAATTCATACTCAATTACCATTACCAAAATTTATATCAGTTATTTTTGCTCGAGAATTTGTATTTCACGTAAAAGTTACATTTTGACCAGTATATTTGGGAGAATCGTTTGTAAGTGTACAAGAAGGAGTCTCTAAGATACAAATAGCACTACATCAGTCTAAACTTGTAGTATTTCAATCATCGCATTGTTCGGATCATTCTAATATATTATTTCAACAAACAAATCATGTTGCTGCTAATATAGTTACAGAAGTAGTACATGTATTTTTAACAGTTCCAGATCGTTGATTTCTAACTACAACAGTTCAAGTATAGGATCAAGAATTTATGTATGTGTGTCATGTACTTATAGATCAAGAACCAGATAATGTTCAAGTTCAGCTACCGTCTCAGAAATTAATTCATTCAAAAATAGCTCGTCATCAAGTACTTATAAAAGTAACTACTTGACCAGTATATCTTGGAGAATTGTTTGTAAGTGAACAAGAAGGAGTTTCTACTATACAAGTAGCACTACATCAATCTCAAGATGTTGTATTATTATCATCACATTGTTCTGATCATTCTAATATATTATTTCAACAAACAAATCATGTTGCTGCTAATATAGTTACAGAAGTAGTACATGTATTTTTAACAGTTCCAGATCGTTGATTTCTAACTACAACAGTTCAAGTATAGGATCAAGAATTTATGTATGTGTGTCATGTACTTATAGATCAAGAACCAGATAATGTTCAAGTTCAGCTACCGTCTCAGAAATTAATTCATTCAAAAATAGCTCGTCATCAAGTACTTATAAAAGTAACTACTTGACCAGTATATCTTGGAGAATTGTTTGTAAGTGAACAA
>CAYSXV010000010.1:0-7305 GCA_964435215.1 uncultured Candidatus Peribacteria bacterium | reverse complement strand
TATAAAAGTAACTACTTGACCAGTATATCTTGGAGAATTGTTTGTAAGTGAACAAAAGGGAGTCTCTAATTTACAAGAAGAATCACATCAGTCTCAATCTATATTGTTACTATCATCACATTGTTCTCAAGATCATACATTTAATGTTCAATTTCAACACAGTCATATACATTGACTGATCGCTCATGACCAATCGTATCAACTAGCGCATTTAAAATCACATGTGTTTTCTCATGGAATAGTAGCATAATATCATAATGTTAATGGTGTCCGAATAAATAATGCTCGTGATTGTAATATGTTATATGAAGACGTTCAATTTCGATATGCTCAATTTGTTACTACTCAAGTACAAATTCATGTTTGGTTTAAAACAGGTACTCATGTTCACCAAAATCTTGCTACTCATCATCGTTGATCTCGGAAATGTCATGTATAATTATTTAAAAATTTTAATGTTCAAGAAAGTGATCATATATAGGTATTCCCTGTGAAGTTATATTCTACTCAAGCTATCATATTGAATATTGTTCAACTGTATCGATTGTGTGTAATCTGTCAGTATATTTCATCGGGACTAGATCAGCTACATAGAGTATACCGTCAACCACTCATAGTTAGATTTGTATATCAAGTTGTTGATGTCTGTAAAGTATTTAAAGTTGTTTGATCTAATGGCCAAAGTCTGTATCATCTTTGATTATTATAATACAATCATCTAAGCTGTTTTGTACATATTTTTGTTTGTCAGCTTAATGTAATTGTATTTCATGAATCACTAGGACTTAATAAGAAAAATGCTCAATAAAAATCATTTCATCAATAATTGAAATGAGCATTGGCTATATTTGATGTTATTCACGTAAATAATGATAAAATAGAGTCATCAAATTCTATGCTGTTTGCATAAGTCTGTGAGGAAACTATATAAATAATAAGTGAAATAATTGTAAAAAGTCAGATTTTAATTAGTCTTTTTATATCACTTACCTTGTATAAAAATTTGGTTATCATTTTTATAAGCTGAGAGTATTAAAAATTCTTTCCCAATTATTATAATCTCTATTGATGTATATCAAAAACAAATGGCTTTTATTGTTTATAAAAACAAGACAAAATAATTTAATTATACTATATGTATTGACATTATATATTTTATTTATTTTATCTTTTATTGGCTTATTTTCTTATCTTTCTGTTCTAGTTGAAAAAACTTATTATTTTATTAAATTGTTTGTGATTTATTTTTATTAATCATTTAATATGACAGATCCGTTTTTTAAAACAGCTCCAAATGCTAATCAAAATAATCAATCTTCACAAGATGATAATATAAAAAAGATTGATGAAATGCAGTATAAGCAGAAACAATTAGAACAGGAATTTTTAAAACTAAATGATTATCTTAAAAATAATGTTTTGACAAACGAACAAAAAACTTCTGTACAACAACAGATGCAACAACTTGATTTTCAATATAAACAAAATGCTAGTATACTAAAAAGTTTATGAGTATGACAATCTTCAGTAAAAGTTAATACTCAAGAAAAATCTTGATCAAAAATTTCTATGAGACAGTTTCTCGTATGATGTGCAGTTATTTTATTTTTATTGGTTTGATGATTAGCTGCTATATTTTATTATTTAGTTGGTAATCCTACTCAGATGAGCAGTGTGGGTGTTACTCCACAAACTGCCAAAACATTACTTCAGACTTTTGTTGTTATATTTTTTGGATTTTTATTTCTATTGTGATTTGCCTTGATTATAGTCAATGCATACAGATTGGTGACAGTTAAAAATAAACCTAAATTATGATATACCATGTGATTGTTTTTATGATTAATAGTTTTTGTTTCTTCTATAGCTTTTGGATCTGTATTACTTAGTAGAATATCAAATATATCTGTTGGAGATTTATCAGACCCCAATAAACTAATCAGACCATCTCTTCTTTTAAAAGATTGACCAATATATGTATTGTCTGATCCTAGCTTAAAATTGATAGCTCCTTGAATTATAAATTTTGAAATAAATACTAGTTTATTTGATAGTCAAATATTACCTAAATTATGACAGGTTCAAATTCAATGAATACAATTGGATTGTGGTAATGGACAAAAATTAGATATTGATATAAAAACAGCAAAATTTGACTGATCTTGTATATATTATTCTAAATGAAACAATCCTTTAAATCTTGTAGTATCTTATATAAATTCTCAAACATCAGAAAAATTACAGAAAAGTTTTGAAGCTTGAAATTTAAATTTCGAATCTGAAATAAAAATAACTAATAAAGATAATTCTGTTAAAAATGTTCCTTTGGATGTTATTGTATGAAAAGTGCCATCTAAAGTTACTTTTGATGCGTCAGAAGTTTTTAAAGATTTTAGTCTAAATGATTATGTTATTGTATGGGATGTGGACTGAGATTGAAATCCAGATAAAACAAATGATGTAAGTTTTACTTATGTCTATAAAGAAGCTAAAGTTTACCATGTATGAATAAGATTCCCTAATTTAAATAAATATTTATATACTTTCCCTATAAGAGTAGAACAATCAGATGTACCTATTTGTGAAGTCGTTTTAAATCCTATTAAATTGACTCAATATAATATAAAAACAAATTTTTTGGATTCAAGTATATGAATTACTGATTATCAATTTGATATATTTGATTATCAAAAATGAAAAATTATTGACAGTATAAAAAATAAAAAATGATACATAGATTATACTCTTCCATCTAAATGAACTTATTCTGTTATTGTAAATTTTATAACTGAAGAATGAAAACCATGACAGTGTGAAAGTGACGATATAGAAATATGACAGATGGACTTTGATATATTATATGATATTTATTATAAATCTCCACAATCACCAAATTTTATAAAAATAAACCAAAAACAATCTGATATGTTTCAGGATTGAAATTTAACTATTAAAGAAATACCAACGATATTGAAGCTTGATATAACAAAAATAACACCTGATACTCCTGGTCTAGTAAAAAGTGTTTTGGTTAATTCCAAACCAGTTTTATCTTCTGATAATAAATCTTTTCAAATAAGTTTAGATGAAAATAAAGATTATGAAATAAAAATAATTGTCGAGGATGTAAATCGTGATGTAAAAAGTGAAAAAATTATTAATGTTAAAATTAATAGAGATGATGTTGTATGAAAACTTTTAATTACTCCTGATACTGTAGGTATGGATCCATTTACTGTACAGCTTGATGCTTCTACAACAATAGTAAATGATCCTAATGATGAAATAGTATATTTTACTCGAGACTTTGGTGATGGTGAAATAAAAAAGAACTTTTCACAGTCTATAGTGTCACACACATATAGGTATGATAATAAAAATGAAAACTGAGAATATTTCCCTAAAGTTACAATAAAAACCAAAAAATGACGTGAAATTGTTATATGATCAGGAATAAATATTATTGTAAAAAAAACTCTTGTCAGTCTAAAAATAAATATTGATTCTCATCCAGCTCAAACTGCAAAGGTTTCAGATAAAGTTGATTTTTCTGTTGAAATGAATTGACTGCCAAAGACTATGAAATGGACGTTTGGTGATTGAAATAATATAGAATGTAAGGCGAGAGAATGTATGACAGCATCCAAGATCTATAATAAAACCTGAACTTATACTGTAAAAATATTTGTTACATTTGATAACCAACCTGATTTGGAATGAAATATAACATTGAAAGTACAATAATATTTTTATAATCGGTAACTATCTAAATAAATTTATAATTAATATAAATTATGCTTGATGAAAAAGAATTTGAGCGTTTGCAAAAATTAGCCTGTATAAAATTAAATCCTAAAGATAAAAAAAAATTATGAGATCAATTGATTAATATAATCGATTTTCTTGATCAATTAAAAAATATTGAAATAAATCAGATGGAAATTCAGCAATTAAAACTAGATAATTCGCTTAGAATTATATCGTGAGTGAAACAATATAACAATATTGATTGATTACTTGTAAATGTAAAACATAATAAAGTACATAATAATATAGTCATAAAATCAGTATTAAATTAAATTATTTTTTGTAAATAGTTAGATATTATATTAATTTCTCTTGCAAAATATTGGCCTTTTTGTATATTGTATTCGAGCGATTTTTTTATACTTTTAAAACTTATTGTTTAATCATGGCAAACGACAGGAAACCTTTAGACAAGGTTAGAAACATTGGTATTATGGCGCATATTGATGCTTGAAAGACTACATATACTGAAAGAGTCTTATTTTATACTTGAAAAAAACATAAAATTTGAGAGGTTCATGACTGAGCTGCAGAAATGGATTGGATGGTACAAGAACAAGAAAGATGAATTACTATTACTTCAGCTGCTACAACTTGTTTTTGGTGAGATCATCATATCAATATTATTGATACCCCAGGACACGTAGATTTTACTGTAGAAGTAGAGAGATCTCTTAGAGTTTTAGATGGTGCAGTTGCACTTTTGGATTGATCTCAATGAGTAGAACCTCAAACAGAAACGGTTTGGAGACAAGCTGATAAATATTGAGTACCTAGAATTATTTTCATTAATAAAATGGATAAACTAGGAGCTGATTTTTATATGTCAGTAGAATCTGTAAAATCTAGGATTACCGATAAATGAATTCCTTTGCAATTGCCTGTATGACAAGCAGATGAATTTAAAGCTATCATAGATCTTTTGAGAATGAAAATGTATACTTTTGAATGAGCACATTGAGAAAATGAAGTAGAACATGAAATACCAGCAGATATGCTTGAGAAATCAAAAATCTATAGAGAAGCTTTGATAGATAAAGTGAGTATGTTTGATGATGAATTAGCAGAAAAGTTTTTATGATGAGAAGAAATATCTATAGAATTAATTAAAAAAGCTATAAGAAAATGAACAATAAGTAGTCAGCTTTATCCTATATTTTGTTGATCTGCATTGGGTAATAAATGAGTTCAACTTGGTCTAGACGCTGTTATTGCTTATTTACCTAGTCCTCTTGATAGATGATCTATGAAATGAGTAGATCCTGACGATCTTACGAAAATTATTGAAAGAAAACCAGATGATAATGAACCAGTTTCTGCTATTGCATTTAAAATAATGACAGATCCTTTTGTTGGTACTTTGACTTTTGTAAGAGTATATTCTGGAGTTATAAAATCATGAGATGCATTATTAAATTCTGTTTCATGACAAAAAGAAAGAGTTTGAAGACTTTTACTTATGCATGCAAATAAAAGAGAAGAAATATCTGAAATACATGCTGGTCATATATGTGCTTTCCTTTGATTGAAAGATACTAGAACATGAAATACTTTATGTGATATAAAGAATCCAGTTCTTCTTGAAAAAATGGAATTTCCTCAACCAGTTATCAATATGGCTATTGAACCAAAATCAAAACCCGATCAAGAAAAAATGTGAACAGCTTTATGAAAATTAGCATATGAAGATCCTTCTTTTAAATATTATTCTGATGAAGAAAGTGGTCAAACTATTATTGCTGGTATGGGTGAATTGCATTTAGAAATTATTGTTGATAGACTTAAGAGAGAACATAAAGTAGAAGTAAATACTGGTAAACCACAAGTTGCGTATAGAGAAACTATTACAACCAATTCAACTTGAGAATGAGTATTTAAAAGACAAACATGAGGTAGATGACAATTTGGACATGTATTACTTAAACTTGAAAAAATTCAAGATAAGGTTTATGAATTTGAATCTCAGGTTAAATGATGATCTATACCAAATGAATTTATACCGGCTATAGATAAATGAGCAAAAGAAACAATGGCTCAATGAATATTAGCTTGATACCAAGTGATAAATATAAAAGTAATGCCTTATGATGGTAGTTATCATGAAGTTGATTCATCAGAAATAGCATTTAAAATAGCAACTTATAGAGCGTTTAAAGATGCATTTATGAAGTGAAATCCTGTTATCCTTGAACCTATAATGGATGTTGAAGTTGTTACTCCAGAAGAATATGTTGGTACTGTGATGGGCGATTTGTCTTCTAGAAGATGAATGATTCAATGACAATCTCAAAGATGAAATGCTACTGTAGTAGAATGTAAAGTTCCTCTTGCAGAAATGTTTGGTTATGTAACAGATTTGAGATCAAATACTCAATGAAGAGCAGCATCAACAATGCAATTTTCTAATTATGAAAAAGTACCTGAAGCAATAGCTAAGAAAATTATTGATGAAAGGTCTGGTAATATAAAGAAAATGGATGAAGAATAGTATTAGTTTATAATTAATTTAAATATAAAAAAATCTGACCTGAAATATGGTCAGATTTTTCTTATTGATTTTTATATATTTAATAATATCACTATTTTGTTTTATTTTATATTATCAATATAAGTATGAAAACATTAAGTTGGATATTTCTTATCTTATTGGTTGTTTGATGATTGAATCGAGGCTTAGTTTGATTATTTAATTTTGATTTAGTAGCGTTTATATTTAGTCCTATGTCTATTGTAGCTCGTGTTATATATACACTTGTAGGTGTATGAGCAATATGGACTTTAGTTGTGAATTTTAAAGAATAAGAGTTGATTATTAATTTTTATGAAAAGTTATTCATTAGATTTTTGTAATAATCTAGTTTCGTTTTCTAGTACAAGTTTTTGTATTATATCTTCCATATTTCACATAAGTACTGAAGGAATATTTGATCGTGATTCATGTATTCTATGATCTGTAATCCTATCCTGAGGATAATTATATGTCCTTATTTTTTCTGATCTATCTCAAGTTCATATCTGATCTCATCTAAGAGATTTTTCTTCTTTCATTTTTCTGTCTATTTCTAATTGATATAATCTGGATTTTAATACTGAAAATGCTTTTTCTTTGTTGTGCATTTGAGATTTACTATCTCATATATCTACTATTAATCATGTGGGTAAATGTTGTATCCTTACTCAAGTCTGATTTTTATTTGCATTTTGTCATCATGAAGAAGATCCTGCATATGTATCCATTTGTATATCTTTTGGATCTATTTTTATGTCTACATCTTGTGCCTCAGGCATAATCGCTACTGTAACTGTAGATGTATGTACTCTTCACTGAGATTCTGTTTCAGGGATTCTTTGAACTCTATGAACTCAACTTTCAAATTTCATTATAGAATATACGCTTTCTCAAGATATTTTTACTATTACAAGTTTAACTCATCCTATATCACTCATTTGTTCTTCTACTATTTCAGCTTTTCGTCATTTTTTTTGAGCGTATCAAAG